>VFZW01000342.1 GCA_016871055.1 Acidobacteriota bacterium
ACGGTCAGAGTTAGGAAGAGCCGCATGGTGTGAAAGATATCGTGGCACATTTTGGATATCGCTTGTTTTAGAGGATGATAGAAGTAATCGCCATGCAAGTACTCCTGGAACGAATCTCCGGGCAGCTCACGCGGTTCGACTGGACCGCGGGGGTGGATATTCTCATTACGGCGATCATCATCTATCAGTTCATCATGATCGTCCGCGGCCGGCGGTCGGCGGCGATGTTGGCGGGATTGTTAATACTCGCCTTCGCTTATCTGGTAGCGGTGTACGCGAAGTTGGAATTATTGCGGACGCTCCTGGCGACACTAGCGCCATATACGGCGTTTGGATTTATCGTTATGTTTCAGAGCGAAATCCGCCGGCTGCTGGCGAGAATCGGGCAGCGGCGGGTGATTGGCTGGAGCACGCGCCTGCATCGGCGCGAGACGGTGGAAGAGTTGTTGCTGGCAATCCAGCAGCTCGCGCAGCAGCGTACGGGCGCGTTGATCGTCGTCGAGCGCGAAGTCGGGTTGCGGACTTTCATCGAGAGCGGTGTGGCTTTAGACGCCGCGGTATCGCGCGATCTGCTGCTGGCGATCTTTCATCCGGGATCGGCGATGCACGACGGCGCGGTGATTGTTCAGGGCGACCGGGTTGCCGCGGCGGCGTGCTTCTTGCCGTTGACGATGAATCCGGAGTTGATGCGAAATCTCGGCACGCGGCATCGCGCGGCGATCGGAATTACAGAAGAGGCCGACTGTGTGTCGCTGATCGTGAGCGAAGAGACGGGCCGGATTTCGGTCGCGTTCCGGAATGAGATCGAGTACAACGTATCAATCGACCGGGTGCAGGAGTGCTTAACTCGGCGGGACTTTGGCCGACCAGGCGGAACGGCCACGCCGGTGGAGAAGGGGGAAGAGCCTGCATGATGCACCTGTTCACCGACAATCTGGGCGCGAAGGCGATGAGCGTGCTTATCGCGTCGCTGTTATGGCTGGCGATTGTCGGCGAACAGGAGTTGGCGACAGCGATCGACGTTCCGGTGGAGTACCGCAATTTTCCGAAGGCGTACGAAGTTTCCAGCGACATGGTGAACCGTGTGAAGCTGTTGGTGCACGGGCCGGCCGGGAAAATGCAGGACTCGTTCCTAAAGGACGCAACTGTAATTGTCGATCTGGAGAGTGTGACGCGTCCCGGCGAGCGAACCTTCAATTTGGACAGCAAGGCTGTGCGGCTGCCGGCGGGATTATCGCTGGAGCGGGCGACGCCGACGCAGATCCGCATGAAGTTTGAGGAACGGTTTGCGCGGGACGTGCCGGTGCAGATTCGTTACGCGGGCAATCCGGCGACTGGGTATCGAATCGCCAAACAAGAAGTGTCGCCGGCGTTTCTGCGGATTGTCGGACCGAAGAGCCGGGTCGAACAGGCGCAGTCGGTGGACACCGATCCGATTGAGTTGATGGGCGTTGTCTCCGAGTCGGATTTTAAGACTTCGACTTTCGTCGACGATCCGCAGGTGCGGATTGAGGGGAATTCGACCGTTCGGGTGCATTTAGTGGTTGAGCGTCTTAGGGCGCTGGAACAGTAGTCATGAGCCGCCAGTTGTTCGGCACGGATGGGATTCGCGGCGTGGCGGGCCAGTATCCGCTCGATCCGGAGACGGTGTTTGCGTTTGGCCGCGCGCTAGGCGAGTGGGCCGGGGCGCGTGCGAAGGTCTTAATCGGGATGGACACGCGCGAGTCCGGACCGGAGTTGGCTTCGCTCGTAGCGGCCGGATTGGCTCGTGCTGGGGTTGGCTACGAAATGCCGGGTGTGCTGCCGACACCTGGTGTTGCGTGGCTGACCAAACATGGCGATTACAAGGCCGGGCTGATGATTTCGGCGTCGCACAATCCGTTCGGCGATAACGGCCTGAAACTGTTTTCGCATTCCGGATACAAGCTGCCCGACAGCGAAGAACTGGAGCTGGAGCGGCGGATTCTGGCGCTCCGCGAGGAACCGGCCGAGAAGGCCGACACGACGATTCCGCAGGCCGGCGGAGCCTATGCCGATTTTCTGGCATCGACATTTCCGTATCGATTGGACGGCTGGCGGATGGTGATCGATGGCGGTAACGGCGCGGCGTCGTACCATGCGCCGGAGTTGTTGACCCGATTAGGAGCGGAGGTGATCTCGCTGCACTGCACGCCGAATGGGCGGAACATCAATTTCGACTGCGGCGCGCTCCATACCGATGACATGCGCGAAGCGGTTGTCGCGCACGGCGCCAACCTCGGCGTCTCTTTTGACGGCGATGCGGATCGGGCGATGTTTGCCTGTTCGTCGGGCCGGGCCATCGACGGCGATGACGTTCTGCTTATGTGTGGTTCAGACCTAGATGAGCGCGGCTTGTTGCCGGGGCGTGCGGTGGTGGCGACGGTGATGTCGAACCTAGGCCTTGAACTGGCACTGCGGCGGCGGGGAATCGAGTTAGTTCGTACGGCGGTTGGCGACAAATACGTGTTGGAAGAGATGGTCCGGCGGGGCGCTGTGATCGGCGGAGAACAATCGGGGCACGTGATTTTTCACCGGCAGGCGACGACGGGCGACGGAATCCTAACGTTGTTGCGGGTGCTTGAAGTGCTGGTGCGGAAAGGTGAGTCGCTGGATGAACTGGCCGGTGAGTTAACAGTTCTACCGCAAAATCTAGTGAACGTGCGGTTCGGGCGGAAGCGGCCGATCGACGAACTGGAGACAGTCCAGGCGGCGATTCGGGAATGCGAGACGGAGTTTGGCGCGGCCGGGCGCGTGCTGGTGCGGTTTTCGGGAACCGAGCCGCTGGCGCGCGTGATGGTGGAGGGGACCGAGAACAATCGGGTCGGCTATCATGCGCAGAGGATTGCGGCTGCGATTCAGGAAGAACTGGCGCGTTAGCCGCCGATCATCACATTTGAAGAGCCCGTGACAATTACACCGCCGTGGACCGTCGGATCGCCCATCCGAGCGGCTGGGCGGCCGCCGATTAGCACAGTGGTCGATCCTTGTACGATCATGTCCGGCGGTCCAGCGCATGTCGCCAAATCTGTTACACGTGCCGCCGGGAGGCCGCCGATGAGGACCGTGGGGCATCCTGGTGGCAGAATGGGTCCCCCGACATGAGGTTTCGGGTCGGTTAATGGGCAGGTATGGAGATCGGTGACTCTGGCGGCAGGTGGCAAATGTTATTCTCCTGGACTGTAGAGCGGGATCGCCCGACGATTTTTTCACGAATTTGGTTCTGGTGGACGGAATTGCAGCCGGAAAGTTGTATCGAGCAGACGGTTCGTAATAGAGTAAACAGCAAGATGCACACCTCACGTTTGCTGGCTTTCGCCGCGGTTTCCGGCGTTCTTGCCGTCGCGCAATTTCGAGGGGGCGCCGATTGGACCACCGCGGGAAATGACGCGCAGCGGACCGGTTGGGTGCGCGCCGACGCAAAGATCAACACTAAGACCGTCGCGGCCGGCAAGGTTGAGTTTTTGTGGAAGAAGAAGCTCATCATGGCGCCGGCGGGTACCTACACGCTCGGCTCCGCCGTGTTGATGGACCGGTTCATCAGCCATCGCGGATTCCGCTCCTACGCTTTCGTTGCGGGGGCGGGGAACACTGCCGTCGGCATGGATAGCGATCTTGGGTTGGTCGAATGGCAGTCGAAATTGGTAAAGACGCCGACGCCCGCGGGCACTTTCGATTGCCCGGGCGGCGTTGCGTCGATCACACGGCCGACGGCGTCGGAGTTCCCCGGCGCTGGCGGCGGCTTCGGCGGACGGCGCGGCGGACAACCGACAAGCGGCGTTGGGGAACCGTTTGCCGGCGCGGTTACTTTGAAGGAAGCTCCGCAGCCGCGCCCGGGCAGGCCCGGCGGCCCCGGTTTCGTTCGGCGTGCGGTGGTGTTGCACATGCTGGCCAGCGATGGCACATTTCATACTGGCTATGTCTCAAACGGCGAAGAGCCGAAGGCGGGTGTGCCATTCCTGCCGGCTAACGCCAGCGCGACGGGTTTTTCGGTCATCGACGAGGTTGGCTATGCGGTGACTGGCCGCGGCTGCGGCAAGATCCCGGATGGTTTGTGGGCGCTGACGTTGGAAAACGGCAATGTGTCGAAATGGATGCCGGGCTCGCCGATCGCGGGCGGCCTGGCCGCGTTCGGCGGCGACGGCGAGGTATATGTCGCGACGGCTGCGGGCGAGATCGCGGCGTTGGCGCCGGCAACATTGGCGCCTAAGCAGTCGTATAAGGCCGCGTTTCCGTTTACCAGCGCGCCGGTCGTGTTCCAGCACAAGTCGAAGACATTTGTCGCGGCGGCGTCGAAGGACGGTTCGTTACAAATATTCGATACTGCGTTGACGCCGGTGGCCAGGGGCGCGGGAAGCGAAGCCGTGACGGGTCTGGCGACCTGGACCGAGGCGGGCGGCGCGGTTCGTTGGATCGCGGGATCGACCGGCAAGAACATCGTGGCTTGGAAGGTCACCGATCAGAACGGCGTGCCCGCGGCGAGCGCGGGCTGGACCTCGCGCGAAAGGGTAACACCTGCCACTCCCATAGTCGTCAACAATGTAGTGTTCGCTCTTTCGACTGGTGAGAAGCGCGGCAGGGACGCTCGCACGACGGCGGCGCAATCGACGCCGGCGGTGTTGTACGCCCTGGACGCGTCGAACGGCAAGGACATCTGGAGCAGCGGCAAATCGATCACGTCGTTCTCGGGCAGCGGTGGGTTATCGTCCGGCGGGAGCCAGTTGTATGTGCAGACCTACGACGGTACTCTATATGCATTCGGTGTAGCGATCGAAAAATAAGGAGAGCAGTTTGAAACTCGTGTTGTATGTTGCCGCGGCAGCGGCTTCGTTTGGACAAGTGCAGGCGCTCATGGAGAAACACTGCGCGCGGTGCCATGAGGCCGCCAAGTCGTACTCGCTCAAACAGGACCGCGATGGCTGGCAGGCAACGATGAATAAGATGGCGGGACTCGGGATGAAAGCGCCGGACGCGGAGTTGGCCGAGATCTTCGAGTATCTGGTGAAAAACTATCCCGCCGATACAGTGGCGAAGTTGAAGGTCAACGAATGCCGGGCGATTGAGTTGGAGAGCACGCTGGGGCTGAAGCGGTCGGCGGCGGCCGCGGTGATTGCCTATCGCGAGAAGCACGGCCCATTTAAATCGCTGGCGGACTTGAAGAAAGTCCCTGGGATCGATTCGGCGAAGCTTGAAGAGAAAAAGGATCGGTTGTCGTTTTAGTGGCGGGCGCCGACTCCAGATGGAAGGTTAGAGCGGATCGCCGGGCGGCGATCCGCTCGTTCGCCGCGGCGCTGGCGGGGTCTCCGCTGTTGCGCGGACAACTGGATCCATTTCGCGATCATTCGCGCGTGCCGAGGCTTGATGAGCTGAGGACGCCGCTCGACTTTGAGCCGGTGGCGTTCGCGAAACTGACACGGTACAACTACGACTACACCGCATATGGCAGCGACGGCGAATTCACCATGCGGCGAAACCGCGAGGCGTTCGATTGGGTGCGGTTGCTGCCGGGTGTTGTTACGTCCGGGACTGTCAATACGGCAACGGAGATTCTTGGGATCAAGATGGAGTATCCGATCCTGATCTCGCCGACCGCGGCGCAGGTGCAGTTGCATCCCGACGGCGAGATCGCGATGCATCAGGCCGCCGCCGCCGCGTCGAATACGCCGATGATTCTGAGCACGAACACGTCGATACCGGTGGACAAAGTGGTTCCGGCGGCGCCGTCGCCGATGTGGTTTCAACTGTACGCGCGCGAGGATATGGAGTCGAATCGCGAGTTGTTGGACCGCGCGCAAGAGGCGGGCTGCAAAGCGATCGTGGTTACGATCGACCAGCAGGCGCCGATGTACGAGCGCGCGCAACATGATCGCAATCTCTTGGGGAGTCCTGTTGTGCGGCGCGCTTCCACGCGGCAGACGGCGGCGAATCCGTACCGCATTCAAGAAACGCGCATGTTCTACAACTGGGGCATGTTCGCGCAACTGCGCGCGATGATCAAGGTGCCGATGGTGATCAAGGGCGTCATCTCGGCCGAGGACGCGAAGTTGGCCGTGGAGCACGGCCTTGACGCGGTGTATGTTTCCAATCATGGCGGCCGCGGGCTTGATTACAGCCCGTCTACGCTCGAGGTTCTCCCGGAGATTGCCGAGGCGGTTGGCGGACGCGTGCCGATTTTGTTTGACAGCGGAATCCGGCGCGGGACGGACATCTTGAAGGCGCTCGCGCTGGGAGCGTCGGCGGTGTGTCTGGGCCGGATGCCGCGATGGGGATTGGCGGCGTATGGGCCGCAGGGCGCGCAAAAGATGTTGGAGTTGATGCAAGCGGAGTTAAAGCAGGCGATGATGGCGACGGGACGGCCGACACTGGCGTCGATCAACCGATCGTTGGTGAGGATGGATTTCCCGTGATCACGCGCCGCACTTCGTTGTTGCTGCAGACGTTGAAGGGCGAGCCGGCCGGGCGCATCGCGCCTTACAACGAACTGGTCAACACGTATGAGTTCGAAGAGATGGCGCGGCGGAGTCTTGCGCCCGCGGTGTTTAGCGAGATCGCCGGCTCCGATGCAAAAGCGTTCGATAAGATTACGTTCCGGTATCGGATGCGGGATGTGCGCGCGCTCGATTTGTCGGTCGATCTCTTCGGCGAAAAGTTGTTTGCGCCGATACTAGTCGGGCCGGCTTCCTTGCAGGCTCGGTTTCACGCCGGCGCAGAACTGGCTACGGTGCGTGGTGCGTCAGCCGGAAAGGCGGCTGTCGTCGTCGCGTCGAAGACGTCGGTAGCATTGGACAAACTTGCGGCTGAGGCGAAGACGCCGCTGTTCGTGCAAGTCGAAAATGCCGAGCAAGCGAAAGCTGCGGCTGGGCTTGGCTGCAAGGCGCTTTTCTACACACTGAACGACTGGGCGGAGTTTGAGGCCGTACGCAAAGCGGTGAAAATCCCGGTTGTTGTGAAGGGCATCATGCAGGCCGAAGAGGCTGCGAACGCGGTGAACCGTGGCGCGGCTGGAATCGTCGTATCAAACTACCGGGCGCTGCCCGCGGGAAGTGTTGCCACGACGATTGATGCGCTGCCCAGTGTGGCGAGCGTCGTCGCCGGGCGCGTGCCCGTGTTCGCCGATGGGAGTTTCCGGCGCGGTACAGATATCTTGAAGGCGCTGGCGTTGGGGGCGCGCGCGGTGCTGATCACGCGGCCGGTGTTGTGGGGTTTGGCGGCGTATGGTGACAAAGGCGCGCAGCAGGTTATCGAGATGTTGCAGTCGGAATTGGCGCGGTCGATGGTGATGTGCGGTACGGTGAACCTGGCCGCGATTACGCGCGCGGCGGTTCGAATTCACAGCCGTTAGGAGTTGGCATGAAGGCACTCGTGGTATTGCTCGGCGGACTGGTGCTGTGGGCCCAGATGCATCTGCTGCAGGAGTTGATTGAGGCTGCGCGCGAGGATAATCACGCGCGTCTGAAGAC
>VFZW01000343.1 GCA_016871055.1 Acidobacteriota bacterium
CCTCATGTGCGATTTCGATTTCGCGATTAAGGCGTTCACGCTGGGCAATGGCATCGGCGACGGCGGCGGTGAGCTGGGAATTCTCGAGAGCGAGTCCGGTCTGCGCGGCGACGGTCTGCAGCAGCTTCACGTCGTTGGGCGTGTAAGGCTCTTCACTCCGTTTGGGGCCGAGCGCAATGAAGCCGAGAAGCTTCTCTTTCACCGCGAGCGCGAGAAGCAGTTGCGCGCTCGATCCTTCGAGCCACGCTTGTTCGGCGGGTCCGATGTTTTCGCGACGCAGCCACGAGCCGCTGTCGTCGAAGTAGACATGCAACGGCGTGCGTTCGCGCTGCAAAGTCGCCGCGATGCGTGAACCTGCGTCGATCGGCGCGGCGTCGGTCCCGAGTGCAAATGCAGGCGCGAAGCGAGGGCCGTCGGCGAGCATCATGGCGATTTTGTCGACGTGAAGCGCGGCGGTGAGTTTCGTTGCGACGGTTTCGAGCAGTGGGCGCGTTTCGACGATCGAGCGAACGTCCTCGCTCAAGCCGCTCAGCAGTTGCTCGGCGTCGTAGGCTTCGCGGAAGAAACGGCGGTCCACCCAACCCGCGACGATCCCGGCGATGCGGCGCAACAGCAAAACCGACGCCACTCCGGCGCTTATCACCAAGACGACGCGCGGTCGATTGATGCCCGGCGTTGTCGCAAGCGTGGCGGCCGTAATCATCACCGCGATGGAGAGGGCGATCTGCATCAGGCGCACGCCTCTGCGCGCGAGCGCGTAGCGGAGGCCCTGGCGAATCACCATGCTGAGGCCAAACGCGCGGTAGACGATGATGACGTAGGCGAGTGTGATTGGGAAGAGAATGAGCGCGAGCATCGCCGGGACGATGACGTATTCGGGGAACCGGTTCACGTCACGGCCGGTGGCGAGCGCGAAGGAGATCAACAAGAAGAGGGGCGTGAGAGCGACGCCGACGCCCCAAAGGATCGTCTGCATCCGCCGTAGCGAGTCCGCGTCTTTCAGCGCGAACATCTTGTAGCTGAAGAGCGCGAAGAAACAGCTTACGGCGGCCATCATCATGTAGGCGAGCCACGAACTGAATACGCGGTTGATGCTGGAGATCGCGGACGCGGCCGAAGCGCCTTCGGTCAGCATGAAGTAGTCGCGGACGACTGCGAGTAGAATGGCCACGCACAGGATAGCGGCGTAGGCACGGAAGAACCAACGCAGCTTTTGTTGCCTTGCCTCAATCCGTGGAAAGTGCCAAGCGAACGCGAACATGCCAAGCGGCCAAGCAGCGTTCAGGAATGTGTGGAGCAGAAGGAAGAACGTGCGCCACATGCCAAAGGTGGACGGGATATCCGCGAACAAATTCGGCATGTGGCTGAAGGCCGAGAGCATGAAAAACAGCAGCCAGGCTTGCGGATCGCGCGGCTTGGCGATCACCGTCCAACAACCGGTAACCAGGCAAAGAAGAGGAATGAGGAGGTTGAAAAACGCGATGAACAGAATTCGTCCAGGCGGAGCTCGCTCCATTGCAGGTACTTGCCAGGAAAGTTCGCCTTCGCGGCCCGCGACCGTGACTCGGATCCGGTCGCCCGGAAATAACTTGTCGATTGCGGCACGCAACGAATTGCTGCCCTTGAACGGTTGGCCCTGAACGGTCTCAATGGTGTCGTCCTTCTTGAGGCCGGCATCGATGGCGTGTTGGTCCTGGATGCTTACTACGCTGGGCCATGGACTGCCAAGAGAGAAACCGGGATGCGCGAACGTCTCCGGCCAGCGGGCGTGCTCATAGAGAATGAACGCAATCGAGGCTTGATAGCCGAACAGCAGGAGCGCAAACGCGATCGCGATCGCGCGCAGGATTTTTTCTCTGCCCATGGGCTGCATCGATAGGGCATTATCCCACGCGATAGAATTCAGGGACGATGTGGACGCGAAGAAAATTTCTCGGCGCGATCGGCGCGGGCGTTGGGGCGCAACCGGCGAGCCGGCCGAATGTCGTGCTGATCATGACCGACGACATGGGCTATGCCGATTTGGGCTGCTACGGTTCGAAGGACATTTCGACGCCGCATATCGACGGCATCGCGCGGGGCGGCGTACGCCTGACCGATTGTTATTCGAACGGCCCGGTGTGTACGCCGACGCGTTGCGGACTTATGACCGGACGCTATCAGCAGCGCTTCGGGCTTGAGTGGGCGCTTGGCCCGGGCGTCAAAGGTTACGGTTTAGAGCCACACAATACAACGATCGCGACGTTGTTGAAGAACGCCGGGTATAAGACGGCGCTGTTTGGCAAATGGCATTTAGGATATGAGCCCGAGTTCGGTCCGAATCGCCACGGCTTCGAGACCTTTGCTGGATTACTCAGCGGCAACGTCGATCACTACTCGCACAAAGAAATCAACAACGAAGAAGACTGGTACGAAGACACCAAGCCGGTGAAGGTGGACGGCTACTCGACGGAGTTGATTCGCGACCGCGCGGTGAAGTTCATCGATGCGCAAAGCGAAGCCGCGCCATTCTTTCTCTACTTGCCATTCAACGCCGTGCACTGGCCGTTTCAGGCGCCGGGGCGTCCGGGCGACGTGCGCACGCGCCCGACGTGGTTCGACGGCACGCGGAAGGACGACTACAAGCCGATGCTGGAGGCCGTTGACGGCGCTGTCGGCGCGGTGCTGTCGGCTCTGGAACGGAAAGGGTTCACGCGGAACACCCTCGTGATCTTCACCAACGACAACGGGGGCGAACGGCTCTCCGACAACAGGCCGTTCTTCCATCACAAGGCCACGCTTTGGGAAGGCGGAATTCGCGTGGCGGGCATCGTAAAGTGGCCATCGGTGGTGCCGGCGGGCAAGACGTCGAAGCAGGCGGCGATGTCGATGGATTTCACGGCGACGATCGCCGAGGCGTGCGGCGTTTCTTCGGTAGGGTTCGACGGCGCCAGTCTGCTGAGCGTTCTGAAGGGCGAGAAAACGGAATTTCCGCGGACGTTTTTCTGGCGGATCAATCGCGCCGAGCGCGTCCAGCGCGCGTGCCGCAAAGGGAATTGGAAGTGGATCGCGGGCGGTGAGTTTGAGCAGTTGTACGATCTTTCGAAAGACCTTGGCGAACGCGTGAACGTGTCCTGGAAGTACCCGGAAGTCACACGCGAGCTGTCGAAGTTGTACTCCGAATGGGAGACGATGCTGAAGAAAAATCCGCCGCCGAGGGTGATCGCATGATGGATCGACGAACGTTTCTCTCCATGGCTCTGGCGGGGCAAACGGCGCAGCGCCCGAACGTCGTGTTGTTCATGAGCGACGATATGGGATGGGCCGATCTGGGCTGTTATGGCTCTCCCGACATTCGCACGCCGCATATCGACCGCCTGGCGCGCGAAGGCGTGAAGATGACCGACTGTTATTCGAACGGGCCGGTGTGTACGCCGACCCGTTGCGGTCTGATGACGGGGCGTTACCAGCAGCGCTACGGACGCGCGCTGGAGTGGGCGTTGATGGCGACCGACAAGAATCTCGGGCTGTCTCCGAAGCACGCAACAATCGCGCGGCTGCTAAAGAGCGCCGGATACAAAACGGCGATTCACGGCAAGTGGCATCTGGGATTGGCGGCCGAGTTCAACCCGATTCATCACGGCTTCGATGAGTACTTCGGAATCCGCGGCGGTAACACCGACATGTACTCGAAGGAGGATCGATTCAAGAACTACGATCTCTACGATGGGCTGAAGGAGTCGCGCGCGCCCGGATATTTGACGGACTTGATCGCGGCGCGCGCCGTCCGGTTTGTCGACGCCAATCGCGCGAATCCGTTCTTTCTGTACGTGCCGTTCAACGCGGTGCACTGGCCGTTCCAGGCGCCGGGCCGTCCGGAGAGCGTGCGCGAGTTGAAGACCTGGTACGACGGTACGCGCGGCAATGAGTACAAGGCGATGCTGGAGTCGATGGACGGCGCGGTGGGAAAGGTGCTCTCGGCGCTCGACCGCAACGGCCTGGCGGACAACACGCTGGTGATCTTCACGAACGACAACGGCGGGGAACGGTTGAGCGACGGCGGGCCGTTTCGTAACGGCAAGGCGACGTTGTGGGAAGGCGGTCTGCGCGTTCCCGCGCTGCTGCGCTGGCCGGGCAAGCTGCCGAAGGGAAAAACGAGCCGGCAGGCGGCGATGTCGATGGATTTGACAGCGACGATCGCGGCGGCGTGCGGCGTGCGCGCGGCGGCCGGGGAACCATTCGACGGCGTGGATCTCACGCCGTTGCTGAATGGCAAGGAGATCGAGCGTGATCTGTTCTGGCGGATCAACCGGCCGGGTCAGCGCGCCGTGGCGGTGCGGAGCGGGAAGTGGAAATACGTGGTCGATGGGTCGATCAACAACTTGTACGACTTGTCGAAGGACTCGGGCGAAACAAGGGATCTGTACTACGAGTTCCCCGAGGTGGCGCTGGCGCTGCGAAAGAAGATCGAGGCGTGGGAGGCGCAATTTTTTGGAATAAACAGCGGCGCGCGCGGATGATACCTGTAAGATGGCAACCTGGAATGCCGCGCTGGACGGCGGCGCGTTCGTGAAAGAGCGCGACGCCCGGTTCGAAGCCGAGGCTCTTGTATGGATACCGGAGATCTATCGCGCGGCGGTGCGTTTGACGCGAGATCGGTCGAAGGCGCAGGACGTGACGCAAGAGGTTTTCCTACAGGCGTGGCGGTCGTTCGGCAAATTTGAGCGGGGCAAGAACTGCAAGGCGTGGCTGTTCAAGATCTTGTTTCATTGCGTCGATCATGAGCGAAGAAGTTGGTGGCGCGTGCGGCTGTTTCGCGCAGATGAAGAGTTTGTGGAGCAGAAACTGGTCGCCAAGCCATCGATACCCGACCGGCTGACGAACGAAGAGGTTTTGGACGCGCTCGATTCGCTGCGGCAAGAGTACCGCACCGTCGTAATGCTGTGCGATATCTAGGAGTTGAGTTACAAGGAAGCGGCCGAGGCGATCGGCGTGCCTGTCGGCACGGTCATGAGCCGGTTGAGCCGCGGGCGCGCGCAGTTGCGCGAGAAGTTGGATGTGTTGGCGAAAGACTATGGAATTGGAGGCGCGGCATGAGCGACCGTTTGCGAGATGCCTATTACAGCGAGGGGTTGCCGCCGGGCCTGGATACGCGGGTGCGGGCCGGATTGCAATCGCGCCGTCCGCGCGCGCTGGTCTGGACCGCGGCCGCGGCGGCGGTCGCGGCTGGTTTCTTCGGATTCTTCTACGTGCAAAAATGATCACGGTGAATCGGATACCGGCGGCGGCCGAGCCGGGGTTGCATTCGATTTTGCGCGTGGGTTTACGGGATCACGTTTATTGCGCGGTGATGCGGAAATATAAGGGCGCGCCGGCGCCCGTCGCGAAGTTGGCTTCCGACTTGCCCGTAGAGATACGCGGCCTGGCGCCGGTGATTCAGCAGCATGTGCCGGCGCGGTTCGCGATGCACGTGGCGCATGTCTGCAAGTACAAGGGTCGATCCTACGTGCATGTGGCGCTGCACGACGGCACGCGGCTTGTCTCGGTGATGCTGACGCGGCGCGAGAGCGGCGAGTCGCTGACACGCACGGATCTGCTGACGATGACGTCGGCGGCGGGCGTGGATGTGTTTTCCGGCGACAGCCAGGGCTACGATGTGTCGACGTTTGAAAAAGGCGAATGGCTGGTGTTTCTGGTTTCCGATCTCGAACCGGCCGAGAGCCGGTCGATCATGCTGGCGCTGGCGCCGGCCGTGCGGGACTATCTGGGCAAGGTATAGACTCGTCAGAAATGGCGATTTCACGACGAGCATTTGTCGCGGCTGGATCGGCCGCAGTGGCCGCGCCTTCGCGGCGGCCGAATATTCTGTTTCTGATGCCGGACCAGCATCGCTATCACGCGGTCGGATGCCTGGGAAACTCCGATGTGAAAACGCCGCATATCGACAAGTTGGCGAGCGAAGGCGTGATCCTCGATCACACGTTCGCGAACACGCCGGTATGCTGTCCGGCGCGTGCGGTGTTGTTGACCGGACAGTATTGCCATCGCAATGGGATGATGGCGAACGATCTGCGTTTGCGCGAGGATCACGTGTCTTTTGCGCGCGTGCTGCGCGACGCTGGCTATCGAACCGGATTTGTCGGCAAGTGGCATTTGGACGGAGGGCCGCGTGAACCCGGATTTGTGCAGCCCGGCGAACGGCGCCAAGGTTTCGAATTCTGGGCCGCGCATCAGTGCAGCCACCGGCACTTCGACAATCACTACTTCCGCGACGAGGCGAAGCCGATCAAGCTGAACAAGTTCGAAGCCGAAGGTTGGGCCGATATCGCGGTTGAATTTCTCGACGGCGTGAAAAAGGACGATCGCCCCTTCTATTTGACTGTCCAATGGGGACCGCCGCATGACCCATACAAAGCGCCGGAACACTATACGGCGCGCTACGATGCCGCGTCGCTGGCGATGCGCGCCAACTATGCGCCGGGCGCGCGGGTGCCGGACCGCAAGGCGATCGCCGAATACTACGGAATGGTGACGGCGCTCGACGATCAGGTCGGCCGGTTGATGGCGAAGCTTGACGAGTTGGGCCTGCGCGAGAACACGATCGTGCTCTATTCTAGCGACCACGGCGACATGCTCGGCTCACAAGGCGAGCGTTTGAAGCGGAAACCGTGGGAGGAGTCGATTCGCGTGCCCGGGATTCTGCGCTGGCCGGGGCACGTGAAACCGGGGACGCGTAGCGATGTGTTTTTCACTCACGTCGATTTTGCGCCGACGCTGCTTGGCATGGCTGGAGTCCGTGTGCCGGCGACAATGCAAGGCAAGGATCTGTCGCGCCCCATCATTACCGGCAAGGGCAAACATCCGGACTCGGCGTTCTTTCAGATCTTCGGCCCGTTCGCCGGCGATGGCACGCACGGCGGTTGGCGCGGCGTCCGCACCGCGACGCACATGTACGCGCGGTATCAGGACAAGCCGTGGGTGCTTTACGATCTCAAGTCCGATCCGATGCAACTGACGAACCTGGTAGGTAAGCCCGAAGCGGTCAAGGTGCAGGCGGCGCTGGAGGCGCGCCTCCAGCGGTGGATGCGGGAAACGGGTGACTCCTGGAGCTACAACTGGACCTATCCGGTCGAGGACGCGGGGCGGTTGTACAAGCACCAGACGTTTCGAAGCGTCGCGGAGTATATGGAGTGGGCGCGCTCGCATCCGGAGGCGGAAGGTACGTAGCTCCCATCCGACAGGGGCACTATCCTTAAGTTATTTACTATTATTTTCTTTTGATAGATAGATTCGCAAGGCTTGCCCGTGCGCGCAATCTTCACAAACGACGACTGTTTCATCGGTAAGAATATCTATGCGAAAAGAGCTAGCCAAAAATATTTGAAATTTGATTTCCATCGGCCGCTGAAGGATGATCGGTTTGCAAGGACTGGTCAACCGGAGGCAACCGATGGAAACATTCACAAAGCTGTTTGGCA
>VFZW01000344.1 GCA_016871055.1 Acidobacteriota bacterium
GACTCTTTTGCGGGGATACCAAATGGTCAACTGGCCGCTGAGAATGCGCTGTAGGGCATCTGTGGGCCTCGGTTTTTTGCCGCTTTCGCCAATCCTCAGAATAGGGACTTTAACCACGGGCTGCTAGAGGTCTGCTTGGCCGCTTCGCAGTAAACTCCCGCTAGGCCTAGCGATGTTCCCATTTGCGTTCTATAGCCAGCCGGTGCGCGGCTTTACCGCGATCGCGGCGCAACTTCCCCGTCCCGGCCGCTTTCTGGTCTCCTCGCCCAACGGCTGGAGCGAGGGGTGCTTTATCGCCGCCATGAGTTTGACCGAGCCGCGCCCGTCGAGCACGATCCTCCGCGCGACGAAGATCCTGGCCAAGACAAACTGGAACGGCAACCGCTATACGCCGCTGGCCGGCGATTCCGACGCGGTCGAGCGGCTGCTGGATGAAAACTCGGTGGGTACGGTTGTCGCGCATACTCCGGCCGGGGAGCGGCCGTTGTTTTCTCACCATGCTCTACTCGTTGAAACCGTGCGCGAAAGCATCTCGTGGAAACGTTGCGGCGCCGCCGGCGAGGTGGAAGCGTATTGCCGGGCGGCCCCGCCCCGGTATCCACACCGGCCGCTGCGTATCGACCTGCGCCAACACATTGGCCGGGCAATCGAAGAGCCGCCGCCGTAGGCCGTCTCCGCGGGCGAATAGACGCTACGGTTTGTATTTCCGCCAGATCGTCAGCACGTCGAAAAAGGCGCGGAAGAAATCTCTCGGCCGGAGCCGTGAACCATCGATATCACGCCATTCGGTGAGCGGGTATTCGTAGATCGACCGCTCGACCAGCGGCATGTCGTAGCGGCACTGGCGGATATGGCGCGCGATGATTTCGACATCGAAGACCCAACGCGAACAGAAGCGCTCGGCGAACAATTGGCGCGCCTCGGGCGTGACGCGAAAGATCTTGGCGCCGCACTGGGTGTCGTAGATCGGCAGGCGCAGGGCGATCGAGACGACGGTGGCGAAGACGCGGCCGAGGTAGTGCCGGGCGGCCCGGCGTTCGACGAAGCGGCCCAGTAATTTGACGCGCGCGCCGAAAACCATGGCCAGTTTGGGCCGGGCGGTGGCAACGGCTACAAGGTCCGAAATCGCTTCGAGCGGCGTGGCGAGGTCGGCGTCCCAAAAGCCGGCGAAAAGGCAGCCGGGTTCGACGAGCGCCGCGAGGATGCCGGAACGGACGGCCTCGGCCTTGCCGCCGTTGCGGGCTTGGTCGATCACGCGCACTTGGCCGGGATGGGCGGCCGCGGTGCGTTCGAGAACAGCGAGCGTTTTGTCGGTGCTGCCGTCGTTGACCAGGAAAAACCCGATGTCGGGGTGAGCGGCGGCGAAGTCCGAGAAGTGGCCGGCCGGAAAACGCGACTCCTCGTTATAGCAGGGGATGACGATGATGCACCGGGCGGTCATGAAATACAATTGCGCTTTCGCTGTGGACTCCCGGCGGCCACCGGCCGATGAGAGAGTAGTGCCCACCAAACAACGCTTAATGCCCATTAGAGCATGAGCGGGAAAGCGAAACAAAAGCAGTGGCCGTTCCGGCCGGGGTGCAAGAATAAGAACAGGCGAGCCAGTGGACTGGAAACGGAAAGCGACAATACAGCGCGTGTGTGCGAAACTCCCGGCCAAGGATGCCGTTTATTACTTCCTGCAACGGAGATTCGGGAGCCTGCGCTATGCCCCCGATCCACTGCCGAACCTCAAGGCGGCGGGCGAGATATTCGCCGAGATGAGGGAAATTGGGTTTTCGCCGGCCGGTAAGCGCGTGATGGAGGTTGGCACGGGCCGCCGCCGCCGGCGATGACCCAGCGTAGATCGAGCTTTTGGAACTCGTCGAATTCGAGATCGGTGAGTCCGAAGGCAAACGCCTTCTTCGACACTTCAACGTTGTATTTGACGCCGCCCCGAATAGCGTTGGCGGTCTGCACGCTCTTGTTGTTGACGAGCGCGGATGTGTTCAACGATGTGAAGTAGACGGCGATCTTGTCACGGTTCGTCGTGCGTGCCGCGTTGGCGCTGAGGTTGAACGTATTCGTGTCGGCGTTACCACGAGTGGAGGCGTAGCCGGCGTCGAAGAAGCCCTGCCAAAGATCGGTGAGGCGCGGGTTTTGGAGACGGTCGAGTTTGGCGAGGTATCGCTTCTGTTCCTCGTCGCTGCGAATCGCTTGGATCGACTCCTTTTTCGCCGTCACTTCACCGGCCTGCGCGGTCGTAATGCGGTACTCGGTTCCGTTCGCGTTGAGGGAACCGACAATGGTCTGGCCGTCTTTCAAGATGAGGTTGAGCGGCTCTTTCGACTGGATCGTCTCGATCGATTCCCAGGGGATGTTGGCGGTGCCGGCGAGGTCCGACTTGAGCACGAGGGCTTTTTCGTCGACGCTGAGCACTTTGCCGGAAAGGCGGTCGCCGTTTTTCATGGTGACGTGGTCGGCGAAGGCGGAAAGCGCGAGTACAAACAAAAGGCAGCGGGACATAGGCTTCTGGTTAGATTGTAAGGAGTGCGAATTGTTTCATGAAAATTGAGATACTGAAAGACGCTATGAAACTCGACAACACGCGCCGGGGCTTTGTGAAGTCCGCGGCGTTCTCCATTGTGGCGGCGAAGTCGGTGCGCGGCTCGCAGGCCAATTCGGCGGTGACGATTGGGCTTGTCGGCTGCGGCAACCGCGGCATGTACGTCAGCGGCTTGTTCGCCAAGAATGAGAACGCGCGCGTGGCGGCGTACAACGATATCTACGAAGACCGGTTCCAGGCGGCCGCGCAGCGCTATTCGGGCGCCAAGCGGCACAACACGCTGGACGCGATGTTGAACGACAAGTCGATCGACGCCGTGCTGATCGCGACGCCCGCGTTTTTGCATCCGGAACATTTTGAACGCGCGGTCGGCGCCAAGAAACACATCTTCCTGGAGAAGCCGGCGGGCGTGGACGCGGCCGGTTGCCAGCGCGTGCTGCGCGCGGCGCGGAAGGCCGATCCCACCAAGCGCATCACGATGGACTATCAGCAGCGCTACGGCAAGGACTACCGGAAGATGCAGTCGCTGGTGCGTTTGGGCGAACTGGGCCGCGTGTTGCAGATTCGAGCGGCATGGATGGGCGGCGGGCCGCCGGTCAAGAAAGGCCACGCGAAGGAAGAAGAGCGGATTCGAAACTGGTTCTTCTACCGCGAGTTGTCGGGCGATATCTTGATCGAGCAGGACTGCCACAACATCGACGTCGTGAACTGGTTCATGGGTACGCGTCCGGTGCGCGTGTCGGGAGCGGGCGCGCGCATGTCGCGGACCGATATCGGCGATATTTACGACAGCCTGTCGTGCACGTTCCAGTTTGAGGACGGCACGATCTTCAGCTACGCAGCGAATCAGTTCGGCCAGGACCCGGGCTACAGCGATGTGTCCGAAACGTTCGTGTGCGAGAAGGGCACGGTGAACGTTTCGCGGCGCGGATATTCGGTGTACCGAAAGGGCAAGCCTGTCGAAGAGGCCAAGACGACGCACGACATCACGATGGACAACGTCAACGAGTTCGTCGAAGGCGTCCGGACCGGCAAGATGGAGAACGCGGCGCTGTGGGGCGCGGAAAGCTCCCTTGTCGCGGTGATGGCGTTGACGGCGTGTACGAGCAGCCAGCCGATGACCTGGGAAAAGGTCAATCAGGTTTAGTCGACGTAGACGAACTCGCTCATATTGAAAACCAGCAGCGCGAGCGCTTCGGGGCCGGCCTTGTCGAGGAAGCCCTGCGCTTTGGCGCGTTCGGCATCCGATGGCTTCCGGCCGAGAGCGATCTCGAACGCCGTATCGACTCGCGCGGCGGGATCGGCTTTGGCGATCCGCTGGCCGAAGCGCCTCGACTGCGCGACGGCGAACCCGCCGTTCATCATGGCGAGGGCTTGCGGGGCAACGGTCGAGCTTTCTCGGCGCGCGCAGCTTTGCGTGGTGTCGGGCGTGTCGAAGGTCTCCATCATCGGAAGACGGAACGAGCGCTTGACGAACAGATAAATCGAACGGCGGTCGAACTCCGTGACATCGGCGGTGACGGGCCACTGCGAGGCGTCTCGTACGCCGTCCATTTCCTCTTCAACAACCGGTGTGACGACCGCGGGGCCGAACATCTTGGTCTTCAAATTACCGGCGGCCGATAGCAGCGTGTCGCGGATCGCTTCGGCCTCGAGCCGCCGGCGGTTCATGCGCCACAGCAGCGTGTTCTCGGCATCGACGGCGGCGGCTTTGGCGTTGAAGGCGCTCGACGATTGATAGGTCTCCGAGAGCATCATCGTACGATGCAGTTTCTTGAGGCTCCAGGCGTTGTCCATGAACTCGGCGCTCAGCCATTCGAGCAGTTCGGGGTGTGAAGGCGCATCGCCTTGCCGGCCAAAATCGTTGGTCGACGAGACGATGCCGCGGCCGAAGTGATTCTGCCACACGCGGTTCAC
Source organism: Acidobacteriota bacterium (assembly GCA_016871055.1). Classification (GTDB taxonomy): domain Bacteria; phylum Acidobacteriota; class Terriglobia; order Bryobacterales; family Bryobacteraceae. The sequence goes on from VFZW01000344.1 coordinate 4,463, forward strand.
CATGACGCGCGCGGTGAGCGGATGGTCCTTCGACGCGAGCCATTCGGCGAGCGCCTTGCGGCGGCGCGGAATGAAGAGTCCGTTGTCCGGCTCGCCGGTGACGTTGACTGGATTGCCCAGCGATGCCGGCGTACCGGGCGAAACCTTTTCGCCCTTCTTGTTCCACTCGCCGCGCTGGAGAATGTGGGTGTCGTGCACGGGCTCGGTGTGAACGAGGAGGCTGGCCTTGTCGTAGGCGACGGGCGCCTTCACATAGGCCTCGCCGATTTGCTTGAGGAGCTCGTCGCGCTCAGCTTTGGCGGTTTTGGGCAGGCGGGCGAGCTTCGCCTTGAGCTGCTCGACCACGACCCAGCGCGTCTCGTGGCGCGTGAACTCAAAGATCCGCATCTGGCTGACGATAGGAACCTCGCGGTCCTCGGAACCACCGAAGAACGCCGACATGCGATAGAAGTCCTTCTGCGTGATCGGGTCGAACTTGTGATCGTGGCAACGGGCGCAGCCCATGGTCAAACCGAGGAATGCGGCGGCCGTCGTCTCGACCGCTTCGGCCTGCCATTCGCCGCGGTACTGGTCGCCGAAGAACGAGTTTTCGACCGGCAGCGCGCCAAGCGTGTAGAGCGCCGTACCGAGGCGGTGTTCCAGATTGACGAGGTTCTGCTTCGGCATTTCGTAGGCGCCTTCGAGGTCGAGGCTAGTAGGCCAGATTTCGTCGCCGGCGATCTGCTCTTTGACGAAGACATCGTAGGGGCGGTCTTCGTTGAGGGCGCGGATCACAAAGTCGCGGTAGCGCCAGGCGTTGCGGAAGTAGACATCGGTTTCGTAGCCGCCGGTGTCGGCATAACGAACAACATCGAGCCAGTGGCGCGCCCATCGTTCTCCGTAGCGCGGGCTGGCGAGCAGGCGGTCGACGACCTTGGCGAAGGCGTTGGGCGCGGTGTCGGACTCAAACGCCGCGATCTCATCCTGGGTTGGCGGCAGGCCATGGAGATCGAAGGTCGCGCGGCGGATGAGCGTTCGTTTGGACGCGCGCGCCGAACGGGCGAGGCCTTTTTCGGCGAGCTTGGCATCGATGAACTTGTCAACGGTCCAGTTGCCCGCGGGGCGCTTCACCTTTTGGAACGACCACCAGGACGAGGTCGCGGCGACGGTTCCGTCGTAGGCGGCGCCGGAATCGATCCAAGCCTTGAGCGCTTCGACCTCGGTGGGATTCAACGCCGTCTTGCCGGGCGGCATCGCAAGCGCGCCTTCGCGGCGGACGGCCTTCATCAGCAAGCTCTCGGCGGACTTGCCGGCGACAATCGCGGGGCCGCGCGTTCCGCCTTTCAGCAGCGAGGCGCGATCGCGGAGATCGAGACCGCCCATCTTCGCTTCGCCGTGGCAGGCGAGGCAGTGTTTGGAGAGCACGGCGCGCGCGGCTTCGTTGGCGGAGAGCCCGGCCGCCGCGGCTACGAGCAGAGTCAACTTCACCGGGCGAGCTCCTTGGCGTGGTTCTTGATTTTTTCGACGGCCGCGACGATTTGATCCATGTCGTTCCGGGTGCCAAGCAACAGGTTCTGTGTGAACCAGGCGGCTTCGGTGCAGAGCTTGTCGTTAACGGGACAATGATTCTGCTCGTGCCACTGCTGGAGGCGCTTCCCGGAAAACAGTCGTTGATAGCCCCGGCCGGCGAGGACGTTCTTGAGGAACGCCTGCTTGTTGAGCGGTGTGTAGCCGCTGGAGCAGGGGATGCCTTCGGCGGCCATGGCCTTCAGGAATTTGTCGCGTGGCAGTCCGGCGAAATCGGCGGCGCTGTAGCGGAACATAAACAGGTGCCAAGCGCTGCGCGTGCAGCCATCGGTTAGCGCGGCCGGAGTGACGCCGCCGATTTCGGTGAAGCGTCTGGCGAGGTAAGTCGCGTTTGCATCGCGGCGTTTGGCTTGCGCTTCCAGTCGCGTCATCTGCGAGACGAGGAGTGTGGCCTGAAACTCGGTGAGACGGAAATTGCCGCCTTGCGCCGGGGCGGGCGTGGAGCCTCTGCGGGGGCTGCTGTTGGTGTGGAACGCGTAACAACGTTCGATGAACGCACCGTCGCTCGACAGGATGGCGCCGCCTTCGCCGGAGTTCAAGTTCTTGGAGGCCTGAAAGCTGAACGTGCCGGCGCCGGTGATGGTGCCGAGCTTGCGGCCGCGCCATTCGCCGAGGTGTGCTTGCGCGGCGTCTTCGAGAATTTTGATGCCGAGCTGCCTGCCGGCGGCCACGGCGGTGTCGAGGTCTGGCGGCGCGCCGGCCATGTCGACCGGGATGGCGGCGACGGTGCGATCGGTGACCCGCGATTCGAGTTTCGAGGTGTCCATCTGAAACGTGCGGGCGTCGGTATCGACGAAGACAGGCAGGGCGCTTTTCGAAAGGACGGCGTTGATGGTGGCGATGAAGGTGTAGGGCGGGACGAGGACTTCGTCGCCCGGCTGCACGTCGAGTCCGTGGAGGGCGACCATCAAGGCCGAGGTACCGTTGGCGACGGCGAGGCAGTGCGGCGAGCCCATCGCTTCGGCGAATTTCTGTTCGAACGCATCGACGGCCTTGCCCGAGCCGCGATACCACTTCCCGCTGCGCAGGACGCGCATCCACTCGGTTTCGTCGGTGGTTTCCCAGACGGGCCACGTGGGAAACGGCGAAGTGCGCACCGGAGCGCCGCCGAGGGCGGCGGGCTTGGATGCCGCGCCGCTAGCGATAGCGGCGGATGCAGCGGCGGCAACGGCCGCGCGGCGGGAGAGTTTCGTATCCATACGCCTGCATCGTATCGCTTGCGGATGGCGGACGCAAGGAAGCTACTCCATGAGGTTGTCCCCTACGGTGAGACAAAAGTTTAGAGACAGTTGGCGGCCCCTGCAAAAAAGCAGTGGACAGCTAGTTTTAGTTTTAGCAGAATCGCAGTAGTCGAAGAGACGGAAGCGAGCTCTGCTGGAGAGCAACTCGCCGAGGGATCTCGGCTCGAAGACT
>VFZW01000345.1 GCA_016871055.1 Acidobacteriota bacterium
CGGTACCAACAAGTGGCATGGGTCGGCCTACGAGTTTCTGCGCAATTCTAAACTCGACTCCAACAACTTTTTCGATAACCGGCGCGGCCAGCCTCTGTTGAGTTACAAGCGGTCACAGTTTGGAGGCGTCTTCAACGGTCCCATTATCAAGAACAAGACCTTCTTCATGGTTTCGTTTGAAGCTCTACGCGAACGGCGCGCGGCTTCCACGTTGACTTCGGTTCCCACCGCGCAAGAACGCACGGGCGACTTCTCGGCCACCCGTACCGCGACCGGGCAGGCGATTACGATTTACGATCCGTTCTCAACGCGCGCCAACCCCGCCGGTGGTTTCATTCGCGATCCTTTCGCGGGCAATCGCGTTCCGGCGGCGCGGTTCGATCCGGTTGCGGTCAACACGATGAAGTTTTATCCCGCGCCGAACACGGCTCCGACCGGCCAGAGCAACAACCAGCAGAATTTCGGTGCGAGCGCTTCGAAACCGCTCGATATGACGATGTCGGATTATCGCGTCGACCAAGTGATCTCGCCCAGCCAGCGGTTTTTCGCGCGGTATTCAACGCGGCTCAACGACGACCGGGCGACGCAGTTCTTCCCCAACGATCTCGAAAAGGCCGAAGGCCGTATCAATCAGGAAGACCACGTTCATGGCGCGGTGGCCGACTACACCAATTCGATTTCACCCACGATGGTGCTGAACGCGCGCGTGGGTTTTGCGCGGACACTGTATGTCTTCGCCAACCAGGGTCTCGGTTTTGTACCCTCGTCTCTCGGCTTGCCGGGCTACATCGACACCGCCGTCGATTTCCTTCAGTTTCCCGGTTTCAGCGTCACCGACTATCGCGGCCTGGGCGGCGGCGATCACCGCAAGAACGCCTTCATGACCTATACCGCGGTGGCGAATCTCACTAAGACGCGTGGCAGCCATACGCTGAAGACAGGCGTCGATATCCGGCTCATGCGCGTCAACGTGAACGAAGGCCGCAATGCCAGTTCTTACAGCTTCACGCGCTCGATGACACAAGGTCCGAATCCCAATCGATCCAGTGCGACGACAGGGAACGGATTCGCGTCGCTCTTGCTCGGCACCGGCCGCAGCGGATCGCTGCAAGCGAATTATAAAAACGTAGCGACGCAGAGCCCTTACTACGCCGGCTACTTCCAGGACGACTGGCGCGTGAACAGCAAACTCACGCTGAGCCTGGGCCTGCGATACGACATCGACATTCCGCGTACCGAACGCTTCAATCGCACCAATATTTTCGATCCCCTCGTGTCCAACCCGGCCTCGGCCGTTCTGCCGGGGCTCCAAGGCGGACTTGTATTCGTGGGCGTCGACGGACGGCCTCGCGAGTAGTTCGTCGCCGATAAAAACAACATCGCGCCGCGCTTTGGCCTCAGTTGGCAAGCGCTGCCGAAGACCGTGTTGCGGCTCGGCTACCCGCACGTCTACGGCCCGTCGCAGCAGGCCGCGGCCGGAACGATCGGCACGATGGGTTTCCGCGTCGATAACACCCGGGTCGCGTCGCTGGACGGCATTACGCCGAACGATTTGCTGCGCAACCCGTATCCGCGCGGCGTGGCGCAGGTGACGGGCGCCTCGGCCGGCGCGCTGACGCAGTTCGGCAACAGCATCGAAGCGACGACGGTCGATATCGTCTCTCCCTGGACCCGTCAGGTCAACTTCAATATCCAGCGCGAGCTCCCGCTCGATACGCTGCTCGAAGTCGCCTACGTGCACACGCGCGGTTTTTATCTGCACCGAAACGACGAAGGCGGACTCAGCCTCAATCAATTGCCCGCCAGCGCGATGTCGCTGGGGTCGCGGTTGAACGAACAGGTTCCGAATCCTTTCTTTGGCACGCGTTTCGCGGGCGGATCGCTGGCCAATCGCACGACGTCGCGAGCGCAAATGATGCGGCCGTATCCGCAGTTCGGCAACATCGTTCCGATCTATTCGGTCGGCGCGTCTTCGTTCTATCACTCGTTGCAGATTTCGGCGAACAAGCGTTACTCGAAGGGCCTGCAGATGGGGCTGGCTTATACGTTCGCTAAAGGCCTCGACGATGGCCTCAGCCATCAAGATAGCTACAACATCCGCGCCGATCGCGCGCTTTCCGATATCGATATTCGTCATCGCGCGGTGATCACGGGAATCTACGACATCCCGATTGGACGCGGGCGGCGGTTCGGCAACGGGTGGTCGCGGCCGCTCGACATGGCGATCGGCGGCTGGCAGGTGAACGGGATCGCGACGTTCTCGACCGGAACGCCGATCGGCATCTCGGCCAACAACAACGCCGGAATCTTTAACGTGGCGATTCGGCCGAACAATAACGGGACATCGGGTAAGCGGACCGGCGCGGTTCAGAACCGCCTGGATTCCTATTTCAACCGGGCCGTGTTCAGTCAGCCGGCAGCGTTCACGTTCGGCAACATGGGGCCTCGGGTCTCCGACATCCGCAACGATGGTATTTACAACTGGGATCTCTCGGTATTCAAGCAATTCCGCTTCCGGGAAAACGCCCGGGTGGAACTGCGCGGTGAGGCACTCAATGCGTTCAACACGCCGCGGTTTGGCGGGCCCAACACAGGCGTCACGTCCGGCAGCTTTGGGGCGATTACCTCGCAGGGCAATGCACCTCGGCAGATTCAGATGGGGCTGAAGCTCGTATTCTAAGCTGGGCGGATCAACCCGGCGGTTTGAGAGCGAACTCGGCAGCGTCGTACACGGAGTGAATCTCGATCGGCGGAGCGGGGCAACGACTCCTTCCTAGATCAAGGCCTGCTTGCCGAAGTGAGCGGAATCCTGGAAGGTCCACTTTAAGCGCGCGTGTGTGCCGGCCCCGGAATTGAGGTCGATCATCGCTTCGCTTAGTCCCGGCATATAGAGACAGCAATCGGCCGACAGCGGCTACGCCAATCTACCTACTCCTTTTTCATCACACCTTTTGGTGCGCTGCCGATACGGTCATTATGGCGTGCCGAATTTTGTTGATCCTGCTGCTGGTGGTCGTCGCCTTGGACGGCCAACCCAAAGATTTGACGACGATGAGCCTTGAAGATTTTCTAAACGTCGAGGTGACTTCGGTGCGTAAGAGCCGTCAGCGGCTATCGCGCACGGCGATGGCGATTCACGTTATCACGCAGGACGACATCCGGCGAAGCGGCGCGACGAATCTGCCCGAGGCGCTGCGGCTGGCTCCGGGCGTTCACGTGTCGCGCGTCAACGGCGCGACGTGGGCCGTTTCGATCCGCGGGTTTGGCAGCTTCTATGCAAACAAGCTGCTGGTGATGATCGATGGGCGGACGATCTACAGCCCGGTGATGTCGGGTGTCGACTGGGCGCGGCACCTGGTGATGATGGAGGATATCGACCGCATCGAAGTGATTCGCGGGCCGGCCGGAAGCGTGTGGGGCGCCAACGCGGTGAGCGGTGTGATTAACGTGATCACCAAGCCGGCGGGTGAGACGCAAGGGACGCTGATTTCGGCGCAGTCCGGTTCCCGCGATCCCTTTCAGACCAGCGTGCGCCACGGCGGCAAGAATGGTAACGCGGCGTGGCGGACCTGGATGCACCATGCGTCGATGGGGCAGGCGCGGGTAGACGGATTGGCGGATCTTCGGCCGTGGACATCGTCTCGCGCGGGCATGCGCGTCGACTATCAACGCGGCGAGCGCGACGCTTTTGTCGTCGAAGCCGAAGGACTGGAGAACCGCGCCAGTCAGTACGTAACGACATATCCCGGACCATTCCAAACGCGGTTTCAGGAGTTGTCCAGCGGAGGGCCGGGCGGCTTTGTACTCGGAGACTGGCGGCACATCGCCAACAAGTGGGGCGAGAGCAAGGTGCAGACTTACCTTAACGTCGATAGTTCAAATATCGGCGCGGTCACTCTCGACACCCGCACCTGGGACCTCGATTTCCAGCACGCCGTCGAATGGCGGCCGGGCCACCAGTTGGTCGCGGGCGGCGGGTTTCGCGTGAATAAAATCTCGACCAGCCGATCCGACATTCTCTCCTTTTCTCCCGGCGACGCGACCTACACAGTCGCCAATATTTTCCTGCAAGAGGACTGGGAGGTCGCGCCGGAAAAACTGACTATTACATTGGGCGGGAAACTGGAGCGCTACACATACGCCGGGGCCGCCTTCCAGCCGACGGCGCGAGCCGCTTGGACGCCGTCCAACCGCCAAACGTATTGGGCGGCCGCCTCGGGCGCCGTCCGCGCGCCCTCGCATATCGATTTCGCGCTTCGAATTCCGATTGGACAATATGGTGGCACGATGCTGCCTGTCCGGCTCGGGCTGGCCGGCGACCGCGCGTTTCGACCCGAGCGGCTGAGGGCGTTCGAAGCGGGCGCCCGCTGGCAACTGCTGCGTCGCGTTGTCGCCGAGTGGACCGTATACCGGCACCATTATGCCGCATTGCAGGCGTTTCAACTTCCGGCCGCGCCTGACCGCCTTTTTGGCGTGACGCTGCCAGTGGGTGTCGCTCTGCCCGACGTCCCGGCGCGTATCGTGAATGGCCGGAACGGCCGTAACACCGGATGGGAGGCCAGCGCACACGTCGATGTCTCGAGACGCTGGAGAGTTTCCGGCTACCAGACAGAGTTCCGCACAAGGGAGCTGCCTCATGGTGCGGTCGATATGGCGAGCTCGTTCGCAACGCTTTCGTATTTTCCAAAACATCAAACCCAGCTTCGATCTTCGTGGGAGTTGTCGCGCCGGTGGTCGGCCGAACTGACGTTGCAACGAACCAGCGCGCTCGAATCGCCGGGTCTCATGCCTCTGCCGGCCTGGACGCGCGCCGACTTCCGGTTGGCCCACCGGGTCGGAGAGCGCTTCGAAATTAGCATCGACGGAAAGAATCTGGCTCGCCCGCGACAGCAAGAGTATTCCGGCAACTGGCTTTATCCTTCGGGATCGATGGCGCGCTCGATCTCGGCCGGGCTGCGTTGGGAAAGATAGCGATGGCTGGATTCCGGCGCGCATCGTTGGCATTCGCCGCGGCCTTGGTCTGGGCCAGCGGCGGCATGGCCGCGCGCGCGCAGCAGGCGCCGGAGGACCGCGTCCGCGCGGCATTTCTGTATCAGCTCGCGCAGTACGTCACATGGCTGCAGGGTGCGCCGTCGAAAGAGCCGTTCCGTATTTGCGTATACGGCAATGATGGGTTTTCCTAGACGCTCGAAACCGCCGTGCAAGGCAAGCGCATCGACAACCGGCCGGTGCGTGTGTTGAATCTGAAGCGGACCGAAGATATCTCGCAGTGTCAGCTTGTTTATCTCGAATTCGATAGCCGCCGCGAGATCGCCGACTTTTTCAGCCGGTGGAGCTATCCGCCGGTGTTGCTGGTGGGCGAAGCCGACGGGTTCGCCGACCTGGGTGGGATGGTAAATCTGGTGTTCGATGGCGGACGCGTGAACTTCGAGGTCAATCTCGCGGCGACACGCCGCGCCGGCGTGTCGCTGCGTTCGCAACTGCTGCGTTTCGCCAAGCTGGTCCCGGGCGGAGGTGGGCCGCGATGAAACGCCTCCGCGATATTCCGTTGGCGCGTAAGCTCTCGCTGCTGCTTTTGCTGACCAACTCCCTAACGCTGGTCTCGCTCGCCGCGATCTTCGTCGCTTTCGACTACCGGGAGTTAGAGCGGCGAATGATCGCCGAACTGCAACTGACCGCCGAAACGATCGGCGCGAACTCGACGGCGGCGTTGAATTTCGACGATCGCCGAACGGGCGAAGAGATCCTGGCGGCCTTGCGCGGCGATGTCCGCGTGCGCGAAGCGGTCCTGCTCACGGCCGGCGGCGACGAGTTGGCCGCCTTCCGCGCCGACCTCGGGCAGACTGGCTTGATCGACCGATCGACCTTACGGGGCGGTACTTCGGTGACAGGCGATGTGGCTTTGTTGGTCCACGATATCTACATGAACGACGAGCGCCTGGGACGGATTGTTCTACGCGCGGATCTATCGAGTCTTCGCCAGCATTTGTTGACCACCGTAGGCCTCAGCCTGCTCGTGCTGCCGGTGACGATTATCGTCGGCCACCTGTTTGCGACCTGGTTTGTCGGGATCATCACCCGGCCCGTTCGGAAGCTGACAATGGCCGCGCGAGAACTGTCCGAGCGGCCCGGACGATGGGTCGAACTCCCGTCCGAGAGCGCCGACGAGGTGGGCGAACTGACGCGATGTTTCCGCGTTATGCTCGAGGGCATTCGCGAACGAGACCGCGCGCTCAACGAACACAAGGATCACCTGGAAGAAGAGGTCCGGGAGCGGACCAGAGAGCTCAACGAAGCGCGCCTGCGAGCCGAAGACGCCGCCCGGATGAAGAGTGAATTTCTGGCCAACATGAGCCACGAAATTCGCACGCCGATGAATGGCGTTCTGGGCCTGACCGCGCTTGAGTTGGAGACTAACCTGGCGCCAGAGACGCGCGACAACCTCGAACTGGTGAACCTGTCGGCTCGTAACCTCCTCACCGTCATCAACGACATTCTCGACTTCTCCAAAATCGAGGCCGGCAAGATGAACGTCGAGTCCGTTTCGTTCCCGTTGGGGCATACGCTAGGCCGGCAACTAAAGACGCTCGCGCTACCGGCCGATAACAAGGGCCTGCGATTCACTTGCGAAATCGATCCCTTGCTGCCGGAGTCGGTCGAGGGCGATCCGACGCGCTTGTTGCAAGTGCTCACCAACCTTGTCGGCAATGCGATCAAGTTCACCGAACAGGGCGCGGTCCGAGTCGTAGTCGCGCCGGATGGCGCCAACGTCAAGTTTTGCGTCGCCGACTCCGGTATTGGCATCGCCCCGGATCAGTTGGGCCGGATCCTTGAATCCTTCACGCAGGCCGACGGTTCCACCACGCGCCGCTTCGGCGGCACCGGTTTGGGCCTGGCCATTTCGAACCGTCTCTGCGAACTAATGTGCGGAGCGCTGCGCGTCGAGAGCGAAGTGGGCGTTGGAAGCCGTTTTACATTCTCGCTGCCTCTGCCGGCGTCGACCGCCGATCAACCGCCCGCGGTTGAAATCGAGCCCGGAACGAATGTGCTGATCGTAGATGACGATCCGACCAACCGGCGGGTGCTGGCCGGATACGCAAAGTCGATGGGCCTCGATGCGACGCTGGCCGCCTCCGCCGACGAAGCGCTCGCGCTGGCGCGCGCGGCGTGTGCGAGGGGCGCGCCGTTCCAGATTATCTTCTCCGACTTCCATATGCCGGGCATAGCCCGAAGTTCCCCCGCCGATAAGCAGTAGTTTTCACCGCAAGGTTCTCAGACAGCGTGGGTTGCGCGTTTTTTGCCTTGTTCTGTATACCCATGTAAATACTCGTATATGTATTTACACGTA
>VFZW01000346.1 GCA_016871055.1 Acidobacteriota bacterium
ATCCTTCGATCCTTGGCCTCGGCTTGGACGATGATGTGGCGCTCGTGGTGCGCGGGAATCGGTTTGCGGTGATCGGCAAGGGAGGCGTCGCCGTGTACGACAATCAGCCGAAGGAAGGCGCGTGGTATGTCTGGCTGAAGCCGGGGGACTTGTTTGATCTGGCCAGTTGGAGCAAAGTGCCGTAGGTGTGCGGGGTGGGGCCGCGAGCGTGGGAGAGGGAGTTTGCCAAAGCCGCGATGGATCGTAATCCTCCGAGTCTCGGCATAGAAGACAAACACTCTTTTGACATCGTCGCGCTTCGGGCATAGCTAACCCGGGGCGGTGCTCGTGGCGCACGAGGAGATTCGGCCCGGTCATGCCGTCTCGATGCCAGCCAACGGCCCGAGACGCTCCACAAGTTCGTTTAGCCGAGAGGCTTTCAGCGCCAGACTCCTGATCGACGCGGTGCTCTCTTCGGCTGCCGATGAATTTCGCACCGTCGTGTCGCTGAGTTGGCGCACGCCGCCAGAGACGACATGGATCTGCTCCTGCTGGTGAATCAAGTTCGCGACGTTCGAACTGATGGTTTCCGTCAAACCGCCCATGTGGGTCTGCACGTCACGAAACAGCTGACTGAGTGTCTCGGCGATTTCAACGCCCCGGCTACTGCGTTGGATCGACTCTTGGACGTCCACGCTTGTCTCTTTCGCGGCCACGGCACATCGCTGCGCCAGCACCCGTACTTCGTCCGCAACGACGGCGAACCCCAACCCAGCTTCGCCGGCGCGCGCGGCTTCGACCGCCGCGTTCAATGCGAGAAGGTTTGTCTGAAACGCAATGGAATCGATAGTTTTGATGATCTTGGCGATATTTTGGTTCGAAGTGCGAATGTCGGCCATCGCCGTTCGAAGTTCGCTCATCGACCGAGCACTGCGTTCCGCGGCTTCGTGAGCGGCGGCGGCGCTGTCACGCATCGAAGTTAGACACCCGGAATTGACGTTAGCGGCCGTGCGCATTTCCTCCAGTGCGGCGTGGGTCTCCTGGATTGACGCGGCGCTCTGGGACGCGCCGTCGGACACCTGGCGCGACGATTCGGCGATCTGCGCGGAGGCATCTCGGATTTCCCCGGCGTTTTCTTCGATACTGGCGACCGCGCTTCGCAACATCGCCGTTACCCGGCGCGAAACCACGCCGGCGAAAGTCCCCGTTAGCAACAAAGAGAGCATCACGAAGGACCAGGCGGTCGCCAATCGAAAACGAAGTTTGGCGACCCGCGCCTCGAGTAAGGCATTGAGTTCTTCGTGACCGGCCGTGACGAGCTCCATGAGCGTCTCGGCGGAACTCCGCGCGGCCTGTTTCACCGCAGCCGCTTCGGCTGGCTCGGCTCTTTCCAACTTGGCAAGCAACTGCGTCGTCTCCGACCGGTATCGATCGAGCGCCGGTTGCAGGTTCCGGCGCAATCCCGGCGAGACGCCGTAGAATTTGGCGTCTTCCTGAATCGCTGTCGCGACCGACGCCTCCAGCGCGGCCAGATCGAACTCCGCGATCACGGCGGCTTGGGTTTTCCACCCGGAAGGGTTTAACGGAGATGGGCTCAGCAGCGGATCCAGATGGCGGATCGCTTGCGGAACGATTACGACCACGGCCGACATGACATAGTAAGAGTCCAGGTCGGGGTCGAGAATCAGATTGGAAACGTCGCCGGTAAATTTGATCAACTCGGCCAAGCCAGCGAGCGCTTCGGCTTCCGAGCCTGCCTCCCACATCTCCTGGAGTTTTGCGGGGTGGATTACACGGCCTCCTACGCCACGCAACAGTTCGCCCTGCGCCAACCCTAGCGCAGCCTCCATCGCCGGTGTCGCCGCGACAAGTTCGGCAAACGACTGGCTCGCTTCCCGCCGCGCGCCGCCGGCCTTGGCCATCGATACCGAATACGCCGTTCGAATCGCTTTCCGAAGGTATTGCTCACCAGCCCGCTCCGACTCGGCAAAAGAAATCTGTTCCGTGATACCGGCCGTGATGAAGTACATGGCAACCGCCACGGGAGCGGCAAATATACAGCAAATCAGGGTCAGTTGGCGCTTTAGCGATTTCGTAGCTGGCCCCGGCGCTTGAATGTAATTAGAGATACTCACACTACGCATATCGGAATTGCATCAATCGGTATTAACCTTTTTGAGCCATGCTCGCCTGATGCCGGTCCCCTGCCTGTTCTTCGTACTGAAGGCCTGGCCCAACCTTTGCCGTTAGCTGCGAAGGTTGGGTTAGAGCCACAAAAAGAAGAAGAACTGCGTGGCGCCCAATCGTTGACGACGCTACTAGACAGGGGCGGCGTGATCATGGGCAGTTCGGCTGTGTCTCTCATCCTTGGATCGTTCACTGTCCGCGGCCGACCCGACAAGCCGCTGTTGATGGCGAAGGGCCATACGGACGGCTTCGGGTTCCTGCGGAATGTCGCCATCAATCCGCACTTGACGCCGGCGAAACGTGACAACGAGCTGGTCAATGTGTGCGATGAACATCCTTCGATCCTTGGCCTCGGCTTGGACGATGATGTGGCGCTCGTGGTGCGCGGGAATCGGTTTGCGGTGATCGGCAAGGGAGGCGTCGCCGTGTACGACAATCAGCCGAAGGAAGGCGCGTGGTACTTCTGGCTGAAGCCGGGGGACTTGTTTAATCTGGCCAGTTGGAAGAAAGTGCAGTAGGTGATCCTGGACGCAATTTATTGCGTCGTTGCTCAGCTTGAGCGAATTTCCCTTTGGAAGCTAGTATCATGGAGCGGGCTGAACAATCGTGTCGAACTGGATCGCAAAACCGCTCATCGCCGTCCTCGCCGCGGCCGGAAGCCTGGCCGCCGCTCCGCGCTTTGAATCAGACATACTGCCGATACTGCGGGCAAAGTGCGCGGGTTGCCATGGTGAGAAAGGCGCTCAGGCCGGTCTCTCGGTCATCAGACGGGACGCACTCCTCAAGGGCGGTAAGTCGGGCGCGGCCGTGGCGCCCGGCAAGCCGAACGACAGTCTTTTGCTGAGCATGACGGCCACGGGAAAGATGCCGATGGCCGGGCCCAAACTTACGGCCGCCGAACTCGGCACGCTTCGCCAGTGGATCGAAGAAGGCGCGCTCGATACCGGCGAGACGGCGGGCTCCGTTCGGCCGATGGTGGCGCAGCGCGATGTGGAGACGATCCTGTCCGCCAAGTGTTGGGTTTGTCACGGCCGGCGGGAGCAACGCGCCGGGCTCGATCTGCGCACGCACGCCTCGATGCGGAAAGGCGGCAAATCCGGTCCGGCGGTCATACCGGGCGACGCCGATGGGAGCCTGTTGGTGAAGCGCATCGCCGCGCAGCAGATGCCTCCGCCGAACCTGCAGGAGCAGTATTCGGTGCGCGGCCTCACCGACGACGAACTGGCGAAGGTGAAGCAGTGGATCGCCGATGGCGCGCGGCCCGATGACGAGCGGCCCATCGAAGTGAGCGCCGCCACCGACACCGCGATCACGGCCAAGGATCGCGCCTTCTGGGCGTTCCAGGCTCCCCAGCGTGCGCCGCTCCCGAATCCATCGGCCCATCCGGTGGACGCTTTCCTGCGCGCGAAGCTTCCCGCCGCGGAGCCCCAGGCTCTGCTGCGCCGTGCGTATTTCGATCTCACCGGACTGCCGCCCACGCCGGAGCAGATCGCGCAGTACGACAACAACTACGAACGCCTGCTCGACCAATTGCTGGCCTCGCCCCGCTACGGCGAGCGTTGGGCACGCCATTGGCTCGACGCCGTCGGCTATGCCGACAGCGAGGGCGGCAACAACTCCGACCTCGCGCGCAAGAACGCGTGGCGTTATCGCGACTACGTCATCCGCGCGTTTGAGAAGAACAAGCCGTTTGACCGGTTCCTCACCGAACAGATCGCCGGCGACGAGCTCTTCGATCATCGCTCGGTGAAGCAACTCACGCCCGAGCACATGGATCTGCTCGCCGCCACCGGCTTCTGGCGCATGGCGCCCGATGGCACCAACAGCACCGAGCAGAACTTCATTCCAGAACGCATGGACGTGATCGCGGGCCAGCTCGAAATTCTGGGCTCCGCCGTGATGGGCGTCTCGCTCGGCTGTGCCCGCTGCCACGATCACAAGTACGATCCGCTTCCCACGCGCGACTACTATCGCTTGGTGGCCACGGTCACGCCCGCCTTCGACCCCTATTCCTGGTTGCCCGGTGACTTCCCTTGCGGCGGCGTTGGCGCCAAGTGCGACGAAAACAACACGCGCACTTTCGTAGCGAAGGCGACGCCTGAGTACGAAGCCGTCGCGGCCCACAATGCTCCGATCGACGCACGCATCGCGGAGATGGAAAAGGCCATCAGCGCGCTCAACAAAACCGATGCGTCATTCACCAAAGACAAAAACGCGCTGAACGAGAAGATCCGCAAGGAGCGCGAGCAGCGCAAGCTGCCCCCGCTGATCCGCGCGCTGTTTGACCTGGGCCCGCAACCGCCGCCCACGCGCATCCTCTTGCGTGGCGACGCCGCCAGCGCAGGCCCGCTGGTCGCCCCCGGACCGCCCTCCATAATGAGCGCCGGCCTGCCGGAGTATCGCCCAGTGCAACTGGAACACTCTTCCGGCCGCCGCCTGGCGCTCGCGCAATGGCTCACGCACCCCAACCATCCGCTCACCGCGCGCGTGATGGTGAACCGCATCTGGCAACATCACTTTGGAACGGGACTGGTGAGCACGCCGGGCAACTTCGGCCGCATGGGCGCCGCGCCGGAGAATCAGCCTCTGCTCGACTGGCTCGCCACCGAGTTTGTGCGCACCGGGTGGGACGTGAAAGCGATGCACCGGCTCATCATGACCTCCGCCGCCTATCGCCAGCAGGCCGGCGAGAACGGCTATCCGCTGCGGCGCATCGACGCCGAATCCATCCGTGACACCATCCTGCAACTCGCCGGACGGCTCGACACTAAGCCCTTCGGCGCGCCTGACGCCATCAAGCAAATGCCCGATGGCGAAGTGATCACTGAAAGCCGTCGTCGCAGTGTTTACGTCACGCATAAGCGTACCCGGCCGATCTCTTTGCTGGAGACCTTCGACCAGCCGTTCATGAATCCGAATTGCGTTCAGCGCGGCCAGTCTGTCGTTTCCTCGCAGGCTTTGCATCTGATGAATAGCGACCTGGTGCGCGAGAACGCCCGCTTCATGGCCGGCCGCATCGCCGACGCCGTGGGCGATCGGCCCGACGCGCAGATCGAACGGGCTTACCTGCTGGCGCTGGCCCGCAAGCCAACGGCGGACGAACTCCGCGCGGCCCGCGAAGCAATGGAGCGGTCGATCCCCGAGTGGACCCGCAAACTGGAAACGGAAAAGCCCGCCGAGCCCGTGGTGAGCCGCGCCCGCTGGCTTGCGCTCGCCACCATCTGCCATACGCTCATGAACTCCGCCGAATTTCTCTACCTCGACTAAAGAGCCCACATGCCAAACAGACGCGATTTCTTCTCTCGAATCTCCGACGGCCTGATGGGCACCGCACTGGCCTCGCTGCTCGCCGACGATGTGCGGGCCGAACAGCGGCTCCACGATCTGAGTCCGAAGAAGCCGCATCACGCACCCAAGGCCAAGGCCATCATCCAGCTCTTTCAAAATGGCGGTCCCAGCCAGGTGGATCTGTTCGACTACAAGCCGGCGCTCGAGAAGCACGCCGGGCAGGCGCCCAGCCGCGATCTTGCGTCGGAGATCCGCGCCGTTCGGGAAACGGGCGGACTGATGCCTTCGCGCTACAAGTTCGCGCGGCACGGGCAATCGGGAGTGGAGATTTCCGAGGCGCTACCTCATCTGGCGAAGGTCGCCGACGAGATCACCGTCGTTCGCTCGATGCACACGACACACCTGGCGCATGAAGCGGCGCTCTTTATGATGCACGGCGGCCGCATTTTGCCCACGCGCCCATCGCTCGGTTCGTGGATCGCTTATGGCCTGGGTTCGGAGAATCGGAATCTGCCGGCGTACGTGGTGCTCGACGACCCCAAGGGTCCGCCGATCAACTTCATTCAGAACTGGCAATCGGGCTGGTTGCCGGCCGTCTATCAAGGGACCCGCGTCCGGTCGGAGGGTTCGCCCATTCTGAATCTGCACGCCAAAGCCGAAGACCCGGCGGGCATTGTCGATCTCAGCCGCAGCCTGTTGCATCGCATGGACGCCGCGCATCGCGACCGGCATCCCGGCAACGTGGAACTACAGGCCCGCATCGCCAACTACGAGTTGGCGGCCCGCATGCAATCGGAAGCCACCGATGCGTTCGACCTGAGCAAGGAGAGCGAGGCCACCAAAGAGGCGTACGGCTTGAACGATGAGCGCACGGCGTCCTACGGCAAGCGCTGCCTGATGGCGCGCCGCCTGGTGGAGCGCGGCGTCCGCCTGGTGCAGATCTACATCGAACAGCAGATTTGGGACAACCACAACAAGATCTGGGAAGGCCTGGAGTACGCGTGTGGCAAGACCGATCGGCCCGCCGCCGCTTTGGTGCGCGATTTGAAAGAGCGCGGCCTGCTCGATTCCACACTGGTGGTGTGGGGCGGAGAGTTCGGACGCATGCCGATCTCCCAGGCACCGGGCGCCAACGCCGGCCGCGACCATGGTCCCTCGGGCTTCAGCATCTGGATGGCGGGCGGCGGCGTAAAGCGCGGCTTCACCCATGGCGCCACCGATGAGATCGGCTATCGCGCCGCGGATGACAAGGTGAGCGTCCACGATTTCCACGCCACCGTGTTGCACCTGCTGGGCATGAATCACCGGAACTTGACGTTTCAGCGCGACGGCCGGCACGAGAGAATCACCGACGAGTTCCCGGCGCGGGTGGTGCAGGAGATTCTCGCTTAGGAGCGAGAGATCGGTCAACGACACGTGCGACCCGGGCAATTCCGGCGCCGAAGGCCCCGCATCATGCCGCCAAGGCGAAGCGCGTTCACGCAGGGCGGCCCGTCGCAGATGGACCTGTTCGACTTCAAGTCCGAGCTCAAAGAGCTCAGCGTCCAGCCGTTGCTCTTCAAACTTCCTTCGAATTACGAAGCGCCCGGTCCGCGGAAGACGAGGCTGGTGGCGCGGATATCGAAACCATCGAGGAACCGGGCGCGGGAGAGCGCTATTGCCGGATTTATAGATGCGGAGATTTGGCTCACGGCCGCCGGCCCCTCGCCGCACGTTGAGGTCGACGCCGGCAATCAGGACAACGAGCTAAGCCGAAGTTCCCCCGCCGATAAGCAGTAGTTTTCACCGCAAGGTTCTCAGACAGCGTGGGTTGCGCGTTTTTTTGCCTTGTTCTGTATACCCATGTAAATACTCGTATATGTAT
>VFZW01000347.1 GCA_016871055.1 Acidobacteriota bacterium
GGAGTACGAAAACTGATCGAAGATGCCGGCGCTGAGCTTCGCTACCTGCCGCCCTATTGTCCCGATTTCAACCCCATCGAGCCCTGCTGGTCAGTCGTCAAGCAGCGACTGCGCCAACTCAAAGCCACGTCCTTGGCTGCTCTCGACCTCGCCATCCCTCAGGCCCTTTCGCTGATTTCTCCTACCATCGCCCAGAACTGCTTCAGGCATTGCGGCTATGCCTCTTGTTAAGTCGAGTTTCGCTCTAATGCCCGGACTGGTTATCAATCAAGGCGCCGCGTCTAAGCTCGTCACCGCTTTGCCACTTGGCAGTGCCGTTACCTCAGACGGGGTTGTGGAGCAACAGATGGCCGCGACGAATTTATTTATTGTTGCCAAGGGTTCGCAGGAACCGAGGCAGATAACGGTGACGTTCAACCGAACCGCCGGAACGCAAGCATCTCAATGCCGTGTTTACGCGCACGGCTACTGGCTGCCTTAATCCTACTCGGTATACGCCCGCATTTTTTTCTCGATTACCTGCACGCGCGGTTCCTTGAGGACATCGGCCAGAAACGGGTTCCGGATCAATGAATTGGCATAACCGATGTGGCCGTTGAGGTAGTATCGCTCGATCGCCTCGATCGGCAAGTCGGAATTTCCCTGAGCGAACACGATAACAGCACGGTCCGCCGCATAATTCGGATGATCGCGAAAAGCCTCGATGCGTTCCAGGGTATCCTGTACGACTATCTGATCCTTGGCACGCACGGCGAGAAATCCGCGTTGGGAAAGCACCGTCAAATCACTGAGCGTTTGCGGGTTTTCCGCTTTGCGTAAAATGGCAAGCGCTTCCGTGTACTTACCCTCGAGCGCGTAAGAGTAGGCCCGATAACCGGCGCCTCCGAGGCCGCCTTTCGCTCTCCGGTCGATTTGGTCGCAGGTCTCGCGCAAACCCTTCAGGTCCGGGGCTCGGAACTGGACCATGGCAAGAGTGAACCAAGCACCGATTCGATCGGGATCAACGGCGACGCCGCTCTTTGCCCATGTCACCGATGGTTCCTTGTTGCCGAGAAGAGATTGAATTCCGGCGCACTGGCTGAGAAGCCGGCTGGAATCAGGGATGGCGCGAATGTGGTTGCGGCAGGATGCGGCGGCCTTCTGCAAATTAAAATCGACTTCGGAGTAGACCTGCGTCTCGGCGGACCTTGCCAGATCCGACTTCGGGTCCAGGCGGATGCCTTCGACGGCGGCGGCCAGCGCCTTGTCCCGCAGTTCTTTGCGGTTCGTTTCGTCCAGGCGATCGTTCACAAACTTGTAGTAGACGCGGGAGAGTGTGGTGTGGGCGCGCGCGTAGGAAGGGTCGGACGCGACGGCCTCCTCGGCGATGCGGCGAGCCTCGGCTACCGGCATGACTTCGAGGCCACGGGCGTACCGCTCCGCCCGGTCGGCTAGCGCTATCGAGGCGCTACGGGCCCGCGCGGCCGTTTCGGCGCGCTGGCGAAGATACACGGCGACACCGGCGGCCAGCAAGGCAGCGACGACGAGGCCCGCGAGAATCGGCTTCCGCCACTTCCCGGCCGATTTCGTTCCAGCCTGGCGCTGCCGAATGACAGGGGCCAGCGCACCATTCGGGAAGTCGAAAACGAGCGGATCCGAGGCACCCGCCGCCTCGTCATAATTCTTCAACCGCTCACGAAGGCGGGCGGCTTCCACTCGCACGACTGGGTCAGCCCGATGATCGTAGCCTTTGCGCCTGTCGAACACGCAAACACCAATCTCTTGTTCATCGGGATTAGCGCCGTTGAAACCCCGATCGACAACAAAACGAAGAAACCGGGATTGCCGCTCGGAACGCACGAACCCCTCGGAAGCGAGAATACGTTCCAGACACTCTCTAACCTGTTTTTCCGCAGGTTGAAAATCCGACGTCATGCTTGTGTGCATTCATTATAGAGCAGCAAACTAGCGGTTTTCTTCATCGACCTCGTCGAGCCAATCCGGGCGTTTCAGGACTTCGCGGGGACGGCTTCCGTCGGGAGGTCCAATGATGCCGTCGCGGTACATCATGTCGAGGATTCGCGCGGCGCGGCCGTAGCCGAGGCGCAGCCGGCGCTGCAAAACGCTGGTCGATGCCTTGCCGAGTTCGCAGACAACGCGGACGGCATCCTGATAACGCGGATCCTGTTCGCCGCTGAACTCTTCCCCTTCTCCTTCTCCTTCTTCTTCACCGTCTTCGTTGGGCGGCGCCATGAGGAAGCTCTGGTCGTAGTCGGGCTGCGCTTGTTCCTTCCACTTTTCGACTACCGCTTCGGTTTCACTCTCGGTGACGTAGGCGCCGTGAACGCGGGTGAGGCGGGCCGTTCCAGGCGGGAGATACAACATATCGCCGCGGCCGAGTAGGTGTTCGGCGCCCATACTATCGAGGATCGTCCGCGAGTCGACGCGCGTCGCGACGCGGAAACTGATGCGCGCGGGGAAGTTGGCCTTGATGAGACCGGTGATGACGTCGACCGACGGGCGCTGCGTCGCAAGGACCAAATGCATTCCGACCGCGCGGGCCATCTGCGCAAGGCGGGTGATCGACTCCTCGACGCCGGCGCGTTCGAGCATCATGAGATCGGCCAATTCGTCGATGATGATGAGGATGAACGGCAGCGGGCGAAGTTCGTCGAGTTCGGCCGTCTCTTGCTCATCAGCGAATAGATCGCGCGGCTTGGAGAGGATTTCGCGCACCTTGCGGTTGTACTGCTCGATGTTCCGAACACCTTGCGCGGCGAGCAACTTCAGGCGGCGTTCCATTTCGAGCACCGCGTTGCGTAGCGCGTAGGTGGCCTTCTTGGGATCGGTGATGACGGGCGTCAGTAGATGAGGGATGCCCTCGTAGAGCCCGAGTTCTAGCCGCTTGGGGTCTACCATGATCATGCGCACATCGTCGGGAGTCGACTTATAGAGCACCGACATGATAAGCGTATTCAACATCACGCTTTTGCCAGAGCCGGTCGAACCGGCGATCAGCGCGTGGGGCATCGATTCGAGCGACGCGATTTTGATACGGCCGCTGATATCCTTGCCGAGCGAAATCGTCAGCTTCGACGAGGAGTTGCGAAACTCCTCCGATTCGAGAATCTGGCGAAGGCTGATGACTTCGCGCTTTCGGTTGGGAACTTCGATACCGACGGTGGGCTTGCCGGGAATGCGGTCGATCATGACGCTTTCGGCTTGGAGCCCGAGGCAGAGGTCTTCGGAAAGCGTTGTGATGCGGGACACCTTGATTCCCGCCTCGGGCTTGAATTCGAATGTCGTGACAACCGGTCCGGGGTTGATTTGAACTACCGAGCCGAGTACGTTGAACTCTTCAAATTTCGACTTGATGCGCGAGGCGGTGTCTTTGAGCTCCTGTTCGTCGTAAGGGTTGCGCGCGGGCGGGTCGGCGAGCAGCGAGGTAGGAGGAATCTGATAGAACGTATCGTTCTTGCGGGACTTGCGCCGAGAGGGTTCGGGCGGTGCGGCGGCTTGCGGCGGCAACGCCATCGCCGCGGGCTGCGGTTCGAGTTCTTCGAGCGGAACAATCGGGATGTCGTCAACGGTGGCGGGGACTTCCTTTTCGGCGATGGGAGATGATTTTTCTTCCCATGGCGGAGCATCCTCGACGATCGGAATCGCGGCCTTTTCCTTTTTCGGACGTTTCTCCTTGGGAGGCTCGGCCGGGGGTTCGGGCGCCGCCTGGCGGGCCTTGCGCGCTTCTTTGATCAGGCGATTTTGCTCAGAGCGGGCGCGGCGATTGTCGAGCCAGGTCTGGTATCCTTCCACGCGTGCGTCCCACCATGCCATCGGCCCGGAGATCCAGCCTTCCACCGATTCGATCGAAATCGTCGTCGTCAGATACAGCGAGATCAGAATTGCGACTGTGACGAGCGCCAGAGTTCCGCCGTAGTTGAAATTGCCTAGGAGGTACGCGGAGATGGCGAGGCCAAGGACGCCGCCCGGCGGCATCGTTTCGTGCAACGGTTTCCAATCGGGAGCTAGCGATAGCAAGGTGCATGCGCTAAGGACTAACAGGCCAGAGCCGATGAGGCGAAGAGTCGGGGCTTCGAACGGTTTCGAGCGAAGACGCTGCAAGCCGAACGCGCCGGCGAGGATCGGGGCAAGCCAGGCGGCGAACCCGGCGAGCGACAACGCGAGATCGGAGAATAGAGCGCCGGGATAGCCGATCCAGTTGTGCGGCCGCAGCGATTCGGCGGCGGTATTCCACGCCGGATCGAGCGGTGAGTAGGAGATTAGACTAGCGGCGAGTGCGGCAGCAGCTACAAGGGACACGAGTCCCGTGAGCTGGTTAAGCCTTTTGTCTGCCGAGTTCCCGAATATGTTCATGTCGCGTCAGGAGCGCGCGAAAGCCAGAGCGATAACAATTATGCCAAAAATTACACGATAGATCACGAAGGGTTTTACGGAGTTGGTTCGGAGGAACTTGAGCAGGAAGGCGATGACGGCGCAACCGGTGACGCCGGAGAGGACGATTCCGATAACAAGGTCGCTTGCGGCGAAGTCCAATTTACGTAGTTGGAGCGCGTCTTTGGCGGCGGCGGCGAAGACGATGGGCGTCGAGAGGAGAAACGAAAATCGCGCCGCGGTGGCGCGGTCGAGATTGCGCATCAGACCGGCGGTGAGGGTGATACCGCTTCGCGACGTACCCGGAATCAGCGCCATCGCCTGCGCGCAACCGATGAACATGCAGTCGGCGAGTGTCATTTCGGCGATGGAGCGTTGATGGGTCGCGCGGCGCTCGGCCCAGTACATGAGTAGCCCGACGGCGACGAGCATTGATCCCATCAAGTATGGCGAGCGCAGCGTAGTCTCGACGATGTCTTTCAGTAACAGACCGAGGACGCCGGCGGGGATTGTCGCGGCGACCAGATACCAGAGCAGCTTCGGATTTCGGGCAAGCGCCGGATCGTTATGGAAGCGCATCGAGGTAAAGCCAAATCCGTTGGCGAGGATCTGTAGCCAGTCCTTGAAGAAGTAGATCAGAACCGAGACGGTTGTGCCGATATGGAGGGCGATGTCGTAGTCAAGCCCCTGATCTTTCCACCCGAACAGCCACGGGGCAAGAGCCAAATGCGCGGAACTGGAGATCGGAAGAAATTCTGTAATGCCTTGCAATATCGCGAGGACGATAACTTGAACTAGTGGCATGATGGATACGAGACGTCCTTCCAGACTAGCGTGAGAACAACAAAAATAGTAGCTACCCTCGGCCCTGCCTCGAATTCCCGCGAGACGATCGCCCAATTACTAGACGCCGGCGTCGACGTGTTTCGGTTGAACATGTCGCACGGAACGCAGGAAGAGCACGCCGCGCGACTGCAAATCGTCCGTGAGCTCTCCGCGGAAAAAGGGCGCATCACTGGAGTACTCGTCGACCTGCAGGGGCCGAAGATTCGCCTCGGCAAATTCGAGGGCGGTAAGGCGGAGTTGAAGCCCGGCGCGAAATTCGAAATTACGACGACCGAAATCCTGGGAAATACGGAACGCGCGTCGACGGTCTACGTGCAACTGGCGCAAGATGTAACGCCGGGAGATCGGATTCTGCTCGCCGATGGCGCGGTCGAACTGCGGGTACTTTCGACCGACGGCGTGACCGTGAAGAGTGAGGTCGTGGCCGGAGGGATGATCGGCGACCGGAAAGGCATCAACCTGCCGGGCGTGAAGGTGTCGACCCCGTCGCTGACCCGCAAGGATATGAGCGATCTGCAATTCGCGCTCGAACTCGGCATCGATTATGTCGCGATGTCGTTTGTGCGAAAGGCTTCCGACATCATCCGGTTAAAGTTGTTTCTGGAAGAACGCGGCGCCAGCGTGCCGGTCATCGCGAAGATAGAAAAGCCGGAGGCCTGGGAGAACCTGAACGAGATCTTGCAGGAGTCCAACGGCGTGATGGTGGCCCGAGGAGATCTCGGTGTGGAATTGGCGTACGAAAAAGTTCCGTTCATTCAGAAGACGATCATCGAGCGGGCGCGGAACATGGGCAAATTCGTGATCACGGCAACGCAAATGTTGGAGTCCATGATCGAGAACGCGGTGCCAACTCGCGCGGAAGTATCGGATGTGGCCAACGCGATCTATGACGGCACCGACGCCGTAATGTTATCGGCCGAGACCTCGGCGGGAGCGTTCCCGGTCGAGAGTGTTCGCATGATGGCGCGCATCGCTTGCGAAACAGAGGCGGCGATGCGGCCGCGCGGGTATCAGGAACCGCCGCCGAGGGCAAATCCGTCGATCGCCGAAATACTGGCCGATGCGGCGTATCATTCGGCGCGGCGCGCCAACGTGGCTGCGATCGTCGTCTTCTCAACTTCGGGATCGACGGCGCGGTTGGTCAGCCGATACCGGCCGCCATCGCCGCTATTCGTTTTCACGCTCTCCGAGCAGGTCGCCCGGCAATTGACGGCGTTCTATGGAATTCACGCGGTCGTCACGCCGGGAGAGCCGGCGACCGACGAGATGATCGGGTTAATGGATCGGACTTTGGTCGACCGCGGGCTGCTGCGCCCGCGCGACACGGTTATTCTTGTGGCGGGCCAACCGATGTGGAGGTCCGGTACTACGAACCTCATGCTGTTGCACCGCATCGGGGAGACTCGTTAATTGTGGCAGACTAAAGGGGTATACGAGTGAAACTGGCGGGACTCCCCCGGTGGCGCTAGCCATGCCTGCGCCGCCGATACCGTGGACCAAGGTCGCATGGATTATCGGGCTATTGGTGATGGCGTACTTGCCGATTCTGATCCGGATGGCCGACCAATGGAGCAACGATGACGACATGTCGCACGGGTTTTTCGTACCCGCGGTCGTCGCCTACATCACCTATCAGCGCAGGGAAGAGTTGCTGGCAACCGAAATGAAACCGTCGCTGTTGGGCTTGCTGCTGCTGTTCTGGTCGCTGGTGCAGATGTGCGTTGGCATTCTGGGCGCGGAACTGTTCCTGCAGCGCTCCGCTTTTGTGGGTTCGGTCTGGGGCGCGGTTCTGTATCTCGGCGGATGGCCGTACTTCCGCGTGCTCACGCTGCCGATGGTCATGCTCCCGCTGATGGTCCCGCTGCCGGCGATCATCTACAACCAGGTTACGTTCCCATTGCAGTTGTTTGCGAGCGCTGTGGCCGAACAGGCGCTTTCCCTGCTTGGCATTCCCGTGCTCCGAGACGGCAATGTACTTGATCTAGTCTCCTGTCTTGGATAATTCTTTACAACGGCGCACCTTGTCGAGGATAACGTCTGCGGAGGCCTTCCATGTGAAGGGGGTCGGGGCTCCGTTCCAACCGGCCAG
>VFZW01000348.1 GCA_016871055.1 Acidobacteriota bacterium
GTATACAAATACAAGCAGGCTGCCAAACAGCTTTGTGAACGTTTCCATCGGTCGCCAGTCTCCTGTTCTCGTCTTGACAACAAGATCATCCGACAGACGACCGATGGTTTCAACATTTCAAATGTGTTTGGCTAGCTTTCCATCGGCGAAAAAACCGATCCACTCGCTGTCCGGCGACCAGAACGGGCAAAGCGCGTTCTCGGTGCCGGTAAGCGGCTCCATGGCCGTTTCACTCAACGTGCGGATCCACAACATTTTCGACTCGCCGGTGAGAGCGACCACGAGTTTCCGGCCATCGGGCGACAGCGCCATTTGCGGGACCGGCACAGTTGCGTTGTTCGTTCGCGTCAGCTGTCTTCCAGGCGGTGGCGCCACATCGAATCGGACTGTCTCGGCTGACGAAATACGCCGCTGCCCTCCGGTGAATAGCACGTATGCCAATGGAATCGCGAAACATGCCGCGGCGATCCAGCCGATGCGCGGCTTCCAACCCGCTTGCGGCGGCGCCGGCGATGGCGTTCCGGGAAGCAGGACCCACGCCAACTCGGCTCTCAAATCCCGCACCGTTTGCCATCGCTCGTCCGGGTCCTTCGCCAGACAGCGGCGCAGCACACGATCCAACCCCGGTGGCACGGTATCCCCGATCGCCGGGATGTCGTTGCGCAAGATCGCCGCCATCACACCCGCCTGCGACGTCCCTCCGAACGGCCGGTTGCCGGTCAACAGTTCAAATAACACGATGCCGAACGAGAAGATATCGCTACGCATGTCGGCGTCGTTACCTTCCAGTTGTTCCGGCGACATGTAGTGCAATGTGCCGAGCACCGTGTTGTCTTTTGTCAGCGCGAGGGACTCGGTCTCGTCGCTGGGCGAAATCTCGCGGCGCTGCTTGGCCAGTCCAAAATCGAGAAGCTTGATACCTGTTTTCGTCACCAGCACATTCGCCGGCTTCAAATCGCGATGTATGAGGCCTTTGCGATGCGCCGCGTCAAGCGCGTCGCAAATCGAGATCCCCCATTCGATCACCTTCTCCACCTTTTGCGGGCCGGCGATCGCCTTTCCTTCCAGGTACTCCATAACAAGATAGTTCGGTCCGACATCGAACAACGTGCAAACATTCGGGTGATTGAGCGCCGCCACCGCGCGAGCCTCGCGTTCAAAGCGGTCGGAAAAATTTTCTTTGGAAGTCTTGATCGCGACGATGCGATTCAGCCGCGTATCGCGCGCCTTGTAGACTTCGCCCATTCCTCCGGCGCCAATCGGCGCTATGATTTCATAGGGACCGAGGCGATCCCCCGCGGCAAGTCGCATAGCGAAACCGTAATCATACCGCGCCTCGTGTGTTACGTGCGCTCTAGCGACTCACTGGCACGAAGCGTCGGCGGGCCCATGGTCGTCTTGAACCGACTGCGTAGGCTCATTGTGTGCGAACGCCTTGCCGCTATGCGCTAATGAGTTTTGCCGCCATCGTCCCGGCCGCATACTCCCGAAACGCCTCGCACAACCGCGGGCGCGGGCCGGCGGCGCCTTGCTTCAGCGTTAGCCCTTCGATCTCGCGCACCGCGAGCAGGTCCCGCGTCGTCGACGTAATGAAGACTTCGTCGGCGCGTTCGAGATCGGCCAGCGTCACATGCCGCTCGGAGATCGAAACGCCGGGCACATGCACGGCTTCCAGCAGCACTTCGCGCGTGATACCCGGCAAACACCCCGAGTCGAGCGGCGGCGTGAATACCTCGTTGCCGAAGGCCGCGAAAACATTGGCCGACGTGCATTCGCTGACGCGCGCGTGTTCGTCGAGCAGCAGCACCTCGTCGTAGCCGCGGTCGTGCGCCTCTTCGTGCCACGTCAGATTTTGCGCCCACGCGGTGATCTTCGCGCCGCGAAATTCGCAAGCGCCGTGGCGGGCGTCGCGCTTCAGCGCCAGCCGCACCGACTCGCCCCACGCACGCAGCCCGGTCGTGAACGCGATCACCTCGTACTTGCGTGTTTGGCCGGGCGCTTCGAACATGCCGCCGTGATTCCGCACGATCGCCACGCGCAGCGTGCCGTCGACGACGCCATTGGCCGCGATCAACTTCGCCAGACCTGCCAGTACCTCGTCCGGCACCCCCGGCATCGGCACATGCATCCGCTTCGCGTCGCGCACCATGCGCGCCCAGTGCCGCTCGAAAGCAAACATCGCACCGCCGGAAACACGCAGCGTGCTGAAGACGCCCCAGCCATTCATAAAGCCGACCTGCCCCGGACTCAAACACGGCTCGGTCGTGTCGCGGATGGCGTCATTGTGCAGGAGGAAACGGTGCATACCAATCAGTGTAGCCCCGCGGCTAGCCCGGACATCTCGCAGTCTTCGTCGCGAGACCGCGCCCGAGCCGTGTCGATACGAGGCGCGCGCCGCCGCGGGCGCGCAGGCGTACTTCGACGGTACGTCGAGCACCCGCGGCAAGCGCAACGAAGTACCGTCGCGGCTCCGGCGCGTCGCAGCAGAAGTTCTGTGAGATATCCGGGCTAGGGCTGCCCGTAGAATCGCCACGCCGCGGAGTGTCCCGGTTTGAGCGGTTGTTTGAGGAGACTGGCGCGAACCAGCTCCACCGGCATCGTTCCGTTCTGCAGGATGGCGTCGTGGAATGCGCGTTCGGTCATCTTGCCGCTCTTGACCAGTTCCTCGTGCAGCGCGCGAAACTGCAAGCCTCCAAGCATGTAGGCGGCCTGATAAAGCGGCTCATACGAAGTCTCGAAGGATCTGCGGACCTCGGCCGCGGCGTTCTCGCGTTCGTGGCCGACTCGATCGACAAGAAAATCGACGGTCTGCTGCGCGGTCATTTTCTCGAGGTGGAAATTCAACGAGAAGATGATTCGCGCGCAACGGTGCATCCGCCAGAAGAGCATGCCGATGCGGTTCTCCGGCGACTGCGGGAAGCCGAGATCCCAAAGGCGAAATTCCCAGTACAGCGCCCAGCCTTCCGTCCAGAACGGAGTGCGGAAGGTGCGGCGCCACGGGCGGTGGCGCGCGTTCATATAGCCCTGCAGATGATGGCCGGGGATGACTTCGTGATGCACCGTCGCGCGGGAGAAGTGGATGTTGTTCCCGCGCATGCTCATCAGTTTCGATTCGTGCGGCATCTCGCCGGTTGGGAACGAGACGATGATCGACTCGCCACCGAGGAAGAACGGGCTGACGCGTTGGCGTTCCGGCGACATCATCTGCATGCGCCAGATGTCTTTCGAGTACGTGGGAATGGTGAGCAGGTCGCGCTTCTCAAGAAAGTTCACCGCCTCGAAGACCATGTCGCGGACGAGCGTCGTCTGTTGGCCGGGCGGAACGTGAAGCGTTTTGACGTGCTCGAGCGCCTTCTTCCAATCGTCGCCAAAGCCGAGCTCGCGGGAGGCCTTAAGCATCTCGCGATCGCACCAGGCAAACTCTTTTTCAGCAAGCCGGACGAGTTCCTCAGGCGTGTATAGAATGTAGGCGAATTTCAGTTCGGCGCGCAACGCCGCGTCGCCGATCGGATCGCCGATGATGGTGTCATTATCCGACTTGGCGACGCCGGCCAGCTTCTCACGAAGGTCGTCGCCGTACTTGTCGAGCGACTTGATGAAACGGCCATACGGCTCGGCGGTCCACCAGGTGAACAGCGGATCGTAGCCGGTGTAGAAAGTGTTCCACTCGCGGAGATGGCCGATAAAGTTGCGCGTCAGCAGCGCGGCGCGATTGGCCGCGGTGGGCTTGATGCGGCCTTTCTGGGAAGCCAGCTCTTTTGCCGCGTGGCCGATCTCTCGATCGAGTTGATGGAGTTGGGCGGCGATCTTGGCCGGATCGATGGGCTCGACGCGCTGGCGTTGATCGATCAGTCCCCAGATAGCGTCGGCGAAGGGAAGAAGCGGCTTGGCCTCGTTGACTTTCTCTTCGGTGAGGGCGAGTTGGCGCAGCTCGCGTTCGATTTCGTTCACGAGAAGGAGGTGATCGACCTGCGCGTCGTGCGGCAGCGCACCGAAATTCATCGCGGTCAGAGTCGTCTTCCACATGTTGAAGAACCGGCGCAGCGCGGCGAGGCGCTGGGGCGCTTCGTCGATTCGGTAGAAGCGCTGCAGGGCGCCGAGGTCGGTCTCGTAGCGTTCGATGTGCGCGCGGAGGCCCTGGGCCGTGGCGAAATCGGCGGCGGCGGGCGCGGGGTAGTTGATCTCGGACGGGCGGGAAACATGCGGCGGGACTTGCGCGGAAAGCGCGAGCGAGACGAGAAGGGCGAGGCGCATTTCCATATCATCGCTCGAATTGGTGGTTACACTGCGGGTATGTCCTCCAAAGCGCGCGTCGGCTCGGCTGGGTTGATCGCCACACTCCTTTCCGGATGCGGCGCGGGCCTGTTTGAGACCCGGCCCTTGGGCGATTCGGTGCGAACCGCCGACTCCATCGCGACGTTGCTTGTGACCGAACAGCCCAGTCAGCGGCTCGGCCGGATGGCGAACCGTCCGGTACAGCTCCACGTCTTGCTCAGCCCGCTCGATGGGAAGACGCCGCCGCGAAAGATCGCCATCGCCGGGAAACTCGAAGAGCTGGAAACGCGAAACACAGCGAAGTTGCTTGGGTCCGATGGACGCTATTTGTGGCTGCTTGGGAATTCGATCACCGCGGTTGAACTGGCGACCGGAAAGTTGATCACCGCCCCTGAGTTGGAGAAGATCAATCCGGCTTTGGCCGGACAGTGGTTGAAGGAATCGAAGTATTACGAGGTGAAAGGGCGGCTGCGTTTTACAACCGCCGACGCCAGGAAGTTCGAACTGGATCAGGTGAGCTTGCAAACGCGGCCTTATGTCGAGCCGCCCAAACCGAAATTGAACTACCGCGAAGACATGGAACGGTATAACCGGGAGATGTCGATGTGGGGCATCGGCCTCGAGAAGTTTTTCTGGTCCGGCGGATTCGTCACCGCGAACGATTGGTTCGGTTTGCACACACCGGACGAGGCGGACCGCAACCACCACGTTGGATCGAGAGTGACGGGCGAATCGCGGAACAGCCGCGTCGACGGGCGGCGGCTCGTGTACCGGGCGAAGATCGAAGCCTGTCCGCTCGATTTCTGTCTGACGGCCATTTCACCGCTACCGGGCGAAGGGTACATCGGCGCGGCGTTGCTGCGGGACGAAACGCAGCCACGGCCATTGCGGTTGACCGAGCCGGACGGCTTCGTCATGCTCCACTGGTCGAAGTTAGGCAAAGAAGGAACGCTCCTCGTCTCACGGATCGGCTTCGATGGCAAGGTGGCCTGGAACGTCGACACGGGGTTCGTGGATATCGATCAAGTGTTCCCAGGGACCCCGGCGATCGCTTTCATCGGAAAAGGGCCGGCGCCCGCGAACCGGGTCGCCGAATTGGGGCTGGTAATGATCGACACCGGGACCGGCCAAACGAACAGCCGGTTGTTCCGTCAGAACTAACTCGGATCTCGCGCATTATTCGGGCTAATGCCCCTCGTGCTCCAGAAACCGCTCCGCTTCAATCGCCGCCATGCAGCCCGCGCCCGCCGCGGTGACCGCTTGCCGATAGGTGCGGTCCTGCACATCCCCGGCGTGAAAAACGCCCGTGATGTTGGTCCGCGCGCCGCCCTTGGACACGATGTAGCCGTCTTCGTCCAGGTCGACTTGACCGCCGAGAAACTTCGTATTCGGAATGTGGCCGATCGCGACGAAGAAGCCGTCGACCGGGCGGTCTTCAATCGCGCCGGTGACGATGTTCCGCATGCGCACGCCGTTGACAAGTCCGTCGTCGCCGCTCAAAACATCGTCGATGACCGTGTTGAGAATCATCTCGATCTTGGGGTTGGCGACAACACGATCATACATAATCTTCGACGCGCGGAACTGATCGCGCCGATGCACGAGCGTCACGCGCTTGCCGAAGCGGGTGAGGAAGTTGGCCTCCTCCATCGCCGAATCGCCGCCGCCGATTACCATGATCTCCTTGCCGCGATAAAAAAACCCGTCGCAAGTCGCGCAGGAACTGACGCCTTTCCCGATTAGCCGCTGCTCGTTGGGCAGACCGAGCCATCGCGCCGATGCCCCGCTGGCGATAATCAGTGTCCGCGTCTCTTCCCAAACACCGTCGATCTTCACGCGGAAAGGCCGCTGGCCAAGCTCGCACGCCTCGACGTATCCGTGACGGAACGTCGCGCCGAAGCGCTCGGCTTGAAGCTTCATGTTCTCGACCAGTTGTGGTCCGAGAATGCCCTCCGGAAAGCCGGGGAAGTTCTCCACTTCCGAAGTGATGGAGAGTTGGCCGCCGGGTTCGTGTCCGCTAATGACGAGCGGCTTCAGCGAAGCGCGAGCCGCATAGACCGCGGCGGTGTTTCCGGCGCAGCCGGAGCCAATGATAATTACGTTGTGCATGGATCTGGAAAAGAGAAACGGGGGATGCGCGATCGCGCACCCCCCACTTTATCACGCACGTTTTGGATGCTTCCGCTAGCCGCGGCGGCGCAGCATTCCGAGGCCGGCCAGACCGGCGCCCATCAGCGCCCAGGCGCCCGGCTCGGGAACTCCGCTAACAGTGCCGTAGATTTCGTCGTTGCCGCAGGTAGCGGCGGCAAAGTAGAAATCGAAGCCGTTGTCCAGATTTGCGAGCGCGCCGGGAGTCAGATTGAGTGTCAGGCTGACAAGGAGTTCGGTCGGGCCGCCGACCACGTTAACGCTCTTAGAGCCGTTGCTGAGGAACGTGGCGCCGCTCGCATTGGCCCAGACCAGCGAATTCGGACGGTAATTGATGCCACTCGGATTGCCGAGTACCGTTTGTGCGGTCTGGCGGCCGGTAATGGAGTAGAGCCCGTTGGTCTGAAGACCGTTGTGGCCGTTAAGGATAAAGGCGTACGTCTGGCCGCCTCCGATGAGGAATAGATCGCCGACGTTGAGCGTGACGGCGCCGTTGGAGTTGAGAAAGCCCGCAAGCGTCGCGCCGCCGCCGTAGTTGAAGCGGATGTCAATTTGAAGGGCGTTCCCGGTCAGGCTCTGAAAGGTAAGGTTGTGGATGTCGAACTTCAGGGGATCGCCGATGACATCGCTGGGATCCTGCGAAGCAAGCGGATCGTTGAATTGCCGCGGAAGGGATGGCAACGCCCACGCGGAGGCGGTCAAACAAGCAGTTAGTATCTATCCAATAAGATTTTGACATTTCTTGGCAGGAAATCATGAAGTGGCGAAGCCGGAAGCCAGTTGAGGGATGATGACGAGCTCCCGGAGTTTGAGGGCGGTGGCGACAACGTCTTTGCCGAAGGCGGTGACATAGTACTTGTAGGTGCGCC
>VFZW01000349.1 GCA_016871055.1 Acidobacteriota bacterium
GCGATTGCCTTTCGGACGTTCGCACGGTAACGGCGGGTTCACCGGAGAGTTCAACGATGTAACGGCCAGGGACCGGCTGTGCGATCGCCGTGGCGGAGAAAAGGAGGAGTGCTCTGAACATTGCTACTTATTAGTAAGGGTATCGGAAATTGGGCTCTGGTGCAATTTCCGAGTCAAACTAAATTCGGTAACGGCCGACGTCTCGATCGAACCCGACCCCTATCACGCGGCCAACGCGGCCGACCAGATCTCCGGCATTGTGGCCCCTGCCCCGCCTAGTTTGCCAAATTTAAATTGCCCTTTCTTGATCTTCTCCGCCAGTTCGATACCGCTGATCACAATGGTCGCCGACTCAAAGCTCTTGAGCCCCAGCATCGGCCGCAACCGATGTTTGACCCTTCGATGATCTTGCTCGATCAAGTTGTTCAAGTACTTGCTGCTGCGGACTAACAATCGCTCCGGCAACTCGCCGGTTGCCTTCAGATCAGCTACCGCCCGATGGGAGGCCGCGTACGCGTCCAGCGTTACCTTGTCCGGTACCCGTCGGCCCTTCATCGCCCTGCGCAGAAAGGCCTTAGCCGCATTGACATCCCGGTGTCGACTCAAAAAGAAGTCTACCGTCTCGCCCGCTTTGTCGACCGCCCGGTAAAGGTACATCCATTCACCGCGTACCTTCACGTAGGTCTCATCCATCCGCCATGAGTCACCCACCGGGCGGGCGTACCGCTTCCAGCGCTTCTCGAACTCCGGCATGTAATGCTGCACCCAGCGCAGAATCGTCGTGTGCGCAAGGTTGATGCCACGTTCGCTCATCATGCTGACCAAATCCCGGTAGCTCAACTTGAAGCTCAGGTACCACCGCACGCACAACACCACGATCTCGCCATCGAAGTGGCGGCGCGCGAACAGCTCTTCAACCGGAACGAAGGAGGGCATTGCGTCATTCTCTCTCATCTCGGCAGGTTTGCACCAGAGCCGTCCGGCGCATTTACAGGTCGCGGAGAGACTTGCAGCGTGTGTTTCCGGATCCGGAAGGCGAAGACGAGCTTGCGCTTACCGGGTGGGCGCTGAGTTTCGGAAGTCACGAGTACGCGCTGTCGAGCGATGAGCGGGCGATATTGCGGGAGATGTGGGAGGAGCGGGTGGCGGCCCTTCCGGCTTCGCGCCGCGCGATGTTGCGGGCGAAGCTTGAGATGTCGCGTTTTCTGCTTCGGACGCGATCGCGCGTAAAGCGTCTACTCGCCTCGCCAGATTCGGGCCGGAGGCAGCCGCCGAGCCCGAGGCCGCCGGTTGCGGCCCCGGCTCCCGCGACTAGTGGATCGAACGTCAATTTGGTTGGATACGCTGCGGCGGCGACAGGCGTGGGGCAGTTGGTGCGCGCGGCCGAGTCCGCATTCAGAAGTTCGGGATTCGCCCCGCACATCGTAAAAGTCGAATTGGACGGCCGTTGGAATCCGGCCGAGCTGAAGCCGACGGCGGCGACCGTTTTTACATTAACGCGGATCAGTCCGAGTTGGTGGTGGGCGCGATGAGCGGATCGCATTCTCCGCGGATACCGCGGATAGGCTATTGGACTTGGGAGCTAGAAACGTTTTCCAGCGAGTGGCTGCCGGCGTTCGAGCTGTTTCACGAAATCTGGACGCTTAGCGAATTCTGTAGCAGAGCGATGAGTAAAGTATCGCCGAAGCAGATAATCGCGGTGCCCCCACCGATTCAACTTGACGCGGTTTCGCGCCTCGGTAAAACAGACTTCGGAATACCGGCCGATGAGTTTGTGTTTCTGTGCGCGTTCGACATGCTCAGCGTCTTCGAGCGAAAGAATCCGCTCGCGGCGGTCGCGGCGTTCCAGCGCGCGTTTCCTTCTTCCGAGCGCGGCGCGCGGTTGGTTGTGAAGGTCAACAACGGGTCGAGGGATGCAGTGAACATGGAGCGCCTTCGCGCGGCCGCGGCCGCCGACAGCCGCATCACTTTAATGGACACCTGTCTGACTCGCGACGACATGAATGCGCTACTCGCCTCCTGCGATTGCTATGTTTCGCTGCATCGCTCCGAGGGCTTCGGACTAATGATCGCCGAGGCGATGTGGCTCGGTAAACCGGTAATCGTGACCGGTTATTCGGGGAACATGGATTTCACCAACGATTCGAATTCGTTTCTGGTGGGCTACGACTTGACGGTGGTTGGGCCGGGCAGCCGGCCGTACGATCCTGATGAGCTGTGGGCCGACCCGCGCGTCGATGAAGCAAGTACGCAGATGCGTATGGTGTTCGCGCATTCGGCGCTGCGCGAGGAACGCGCGGGTGAAGCGCAGCGATTTGTGCGGACGGCGCTGTCGCCTGCGCGTGTCGGTGAGATTATCACCGAGCGGTTGCGGCTGGCTGGCGTCGCGCTAACCGTACGATGATGCCAATCGCGGCCCAGGCCGCGCCGAGCTTGAGCGCGTTGCCGCTGAGGCTGAGCCACATGTAAAAGCACAGCAGAAAGCCGAGCGCAGGGGCAAGGCAAACGATCGACCGATCCCGAAACGCCCGCAAGAACGCCGCGAGGTTCACGCCCATGAAACCGATGAACGCGCCAAAGTTCAAGAGTTCCGCGCCGAGCTCGTAGGTCATCAGATACGCCCCGGTAAGCGCGATCGCACCGATCAGCAGCACGTTGCGCGCGGGGACTTGGCGGACGGCGTCGATGGCGCCGAAGAACGTTTCGGGCAGCACGCCGTCGCGGCCCATACCGTAGAGCAGACGCGCGCCGGCCATTTGTCCGCCCGAGCCGGAACCAATCGTTGCGACGAGCAACGTTAAGTTCACCGCGTGAAACAGCCAGATGCCGCCGGCGCGCCCGGCGATGTGCACGTAGGCCGTATCGACATCCGGAAACACTTCGCCGTGCGGCCAGACGATCTGTGCGACGTACACTTCGATTGCCGACAACACGCCGATCAGTATGCAGACGATGACCGTCGCGCGCGGGATGGTGCGCTCGGCGTCGACGGTCTCTTCGCTCAGTGTGGAGATGGCGTCGAAGCCGATGTAGGTGAGGACGGCAAGCGCTGTGGCCGATGAGAACGTCGCCCAGGAGTACGTCGCTGGATCGTAGAACGGCTTGGTGAGATCGGCCGTGGCAAAGAACTTCGCCGACGCGGCGAGCATCCATGCGATGACGCCGAACATAACGATGGCCAGGTTGCGGTGCGTCGCCGCCGCGGCTTGGATGTTGCGAAGGTTCAGCCAAGTGAACAGCAGCGCGAAGAAGAGAACCCATGCGGGGTAGGGGATCATCGGCAACAAATTCCCCGCGGCCTTCGAACACCAGATCACGCAGATGAGCGGGTTGATCACGTAGTC
Source organism: Acidobacteriota bacterium (assembly GCA_016871055.1). Classification (GTDB taxonomy): domain Bacteria; phylum Acidobacteriota; class Terriglobia; order Bryobacterales; family Bryobacteraceae. Next base: position 3,345 of record VFZW01000349.1, read on the forward strand.
GAGAAGCAGTCCCCAACCGGTGAGAAAGCCGAGCGACGGATGAATCTCCTTGCCGACGTAGGTGTACGCCGAGCCCGCGCTTGGATAGAGTTTCGCCATGCGGCCGTAGCTGATCGCAGTGAGCAACATGCCGATCATGGCGACGAGGATGGTCGACACGACGTGGCCGCCGGCCTTGTTGGAGACGACGCCGAACAGCGGCATGGGCGCGGTGGGCTGAATGATGATCAGGCCCATGAAGATGAGGTGCCGGAGGTGCAGGGCACGGCGGAGGGCGGGAGCAGACGCCATCGTTGTATTGTCAACGATATGGGCTCCGTTTGGCGAAGGCTGCGCGAGTGGGTCCGCGAACGGATGAAGATTCGCGTGACATGGGCCGGCTACGCGTTCACGGGCGCGATCGCCGTGACGTTCGCGGGCGCGCTGCTTTCGGGCAACAATTTGATCTTTTTGATCGCGTCGGTGTTGATCTCGACAGCGTTGATTTCCGGCCTCGTGAACAAGCTGTCGCTGGCGGGGCTCGAAGTGGAGTTTCATCCGCCCGAACATCTCTTCGCCGGCGAGCAGACGATGGCGAAGATCGTGGTGCGCAATGAAAAAAGCTGGATGCCGAGCTTTTCGACCAGGCTGCAGTCGATACATGCCGACGGGCTGGCGCAGGCGTTGTACTTCGCGATCATCGGCGGCGGCGAGGCGGTGACCGAACACGCGGCGGTGAAGTTCGGCCGGCGCGGTCGGTTTCGCGACAACTCGTTGCAGTTCACATCGCGGTTTCCGTTCGGGTTTACCGAACGGCGCGAACGCGTCGCGCTGCTGGCCGATGTCGTCGTCTATCCGGCGCTTGAGCCTGGCGCGCTGGCGGTGGAGTTTCTCGACCACGTGCGCGGGGCGCGGCTGTCGCGGCACGCGGGAGTGGGCGATGAGTTCTACCGGCTGCGGCCCTACGCGCCATCGGACGCCGCGAAGCGGATCGACTGGCGGTCCACGGCGCGGCACGGCGAAGTCCATGTCCGCGAGAACACGCGCGACGAGATGACGGCGGTGACGATCGTGCTTGATTTGTTCCTGGGCGGCGCCGGGATGAGTTGGTTTGAATCGGCGCTGTCGACGGTGGCGTGGCTGGCGGTCGAACTCGACCGGGAGGGCGTGCCAATTGTTTTGAAGACGCAGCAGCGAACAATCGATACGCCGCGCGACGGCGATTGTTACACGGTGCTGCGGTACCTGGCGCTGGTCGAGCCGATGCCCTTCGACGCGGCCGATGGGTTGGAGCAAATTATTCCCATCGATTCCGACGGCGCCGTTCTTGTGCTGACGGCGGATCCGGCGCGTAACCCTGTACGATAGAGATTCGCCCTCGAAACTGTAATGTGTAAGTATCTCGCCTTGTCCACCGCCGTGCTCTGTGCGTTTTCGCAAGAGACAAAGATTGAACCCGTGAAGACCCGGATCACGGTCAATGAGAAGGTCGCCGCGGAAGCGCCGGCATCGATCACCGTGCTGCCGAAGCTGCAAATTCAAGAGACGCCCGGTGTCAACGTCGACGACCGGCTGCGATCGGTACCGGGATTTACATTGTTCCGGCGGTCGTCGAGTCTGGTGGCGAATCCGACGACGCAAGGGATTTCGCTGCGCGGGCTCGGGTCGAGCGGCGCGTCGCGAACACTGGTTTTGTGGGACGGCGTGCCCGCGAACGATCCTTTTGGCGGCTGGGTGTATTGGAGCCGGTTTTCGCCGGAAGACTTGGACCGCATCGAAGTTGTGCGCGGGGCGTCGACGAGCGTTTTCGGCGATCGCGCGATCGGAGGGTCGATTCAACTGTTTTCGCGGCCGGCCGAACCGTGGCGCGCGCATGGAGCGTATGAGGGCGGCAATCGGAACACGCACCAGGTGAGCGGCGGGTTCAGCCACTTGCGGCCGCGGTGGTCGGCGAGCACGCAGGGCCGCGCGTTTCGGACCGATGGATATTACATCGTCGAAGAGAGACGGCGCGGCGCGGTGGATTCGCGGGCGGGTGTCGACTTCATCGCGGGCGACATGCGGCTCGACTATTTGGGCGCCAAGGACCGGTTCTTCGTGAAGCTGGACGCGCTGGCCGAAGACCGCGCCAACGGTACGGTGGCGGTGCGGAACTCGACGAGCCTCGGCACGCTTTCCGGCCAGTATTTTCGAGAGATCGGCAAGGACAGTTTGTCGTTGACGGCGTGGCATGGCCGCGAGGAGTATCGCGCGGCGTTTTCGGCGATCGCCGCCAATCGGGCCACGGAGCGCTTGACGATGCGGCAGACTGTGCCTGCCGAAGTTGTCGGCGGCGCGGGCCTTTATCGCGTCCAGCGGACGGCGTTTCAAGGTCTGTTCGGCGGCGACTTCACGCACGTTGAAGGCTACAGTCTGGAGACGACGCTGCCCACGGGTTTCAGCAATCGCGGCGGCGTGCAATGGCAGCGCGGCGTGTTCGGCCAGGGCGATGTGCGTGCCGGCATGTTCAAATTCTTTACCGGCGGAAGAGTGCACGCGGCGGGCAAACAGGGCGCGTTCTTTTCCCCGTCGGGCGGGTTTGTGGCGGGCAAGAAAAACTGGCGCACGCGGGGTACGGTGTATCGATCCTTCCGCGCGCCAACGCTGAACGAACTGTTCCGCGAGTTTCGCGCGGGCAACGCTGTGACGCGCGCCAACGATGCGCTGAACCCCGAGAAGTCCTTCGGCGCGGAGTTGGGCGCGGACTATTCCGGGGAGCGCTCGCGCATTTCGGTCACGTTTTTCCGAACGTCGATCACGGACTTAATCACCAACGTGACGCTGCGCTCCACGCCCACTCTGATCGAACGGCAGCGGCGGAACGCGGGCAACGCGCTGGCGCGCGGCGTGGAGATGAGTTTCACGCAAGGCTTTCGCGACTTCCGGTTCGAAGGCGCCTGGCTGTTCAGCGAGAACCGTTTCGCGACGCGCAATCGCGTGCCGCAAGTGCCCAAGCATGGCGGCAATGCGACGCTGACGTATTCAAAGGGCCGCGTCTTTCTAAGCGGCGGTTTGCGCAGCTTCACGGCGCAGTTCGAAGACGATTTGAACAGTTTCCGGCTGCCCGGTTACGCGACCGTCCAGGCGGCGGCTCGCATTGGATTGACGCCACAATTCTCGGCGATCGCGGCGTTTGAGAATTTGCTCGACCGGCGTTTCTATACCGGTTTCACGCCGGTCCCGATGATCGGCGCGCCGCGATTAGTGCGCGCGGGGTTGCGCTGGGAAGGGCGGCTGCGGAAGTAGGTAGCCGGCCCGGCCCCGCTCACTGCGTTCTTGAGAAGAAGTAGTAAACCGCCATCGCAACCGCGATCGTCACGCCAGACGCAATCGCGCCGGTCAGAATCGATTTCTTCGTAAACGTCACCGCGAGCCGCGCAGCTTCCGGCGGCCGGTGCATCGTCATCGTCGGATCATCCGGAGAAAGCACGGCGCTCTCCGGCAGCGGAGTCTCTGGCAATTGTTTCAACACCGCCCGCAGGTCCACAATCATATCGTCGGTGTGTTGATACCGCTGTGCCGGATCTTTGGCCAACGCCTTCCGCAAGATCCGCTCAATCTCGCCATTCTTGCAATTCTTAAGCGCCGGCAGCTCCAACGAAACCAACTGCACCATCGTCGCCTGCGCCGAGTTCGCTTTGAACGGCAGCTTCCCCTCGACCATCTCGTAGAGCACCACGCCCAACGACCAAATGTCGGTGCGCTGGTCGGTCGGCTTCGCCAGCGCCTGCTCCGGCGACATGTGCGTCACCGTGCCCATGATCGTGCCCGGCTGTGTCAGCCGCGACCGGTCGCGAATCAACGCCAGCCCGAAGTCGGTGGCTCTGGTGCAAACCTGCCGAGATGAGAGAGAATGACGCAATGCCCTCCTTCGTTCCGATTGAAGAGCTGTTCGCTGGCCGCCATTTCGACGCGGAGATTGTGGTGGT
>VFZW01000350.1 GCA_016871055.1 Acidobacteriota bacterium
AGCGCGTGGAGGACGCCGAAGACGGGGCCAGAGGCGGGATGGGAACAGGCGGCGGTGTCGAACTCGCCACGCAGGAGACGGCGGAGGGCGTCGATGCGAGGAGCGGGCCAGCAGGGCAGGTTGGCGAGCGTGCGGTTCTTGACCTTGTCGCCATCGCGGAACGACTCGCGGAGCAGGATCGCGGGGGGCGGGAGAGGACCTATTGGGGATCGCCGCCACGTACATAACTTCATGATATCACTAGTGATCATGTGTGTAAAGACACTCGATCACTATTACATGACTACATATAGTAGCAATAAATGTGAGTTAAGCGTTGTCACATCAACCACTTGACGGCGAAAGCGGTGATTCAAAGAGGGCTAAGATCCGTCGGGTTCGGTGACGGACACAACCCACAGGCCGTTGCCGACGAACGGCCTCTTTGCCGTGACTCCGCGCGCCGTGATCTCGTGATAGATCGCGATCGCGTCTTCGCACATGAAGCAGATCGAAACTCCAGCGCCGAGATTGTCTTTCGCCATCCCCGGCCGGTACTCTTGCAGCATCATCGCGGCGTCGCCGGCCTTGAACCAGCACCACTCGATCGCCCCGTTTGGCGTCCAGGTGTTTATGACAACAAAACCGAGGCCGTCGACGTAAAACCGGAGCGACGCTTCCATGCTGGTAACCATGAAGAACGGAACCGCCTGTTGGATATTCGCCATTGCCCGATTATGGAACAACGCGACGCGCGGGTTCGTAATGCTAGGCAGATGCTAATCTCAACCACATCGGCCATTGAGGGCCGGCAACATGAATATCTGGGCCTGGTGAGCGGCGAAGCGATCCTGGGCGCGAATATCTTCAAGGACTTTTTCGCCGGCATCCGCGACATCGTCGGAGGCCGCTCGGCGGCGTATGAAGGGGAGTTGCGGAAGGCGAAGGAGATCGCCATCGCGGAGATGCGCGAGCAGGCGCAGCGGCTGGGTGCGAACGCGATAATTGGCGTGGATCTGGATTACGAGACGATATCAGTGGGCAACGGCGGCGGGATGTTGATGGTCTCGGCGTCGGGGACTGCGGCGATTGTTAGGTAATCTCGCAACCTTCAGATCTCACATGTGCTCTCACCAAGATCCTTCTCGAGGGTGACCTCCTCCATAACGTCGCGGACGCGCTCGCAGCCCTGACCCTACCGGAACCGAGTAGACGCCGGCAAAGGGATTCAATGTCCTTTGTAGGCGTCTCGATCACATCCATCGCAAAGAGGCAAGCGAACCAACTGCCTGCGAGTTGATTCCCGTCGAAGCGCGTCTTGGCTTCGTCCAGGGCGATCAAAACTAACTCCCGCTTCGGTTCTCCGTTTCGGACAAGCCTATCGTCGCGCGGCGGACCATGAAACGCACGTGGTGCAGCCATAGTCTAATTGCAGGTGAAGATCTGCGTTCTAATTTGGGCCGTATGTATGGGCGCCGCTGAGGCGCAATCTTTGAAGCAAGTCGCGATCAAGAAGCCGGTCGAACCGGGTAAGGTCGTCGCGATTGGCTTCCTCGGGGCGTGGGAGCGCTGGGACGACCCGAATCGATCGGTACGCAAGGTCGCCCTTGGCTTGCGCAGCCAGGGGATTGAGGCGGAATCGTTCGCCAATCACCGGATCGGCACGGCCAAGAAGGCCGTTATCGCCGCGCTCGACCGCAATGGTAACAAACGCATTGATCCGGACGAAGCGGAATCGGCGCGGGTTGTCATTTATGGTCAGTCGATGGGCGGCGCGGCGACATTGAAACTCGCGCGATTTCTCGAATCGCGGAAGGTGCCGGTGTTGTTAACGGTCCAGGTCGACAGCTTTGGGCTCCGAGACTCGGTGATCCCGCGCAACGTGAAAGTCGCCGCGAACTATTATCAGAACCACCTCTTCACCGTGCGCGGCCAAAAGAAGATCCGCGCAGCCGACCCCGCGCGCACGCAAATTCTGGGAAACTTTGAATTCGACTACCCGCTGTGGAAGGTCCATACGTGGCCGGAGTCCTGGCCGCGCCGGATTTTCGGCGGCGCGCACGCTCGAATGGAGGCCGATCCGCTCCTATGGGCGAAAATCGAACAGTTGATTTTGCAGGCGGCGCAGTCCGCGGAGGTTCCAAAGTGAAGCGAATCGTGTTCCTGATGTCGATGGCGTTGGCCGCGCAAAACGCCGTAACGATTGACGTCTCCGGCGACAAACAGTGGACCGACAGCGGTATCGATGTGGAAGCCGGCGACCGCGTCACCGTCGAGGCGGAGGGCAGGATCTCCTATCTCGGCAAAGAAACCGGACCCGAAGGGATGGCCCGGGGTTGGATGGACATGATCCGCGCGTTTCCTCTCAACGATGCCAAACACGGCGCGTTGATTGGGCGCGTCGGCGAGAGCGATGCCACGCGTGCGTTTTTGATCGGGGCCAAGACGGATCGCAACATCGCGGTGAAGGGCCGCTTGTTCTTGGGCATCAATCACTCGCCTACCGACCGCGCGTCCGGTGCGTACAGCGTCAAAGTCACACGGGCCAAAGGCGCCGCGCCGGCCGCCGATTCGTCGAAACTGCTGAGCACGCTGGTGAAGATCTCGGCCGACCAGCATGAAAGCGTGCCGCGGCGCGTCGTCGACGCAGCCGGCATCGAAGGCGATCGAACGAACTTCATGATCGTCGGCTCCGAACTGCATGTGGTCTCGGCGCTGGAGAAGGCGAGATGGGTGAAAGTCGACCGGTCGGTTAAGGACTCGGTGTTTCGCGGCATCCTTGTCAGCGTTTCCAAGCAGGCCTACGTGACCTTGCCGATGAGCGAGTTGCAGGTCTTCGGACGGCCGCAGGACTACGGTTTCGCGCAGGGCGATCCATTAAAAGTCATCGCGGCACGCCATCACTTCCGCATTTGGAAGGCGCCATTCACCGCCGGCGGCCGTACGGTATGGGTCGGCGCGGGTACGCACGACGTCGGATTCGACAAAGACCAGCGGAATGGCAAGATTACGCACAAGATCGATCCGGACACCGATAAAGAACGCGACTATATTGGCCGCAGCCTGCAAGAGACGGGAGAGGTTTTGTCGCTCGACTACATGCTGCGAAAAGACCCGGTCAAGGAGGCGAAGACCGCGCACGGCCAGGCCTTCCGCTCCGATGGCCGCACGCTGATGATCTATCTGAGGCCGGACGAAGCGGACAACTCCCAGCAGTTCAACGATCTGTTCTGCACGGTGCTGGCCAAGAACAATCCCGACGCCGAGAAGTGGGACGCGTGTTCGGCCTACGTCGAAGGCGGAGGTAAAACCGACGCCGCGCTTCCGCTGTTGTCGAAGGACTACCGCGTTCTGATCGTGCCCGGTTTCATGAGTTCCTGTTTTGCCGATAGCCCCGCTTTCAACGAAGGGCTTCCGGTGCTGCGCGAGAAGTACGGTCTCAATGTCGAGTACCTGCAAGTCCCCAACGATGCTTCGGAGTTGAACGCGACCATGATCGCCGATTACGTTCGCGAAAAGTCGGCCGGCGACGCGCGCAAGTGGATTCTCGTCGGATACAGCAAGGGCACGCCGGACTTGCAAGAGGCTTTGGCGCGTTACCCGGAGCTGCGACAGAAGACGGCCGCATTTATCAGCGTGGCGGGCGCGTCCGGCGGCTCGAACATCGCGGACGCGATTCCGGGCATGGTCGATAAATACATGAACCAGTACAAGATCAAGCCGACCTGCAAGGGCGACATGGCGCAGGGCTTCAAGAGCCTGAGCAAGACGGTGCGCGGGCAGTTCCTGGCGAGTTATCCGAATCCGTTCGTGCCGACCTATTCGATCATCGCCGCGTCCGGCAGGGAGAACACATCGAAGGCGCTGCTGCAAACCTGGCAGTTGTTGATGACCTACGACAATCTGCAGGACGGACAATTGACCCGTGCCGACGCGATCGTTCCTGGGAGCACGTTCCTCGGCGTGGCCAAAGGCGATCACTTCGCCGTCGCGCTACCGTTCAACAAATCCTCCGATTCCTCGATCAAGTCCGGCATGGACAAGACGCGCTATCCGCGTGGCGCGCTGATTGAGGCGCTGTTGCGGTTTGTAACCGACGATTTAGCGAAGCGGCGATAATGGTCCGACGCTTCGCTGGAATTTAAATTGGGGCGCGGTCCAGCCTTCCATCCATCCGTCGAACCAAGAGCCGGCCTCGGGAACCGCGGAGCAGAGCATAGCGGCGGCGATGCCGATGAGCACGTAGCGGGAAACAGGGGTCTGGTTGGGCATGTGATTCTCGCCGGTACGATTGCACGGCGCGGGCCAAAGTCTATCGCAATGAAAACAGGCGGCTTGCACCGCCTGTTTTTGTGGCCAGTTGTTCTTTCGCGGAACAGATTGTCCGCTTCCGCACATTACGATACAGCGGCTTTGGCCTTTGAGGATGGTTTTTCCGGTTCCGCCTGGATACTGGGGGGCAGTCCGAGTTTCACACGAAGATCCGCGTCGATCTTGGCAAAGATATCGGGATTCTCTTTCAGGAACCCGCGTGCGTTCTCGCGACCCTGGCCGATCCGTTCGCCCTGGAAGCTGTACCAAGAGCCGGACTTCTCGATCAGGTTATGCGCCACGCCCAGGTCGATCAGGTCGCCCTCGCGCGAGATGCCTTCGCCGTAGAGAATGTCGAATTCGGCTTCGCGGAACGGCGGAGCGACCTTGTTCTTCACGACCTTAATCTTCGTGCGATTACCGCTGACCGATTCGCCTTCTTTGATAGCAGCGATTCGACGGATGTCCATGCGGACGCTGGAGTAGAACTTCAACGCCCTGCCGCCCGAAGTCGTCTCCGGGTTGCCGAACATTACACCGATCTTCTCGCGGATCTGGTTGATGAAGATCAGGCAGGTGTTGCTCTTAGCGACGACACCGGTGAGCTTTCGCATCGCCTGCGACATAAGCCGCGCCTGAATACCGACAAACGCGTCACCCATTTCGCCGTCGAGTTCGGCCTTCGGCACAAGCGCCGCCACCGAGTCGACAACCAGCACGTCGATAGAGCCGGACGCGATCAACGTGTTGGTGATCTCCAGCGCCTGTTCGGCGTAGTCGGGTTGCGAAACCAGCATGTTGTCGATGTCGACACCCAGCTTCTGGGCATAGATCGGATCGAGCGCGTGTTCCACGTCGACATAGGCCGCAATGCCGCCGGCTTTTTGCGCCTGGGCTACCACCTGCAGCGCGATCGTCGTCTTACCGGAGGATTCCGGGCCGAAGATCTCGACAATCCGGCCGCGTGGGACGCCGCCCACGCCGAGCGCGGCGTCGACCGAGATCGAGCCGGTGGAAATCGCCGAGATCGGCAGCACCGAATCCTTCGAACCGAGTCGAAGGACCGTGCCTTTGCCATACTGTTTTTCAAGAGCGCCCAGCGTTGCCTGGAGCGCGCGTACTTTTTCTTTGTCGTCGAGCATCTTCTTGTCCTGAGACTCCTGATTATAGTTCGCCAACCCGGCGCCTATCTTAGAAGTGCCCGCTCCGTTTAAAAAATCTCTTGAATTTTCCATTGTTGCCACACTCTGTTTCGCCATCTCTTCGCTATTATGCGGTGCCGGCGGGCGCTTGTCAAGAAAATTCTTCGCTGTATCTTCGCCTCTTGGCGCGATTTGGCACCTTACCAAAATCGTACGGACTTGTCGATCAGTCCGAGCCTTCAGATTATGCGGTTCCGCGTGGACCGGCGAAGGCGACCCCGGCTAGACGGATAGGGCCGCTTCCTCCGCCATCGTTTTGGCCGCTGCAAATGGCGAGGCTGGTCTTCACGCACACCGATCTGGTGCCCGTAGGAATCGCCGCCATAGAGTATTTCCAAGCGGGACGGTAGCTCACACTTCAGAAGAAGAAAATGCGGCGCAACTGCTCCGCGCTGGCCGTGCGTTCAAGCCTCTCGAAGCTGCCGAAGAGGTTCGACGCCGGATCCGCCGGCCGGCGCCCGATCCGTTGTTCGATTTCCGACGAGTCGCCGTCGAGAACGCTTACGAAGGCCGCCAAGTTGAGGTCCGCCTCGGCTCCTGCCGAGCCCCGGAATACAGCCTGCAGGTCCGCCGACGCCTCGCAAATCCGCGCTTCGAACCGTTCGCCCAGATTCACTCGATCCACCACCGGGTCGATTTTCTGTTCGCGAAGCGACAGTTGAACCGCGGCGAGGAACTTCGTCCATTCGGCTTCGACGAGCACCGATATCGACAGCGCCGCCGCCGTGTTGTGGCGGCCAGTCGCCACCACCGACCGTTGCGCGCTCAGCAGCGACACGGCTAAGCTCCACGTCGCCCAATCCTACGCCCAGAACCCGATGTGATTGAAGTACGCGGCCAGCGGATCATCGACTACCGGCCGCCATCGAGCAAATCGGGCCACGAGCCACTGCTCAAAGCCCGGTGGAACCAACTCGCACTTTGCCATCACCGCCGCGATCAGCGAGAGAAATTCAGCCTCCGAAAGCAAGCGTGCAAGGGGCAAGGAAACGAGCAACGTTCGACCGGCGAGCTCCACTTCACCGCTAACGACTGGGTCGTTGAAGCAGCGTATGGTAGGCTCAAGCCCTACAATCACATGGTCGGGAGGATCGCAGTGCAATGAGCCGGCGATTCGCCGCACGGCGCCCCACAGCTCAGTCTGGTTGGAGGGCCGCAGCAGTACACCAGCCAAAGGTATGGCCTCCGGATCCGGAATTGGAGGCAGGTTGTCGTAGGACTTCCAGGCGCCTACTCCCGCGAAGAGCAGTGCAAAGCCCATCATCGCCAGATCAAATTCAAAATAGGCAAACTCGAGCAGCCGCATGAACGTCAATTGCATGCAGGCTCTCAGGAGCGCGGAGATACCGAGCAACTTGGAGTATGCGGCAAATACCGACACCCGGTACGCAATTTTGCACGACGGAGCTAACGGCAGGACGCCGCTCATCGCGAACTTTGCCAGTCCGCGTGACACGCCGAAACATGTGATTAGGATCGCCGCGAGCGCAACCGCTAAACCGAAGTTCCCCCGCCGATAAGCAGTAGTTTTCACCGCAAGGTTCTCAGACAGCGTGGGTTGCGCGTTTTTTTGCCTTGTTCTGTATACCCATGTAAATACTCGTATATGTATTTACAAGTAGCGCCTATTGTTGCATACTGTTACCATGTACGTGGAAACCGTGCCGAACCGCTCCTCGCCTCCCGCGATTCTGCTCCGCACCGCTTTCCGCCAAGGCAAAAAGATCGTCAAGCGCACGCTCGCCAATCTTTC
>VFZW01000351.1 GCA_016871055.1 Acidobacteriota bacterium
CGTGTAAATACATATACGAGTATTTACATGGGTATACAGAACAAGGCAAAAAAACGCGCAACCCACGCTGTCTGAGAACCTTGCGGTGAAAACTACTGCTTATCGGCGGGGGAACTTCGGACTAGTCACGGCAGCCAAGCCCTTCGACTGGTTCTCCTACGCCTTCACAGTGTGCATCGTCCTGCTTTCTTCGGCGGCCGCCTCCGCTTGGCCCGCTATCCGCGCTTCGCGAATCGACCCAATAATCGCGCTGCGGGAGGACTGATCGTGAAATGGGGGCGAGCTGACCCTGCCGCCGAAAAGCGAATTTTGCCTTCGAGTTCCCGAACTGCCTACATCGCTAAGAAAGCAGCTGCGCTGCAACCGGCTCGCCGAGAGTGCCCTCGCGGGTCCACTGTAATGGCGGCTCCGGTATGTGCCAGCTCAACCGCCTCCACTCCTCGGGTAGCCGGGCTGGCAATATTGCCGGATGGGACCACCCCCGCAGAATGGTCCGCCGGTAGTCCAGCCCATAGCGATCAATCACTTCCTCTTCGTAGGAGGCAAAGGCCAGAAATGCAAACCGCATGAGCCGGCGCGCGGCACGGATTCGCCTGCGTGTAACCACCGGTTCAAGCGTGGCAAATCTCGAGGCGTTCCATGACGCCAGCGCAGCTTGCGGATCGCCGACCCACCGGGGCACCAAACTGTAGCGGCCGATGAAAATGCCGCCGTCGCCGGGAAGAAATACCATCGAACCGAATGCCCATAAACAAAGCGACGGCTCGCCAACACATTGGCGCAGATAACGGCTGTTTCCCTTCTCAGAATCCGGCGGTGGAGTTCGATCGAATCCCGCTGCGACCAGAAGATTTCCATGGGGCGAGAGAATGTCGCGGCCGAAGTGCCAACACTGCTGGTGCATCAACAGCGCGCCAAGCTTCCAAAAACAGTCGGGCCACTCGTTCATAAGCGAAGACTACTTGGCGACCTTCAACACGCCGCGATCATGTTCGACCACGACGCCGGACTGAACCGCGCCGTCTATGTACTGAACGGCCACTTTGTGGATGCCCGGAAAAACCTTGCCAAATGCAAACCGGATGTCACCCTTTACTGGCTGCTTACACGAAATGGCGCCGTGCACATGCATTTCACTGTGATTGCCATGCCTCTCGGCCTCCACTTCGCTGACCGAAATCGTGCACGCCGAGGGCGCGGGAAGCAGGACCATCTGACCCATCTTGGAGCGAATCGCCGCCTCCGCCTCCACCATTTTCTTCTTATCGGCGGCGGTCTTGGCTTCGTGCTCGAAACCAGTCAGACTCTCCATCGGAATTTCGAATACGAGCGAACCCTTCAGGCCTTCCATGGCGATGTCTAATTTTCCAGCGCCATGTTCGTGAACGCCGGCCGATCGCTTCTGCTGTTTCGGCTGCGTCATCAGTGCGCAGGCCGCGGCCAACATCAGAAAGTAGGTCTTCATTGCTGTTCTCCTGGCTGATCGGTTGGTGATAGGCGAACGGCGCCGCCTGATTAGTCGACACGAAAAACACTGACATCGCCGTCGCTCGTAGTGGCCGCGAGCAAGCGATCGTCCGGGGACCATTGCAGATGTGTAACGGAGGACGAGAGACGGATAGAATGCACCAGGTCTTCGCCTTTGGCCGGACGCCATATGCAGACTCGGCCGTCTCTACAACCGGACGCCAGCAGCGGCCCGCGATTCTGAAACGAAAGGGCAGTGGGTAATGCGCGGTGTCCATCCAACTGCAGCGGCCGAGTGCCAGCGGGTCCTTTTCCTCCGCAATCCCACACCGTCACTACCGAGCTGCCGCCCGTGGCCAAATAGCGGCTCGTGTAGTCCCAGGCGAGTTCACGCACCTTGGCTGCATAGCCGCTCATTTCCAGGTCTTTGCCCGACTTCCGGTACCAGAAATGGACACTGGCGTCCTGGTTGCCGGTAGCCACGTAATTGCCGTCTGGGCTCCAGACGACACGGAGGATCGATCCCTTCCATTCAAACGTCCTTAGCGGCTGCGGCTCGTCCGTCCGAAAGATCGCTAGCTGCCCGTAGGCGACCGTCGAAAAGAATCGCTCGTCCTTTTGCCAGGCAAGGTCACTGATCGTGCTCGGATGTCGCGGGTACTCGGTCAGAAGCTCTCCGTCGCTGTTCCACAATCGTAATGTGCGCGCCGCGGCTGTGGCGAGCCAGTCTTTGTGGTGGGCGAAAGCGACCGCTTCAACCCAACCGGCGCCGGCTTCCAGCGCGTGGCGCAATTCTCCCGTGACCGGATCCCACAGGCGGATTTTTCCGTCCTGACCACCCGTAGCCAGCACCCGGCCGTCGAAGCGCCACGACAAGCAAGAGGTGCCGGAACTGTGGCCGGGAAGCGGAGCGATCCGGTGTCCCGATAGCGCATCGAACACGGTCACCGGACCATCGGCCGACGCCGCCGAAAACCGGGATCCGTCAGGCGACCATGCCGCCGCGATCACATGCCCGCCGACGTCAGATTCCCACAACGGCTCTACGGCAACAGGCGCCGCCTTGCCTAGGCCAAACATGCGCGGAACCCTTCCACCAGGAGTTCTCGGTTCAAATTCCGTCCGATGAAGATCAGAGAGTTGTGCCGCGGCTCGCTGCCCCAAGGCCGGTCGGCGCGGCCGTCGAAGAGCATATGGACGCCCTGGAACACGAAACGCGAGTCTTCGCCGCGAATGCTCAGCACGCCTTTCATGCGGAAGATGTCTGGGCCAAGGCGCATCAGAACGTCGCGCAGCCACGCGTTCAATTTCTTGGAGTCGAGGTCTCCGGGGATTGTGATGCCCACCGATGTAACCGTTTCGTCGTGCTCGTGATCCGGTCTGTATTCCTTCGAAACAGCGGCAACGATCTCCTCGCCCTCCCGCACCAACTTCGCCTCGAACTCGTCCGGATGATGTTCGGTAAACAGCGCGTAGGAGCCGGCCGTGGCAACGTCAATGGAAAAGCGCATCTCGCCGCCGGGAAGTTGCAATGCGTACAATGACTTTCCCGGTTCGATGACGCCGCCCGGCGCGAGAGCATGCTCGTCGGAAGAGAACGCAAGCACAGCGTCAAACTGCGCGCTTTCCAGTCCGTTGTAGTCGCCGCTCGGGACAGGAGTGAGCATCGCGTTCATCGCCGGATCCGGGCCGGGATTCATAACGAACTCGTGGCGGCCCGCGGTCAGGTTGAAGACACCGCCCCATTCAAACGGGTACTCGGGCTCGAGAAACATTGGGTCCACTTCCAGCGCACGCTCCAGGTTAAAGCCGCCCAGATCGAGGACACGATCCAAGGCGATGCTGGCATCGCGAGTCCGGTAGATCTTCGCCGCCGGATTCATCTGGCGAATGCGAGCCTCCAGCTTGTCGACCTCGGCCGGCTCGACCAGATCGATCTTGTTCAACAGCATGACATCGGCGAAGGCGATCTGCTCCTTGGCTTCGTCGGAGTCGTCGATGTGCTGCCAGATATGCTTGGTATCGACCATCGTCACGATGCCGTCCAAAGCCAAGCGCTCCTTCATCTCGTCATCGACAAAGAAGGTCTGTGCCACCGGAGCCGGATCGGCTAGGCCCGTGGTTTCGATGAGGATGTGATCGAAGCTGTCCTTGCGCTTCATCAGATTGCCGAGAATTCGAATCAAGTCGCCCCGAACGGTGCAGCAAATGCAGCCGTTGTTCATCTCGAAGATCTCTTCTTCGGCGTTGACGACCAGCTCGTTATCGACGCCCACTTCACCGAACTCGTTTTCGATCACGGCGATCCTCTTGCCGTGATTTTCGGTCAGGATGCGATTGAGTAGCGTCGTCTTGCCCGAACCGAGAAAGCCGGTCAGGACCGTCACGGGAACGCGTGTGGTTGTGTTGGTAGACATTTTTCTCTAAACCTCCAAAGGGACTTCCAAGTTATGGAACCGCTCCATTCGGAACGGCTCTAATACGGCGGGTAGCGGCAGCAGCGAATCGATCTCGCGTGAGGCGTCAGCCCAATCGGCGATTGCCTGATAGTGTTCGAACCGGGTCAGGCCACCGAGCCAAACCGGATTGTCACCGAACAGGAGCAGCACCACGTTACTGGCGTCACAGGGGCCCAAGCATCCGCTCACGGTCAGATGGATCGATTTCGGCAGCGTGCGCCGCCATTCGCTCTTGAGCCAATCGACAGGAACATCCGGATGGCCTTTATCCGTGCGTCCGCAGCAGCATCCCATGCAAACGACGACTTGCCCGAGTGTCTTGCGCCTTGTCACGTTTTTTACCGGCATAGAGTGACACCTTCCGCCTCTGCAGGCGCCCGCAGTCCGCAGCCCGCGGTCTGCCGGTCCCAATGCGGGAGAAGGTCCTCGGACGCGCCATCAAAGACCAGACGCCCTCCGCGCAGCACAACGGCTCTTGTCGCCCAATGCCGGAGCAGCCACGTATTGTGTGTGGCGACGCAAATTGCCATTCCTCGTTCCGCGCAAGCGGAAAGCGTATCGAGCAAAGCGTCTTCGCCGGGCGCGTCGAGCCCCGCCGAGGGTTCGTCCAACAGGAGTATCGAAGGCCGGACAGTGAGCACTCCCGCCAGTGCAACGCGCTTCTTCTCTCCGGCGCTAAGAGCATGAATCGGCCGTTCCGCCAGATGCCCGCCACCGAGCAAGTCCAAGGTCTCCATCGCCAATTCACGAGCCGCCGCTTCCTGCATGCCGGTCTCCAGAGGACCCATCGCAACGTCCTGCAACACGGTGGCGCCAAACAGTTGATCGCCGGCGTCCTGCAGGACGGTGGAGACGTGACTTCGCAAGCGCCGAAGTCCGGCTTTGGAGTATTCGACCGGCTCGCCTAGGAGGCGAAGTTCGCCGCCACACGGACGGAGCAGTCCGTTGCACAGCGACAGTAGCGTCGATTTTCCGGCTCCGTTTGCGCCAAGCAACAGCACGCGCTCTCCGGCGCGAAACGTGAACGAGATGCGCGAAAGCGCCGGCATGCCGGGCGCGTAGGAGTAACTCAGATCGACTGCCGAAATCAAAGGCGATCTCCCGGCCTGGCCAAGGGCAGTCCGTTATCAAAACCGCGAACGGCCAGTCCCGCTTCGGCGCGGTGAGCCTGCTGCAAGGATCGAATCGCCAAGGCGCCGGCGAAGGACGCGTAGATCCCTGGCGCGGTATGCCAGCTCTGGCCCAAGCCGCGAATACGCAACGCGTTGATCATCGCAAAGCCCGATTGCCCGATCGCCACGATCGCCCGAAAACTCAGCAGAAAGAGCTCGCTGAGCGTACGGAATCCTCTGCGCCGCTGAACGAGTGCTACAACATCGAGAATCGGCGTCGTAACTGTCAGCAGCAGCGTCGCCGACGCCGCGCCAAACACACGCGCCAGCGTAGCCAAAGCCGTTGCCGGTCCGTCCGAGCCGGAGGTAGCGATAATCACGCCGCCAACAGCAGCGAACAGGATGGGCGCAGTCAGCAGTTCGAGCCATGTGTGGAGCGACACACGGGCGCTCCAGCAGGCCAACAAACCCGCCAGCACTCCGGACGCAATCGCCACGAACGGGGACGCGGGCACAAGTGCGGCAATCAGCAGCGCCCCGGCAATCGCGACCTTGTGTCCAACCGGTTTTCGCGACCAACGGTTCCGGTAAGGCAGCATGAGCAGCCCTGGTTCCAAATGCATCTTAGTTCCGCCCTCGCCTGGCCTTCATTCGCCAGAGGCTTCCCGCCAACAACGCCGCGCCGGCGGTTGCCTGACCGAAGAAGAGGAGACGTTCGGCGCCGGGTGTCCATTGCGGGCCTTCCAATAGCGCCCGGCCCGCCGGTTGGGCGAGCTCACCGACGCGATCGTCAGTTCCGGCCCACTCGGCTCCGGATGGCGCAAGAGCCCAGAAACTGAGCGGTAGCGCCGCCGCGGCCACCAGCATTAAAACGTTTCCCGTTTTCATCCGGCCACCTCACGTGCTGGCGTCAATCCGTTGGCCGATTGGGTGTAGCTGTTGACCGTCGTAACCACGACGGCTGTAACGATTCCTTCCACGACGCTAATCGGCACTTGGGTAATGGCGAACAATCCGGCAAAGCGGACAAACGCGGCCGAAAAACTGCCCGTCGCATCCGGAAACGCCAAGGCGAGTTCGGCGGATGTCGCCGCATACACACAAAGAGATCCAACAAATCCGGCGAGGAACGCCCGCATCCGAGACGGCGTGCGGCTCCCCGCTACCCACCATGCGATCAACGGGCCGACTACGCCTAGCGAAAACAGATTCGCGCCCAAGCTTGTCACTCCTCCATGCGCCAGAATGAGCGCTTGAAAGAGAAGAACAACGAAAGCCAGTGCAGGCATGACAGATGGGCCAATGAGGATTGCACCCAACGCCACGCCGGTCGCGTGGGAACAGCTACCCGCAAACGATGGCAACTTGAGCGCCGACAACGTAAAGAGAAATCCCGCCGCTGCCGCGAGTCGTAGCCGGGACTCCGGTCCTGCCGACATCTCGACCAACGCACACCGCAGTGAGTACAGCAGGCACGGCGCGCTAGCAACCGTCCAGCCGACAGCGTGCGTCCACGGCAAGAATCCTTCACTGATGTGCAATAGAACGTCCCTCAAAATAATGATAGTGGTAACGCGTTATGAAGTAAAGTGGGTACTCGTGGATGGTGGAGCGAAGTAACGGGAAGCACTACAGAACGTGCTCGCAGATTGCAAGTTGGCTCTCTCCATTGCGGAAATCCCAGCTCGCGCGAAAGAGACGGGGCGAGACGTGGATTTCGCGACCATCCCTGCGTCGTTCTCGGAAACCCAATCTTGAGGTGTGATCGGGCGGGATCCAGGGCCGTTGGCGTGTTTGGAGGGAGCGATTTCGGACTTTACTCTCCCGGCGTCGCCGGCGGACAACGCCCCTCGCGTCGTTTCACGAGCGCGGACCCGGTGGCCGTTCATAGGAGCCGCACAGGAGTACAGAGCCGTGCGGACGGAATCGCGCCGAAGATGCCTTTAGGCGGCGCGGCGCTCGTAACGATGATGGAGTCCGCCGACTTCAGGGATCGCAACCACGCGCCCCGTGTCCGCCGATTGGATCGGGCGAGGCTCCGGAGAGTCCTTCTCCAATCCCAGGTGCGTCCGGCGCTGATGATAGTAGTCCACGAAACCTTGCAGGTGATGGGACAAGCTTCGTTCGCCGAGCACGATCACGTGGTCCAAGTACTCGCGGCGAATGGTGCCGATGACCCGTTCCACGTAAGCTCGTTGCCAGGG
>VFZW01000352.1 GCA_016871055.1 Acidobacteriota bacterium
AAGCCAGGTCCTTGGCTGCTCTCGACCTCGCCATCCCTCAGGCCCTTTCGCTGATTTCTCCTACCATCGCCCAGAACTGCTTCAGGCATTGCGGCTATGCCTCTTGTTAAGTCGAGTTTCGCTCTAGCTCTGGATTTGCGGCAATTGATAGCGAAAGCGTCCGGCGAAGATCTCGCCGAATAGCTGCAGCATCTCCTCGTGAATCAATCCGTTGTCGGCCAAAAGATGCTTCCCGCGAAGCGTGCGCGCTTGCCCGTCCATGTCCGAGCACCGCCCCCCCGCTTCCTCGATCAGCAATATTCCGGCAGCCATATCCCACGGGTTCAGTCCG
Source organism: Acidobacteriota bacterium (assembly GCA_016871055.1). Classification (GTDB taxonomy): domain Bacteria; phylum Acidobacteriota; class Terriglobia; order Bryobacterales; family Bryobacteraceae. The sequence continues at coordinate 332 of VFZW01000352.1, forward strand.
AATTCCCAGAATCCGTCCAGGCGCCCGCTGGCGACATACGCCAGATCCAACGCGGCGGATCCGGCGCGGCGCACCCCGTGGCTAATCATCGCCAACTGATAGTAGAAATGGATGTTAATGTTCTCGTGCCGCTTGCGGCTCGGGAACCCGGTCGCAACCAGCGACTCTTCAACGCCCTTAGCCTTTGAGACGTGAATCCGCCGGCCATTTAGATAAGCCCCGCCACCCTTTTCGGCGGCGAACATCTCGTTGCGCGTCGGGTCGAAGACCACGCCCGCTATCAACCCACCCTGCCGCTCAACCGCCATCGTCACGTTGTAGGCCGGGAAACCATGCGCGAAGTTCGTCGTGCCATCCACCGGGTCGACGTACCAGCAGTACTCGCTCTGCCGGTCCCGCATTCCACCCTCTTCGCCGACGATAGAGTGCCCCGGGAAATGACTGTGCAGCCGTTCGACGATCAGCGCCTCGGATGCCCGGTCGGCTTCGGTCACCAGATCGAAGTCGCCCTTCAACTCGAAGCCGATCCGCCGCTCGGCCATATTGGTAACGATCGCGCCAGCCTCGCGCGCGATGTCCATCGCGGTTTCTAAATAAGAGGCCATTCCCTAAACTTCGATCATGTACTTGATGTCGTGTTTGAACACAAACAGATTCGGCTGTCCCGGACGCGCTAGCCGCACGAACGATCCGTCGAAATACTCGATCGTGCCCGTGTGTTCCAGGTTGTCGTTCAACCGTAGACGCACCAATTGCTTCCGTTCGACCAGATCGCGAAGATACTCCGCTTCGCGCTGTGTCGATTCCGGCGCTTTCTTTTTGCCAACGCCCTTTGAACCCATTTCCGGAGCCGCCTCTCCATAATAGCCGCTACGCGACTGCACACGCAAACCCGGCTTCTTCGCCGCTAGTTTGACCGTGTGAAAACGGTTCCGGGTCAACGGGACGTTTTTGGGGTAATACGCGATTAGATACTGCGTCCGCAGATCGCGCAGGATTTCGTCGAACGCCTTGTCCAACTCCTTGCCGACGGTTGGAAGATACGTCTTCCCGCCCGTGCCGGTCGCGAACTGATAAAGTGCGTTTTCACCGCCGACATTGCGGCCCGCGTCGTTCGAGATCGGTACAACGACAATGCCGTAAATGACCACATCGTTTTTGTGCGCCGACTCCAGCGCCGCATGAAAATCGATCCGCGACGTCGTATCCCCGCCGTCGGTCACCACCACCATCACGCGCCGCCCCTCGCGCTTTCCCAGCTCCAGCGAGCCGAGATGAATCGCGTCGTACATCGACGTCCCCGCTTCGGCCTTCACACCGCGCAACGCTTCTTCGATCCGCTTCTGGCGCCGCGTAAACGCGCTGCGTTTGACGACCTCGTGATTAAACGTGAATAGCGCCGCCTGATCGCCCGTGTTGCCTGAGCCAAACAGCGCCTTGCTGAACCGCTCGATCGAATCGAGTTCGTATTTCAAATCCTTCGCTGTCGAACCGCTTGTGTCGAGCATCAGTCCAACCGACAGCGGCTGTGCGGTCTGCCGTTCGAAGATCGCGATCTCCTGCGCCGCGCCGTTATCGGAAACTTCGAAGTCTTCTTTCTCCAGTCCGACAATCAACGCGCCGTTCGAGTCCTTGACGGTCGCGAGCATCCGCACCAGTTTGACCTCGGTGCGAAACGTGACTTCCTGCGCCAACGCCGCCGCCCCGCCCGAAATGAGAAACGCGCGGCGGCCAATGTTCATAGGGTTTTCAGCGACTCGTCCCACTCGCCATCGACCCAGACTTCCCCATCGGCGAAGTGCTCTTTCTTCCAAATGGGTACGAGCTTCTTCAGCTTGTTGATGCCCTCGCGCGCGGCCTCGAACGCCGGCCCGCGGTGCGGCGCGAACGCGATCACCGCGACCGATGTTTCGTTGATCTCCATTCGGCCCAGACGATGCACCAGCGCGATGCGGCTGATCGCGTGATTGGCCGCAATCTCGTCACCAATTTGAGCCATCATTTTAATGGCCATTGCTTCGTAGCATTCGTATTCGAGGAACTTCGTAGCACGGCCCTTGGTGTTGTCGCGCACCACGCCCTCAAAGTTCACGAACGCGCCATCGCGCGGCTGCAACAGTTCCTTCGCCAGCGCGGCCGCGTCGATCGGTTCACGCGTGATGCCATAGAAGTTGCTCTGTTCGCCGCTGACCAGCTTCCGCGACCAAGCCGTCCCGCCCGATACCGGAGGTAACAGCGCGACCTCATCGCCGTCGGCGAGGACGGTGGAAGGATCGGAGAACTCCTGATTCCGGGCAACCATGGTCGACTTGCGAACCTGCTCGAGCGTTGGAAACCGCGAGACGAAATAGTCAAACAACCCCGCGGCAGTGATGCCTTCCTCGACCTCGACAGAGCACTCTCTCTGTCCGGCGATATCTCGCAACACGCCGAAAAACAACACATTTACGCGCACAAATTCATCCTAGCAGACGGCTCTGCCTGCACTGAGGTTTCGTTGAATCCGCCGTACAGAAATCCGCATCTGCAAAAGTGTCATGAACAACCCTCAAATCGCTGCCATCTTAAACGCCCAGCTGGCCGGCGCAACCGACCTCCGCTCGCAAGTCAAACAAGCTCACTGGAATCTGCGCAGCCCGCAATTCATCGCGCTGCATGAGCTGTTCGACGCCATCGCTGGCCGCCTCGACGCCCACATCGACGATCTGGCCGAGCGCTCCGTGCAACTCGGTACACCCGCGCAAGGCACCGTCCGCCAAGCCGCCGCCGCATCGAGTCTACCCCAACCGCCCGCCGCGCCCTTGTGGCTCGACTGGCTGATCGCCCAGCTTGCCACCCACGCCGAAAACGTCCGCGCCGCCATCGATCAGACCGCCGGGCTTGGCGACGCGGGCACTTCGGACCTGTTGACAGGCATGGTCCGTGAACTCGATAAAGACATCTGGTCCCTCGACGCGCACCGGGCGTAACCCTTGGCGATTTGCCGTCATCCTAGAACCGTGAGATCCTATTAGGGTCTCATGGAGTACAACTATGAAATTTGTGCATGGTCTCGTTCTCGCGCTGATGCTGTCGGTGATGATCTATGTCGTCAACCGCGACATGGCTCGTCAAGACTTCCGCACCGACGCGCCGCCGGCGTCGATCATCCCTTCGGCTTACGCCGCCGAAGAGCAGCCGGCCAAGATGGATTGGCGCATGTTACGCGAGTTGAACTATCGCACGGGCAAGATTACGCCGTCGCTGAAGGCGCTTGACGGCAAGATCGTGAAAATTCCCGGCTACATGGTTCCGCTTGAAGACGACTCCGAAATCGTGACGGAGTTCTTGCTTGTTCCCTACGTCGGCGCTTGTATTCACACGCCGCCGCCGCCGCCAAACCAGATCGTGCAAGTGAAGATGAACAACCAGAAGAAGGTCAAAATGAGCTTCTGGGATCCGGTATGGGTACAAGGCAAGTTGCAAATCGCAACCGTGAAGAGCCCATACGGTGATGTCGGCTTTCAGTTGGCCGGCGTGCAGATCGAACCCTACAAGGACGAATAGTCTATGCGCATTGGTCTGGTCTTTCTACTCGCGGTTTCGCTTGGCGCGCAGACGCGCCAGCGCAAAGCGCACGAACATGGGTCGGCGAAATTGAACATCGCCTTCGAATCGGTGAAGGGCGCGCCTAAGGGTGTAATCGAGTTTGAAGCCCCCGCCGAGTCGATCACCGGATTCGAGCACGAAGCGAAGTCCGCCGCCGACAAGGCCAAACAAGCCGCGGCGCTGACGATGTTGAAGACGCGATTTGCCGAGATGGTCGTCTTTCCGGCCGCCGCGGCATGCAAGATTACAAACAAGTCGGCGAAGGTCGAGGCCGAAGATCACGACCACGACAAGAAGTCCAAGGCTAAGCAGGAACAACACTCCGAAGTGCACGCTGAATTCGACGTACAGTGCGCCAAGCCATTGACAGGCGCGGTGTTAACGTTTGGATTTGCGAAGGTCTTCCCGAAGATTCACGACACCGATGTCGCACTGATCGCGGGCGATCAGCAACTGAGCGTCGAGGTCAAGACAGGGAAAGAAACGCTTCGCATCGCGGCCAAATGACTGAGCCCGCCGTCGTCTGCGAGAACCTGCGCTTCGCCTACGTCAAGGATCGGCCGGTGCTCGATATCGAGCGGTTGGAGATCGCGCGCGGCGAGAAGGTATTTCTGTTCGGGCCCTCGGGCTCGGGCAAGACGACGCTGCTCGGAATTTTGTCGGGCGTCTTAACGCAGTTTGAAGGCAAGGTAAACGTACTCGGCCGCGAGATCGCCAAGTTGAGCGGGTCGGAGCGCGATGCGTTTCGCGGCGCGCATCTGGGCTACATCTTCCAACTCTTCAACTTGATTCCGTATCTCACTGTTGTCGAGAACATCACGCTGCCATGCCGGCTGCATGCCGAGCGCCGCGGGGCTCTCGGCGGCGTCTCGCTCGAAGATGCCGCCAAGGCCGCCGCGGCAAAGCTCGGCATCAGCCATTTGCTGGCACAAAAAGTCACCAACCTCTCGGTCGGCCAACAGCAACGCGTCGCGGCCGCGCGAGCGCTGGTCGGCGCGCCGGAGTTGATCATCGCCGACGAGCCGACCTCGTCGCTCGACTATGATCACCGCGAGAAATTTTTGGAATTGCTCTTCGACTCGTGCAAGGAAGCCAAGGCGACAATCCTATTCGTCAGCCACGACCGCTCGCTGATGCACCTGTTCGACCGCCAATTGGACTTGGCCGTGATCAATCGCGCACAGACGGTGGCGACGGCGGAGTAACCTATGGTCCTTCTTTCGCTTGCCTACCATTCGTTGAAGAACCGGAAGCTGACGACCACGTTGACAGTGTTTTCGATCGCTCTTTCGATAGCGCTATTGATCGGCGTGGAGAATGTCCGTGTAGGCGCGCGGCAGTCATTTGAAGGCACCATCAGCCAGACGGACCTGATCGTCGGCGCGCGCGGTGGCTCGCTGCAACTCCTTTTGTATTCGGTGTTTAGGATTGGTCAGGCGACAAACAACATCACCTACGAGAGCTACTTGAAGTTCAAGAATCACCAGGCCGTGGAGTGGGCGATTCCGTATTCGCTGGGCGATTCGCATCGGGGCTTCCGCGTGGTCGGCACCGATGAGAACTTTTACAAGCATCTCCGGTACCGCCGCGACCGTTCGCTGAGTTTTGCCTCTGGCCATGAGCCGCGCGGCGTGTTCGATGTCGCACTCGGCGCCGATGTCGCCCGCGCTCTGAACTACAAGACCGGCGACAAAGTTGTCATCACGCACGGCGTCGCTTCGGCGGCGGGGCGGGGAATTCAGGATCATAACGACAAGCCTTTCACCGTGTGCGGCGTGTTGAACAAGACTTCGACTCCGGTTGATCGCTCCCTTTACATTCAACTCGAAGGCATTTCGGCGGTCCATATCGACTGGGCCGACGGCGCCCCCCCGATGCCCGGCGAAGAAGTGCCGGCCGAAAAGATCACCAAGGATACGGTGAAGATCGATCAGATCACATCGTTCCTGCTGCGCAACAAGCGCCGGATCGACACCTTGCGAGTGCAGCGCGAGATCAACACGTTCACCGAAGAGCCGCTGCAGGCGATTCTGCCCGGCGTGACACTGCAGGAATTGTGGCGGACCATTGGTTATGCCGAAGACGCGCTGACCGTGGTCACGTTCTTCGTCATCGTCGTCGGGCTGCTCGGCATGCTCGTTAGTTTGTACACGTCGCTCAACGAACGGCGCCGCGAGATGGCGATCCTGCGCGCCATCGGCGCCGGACCGGGCAAGATTATTTCGCTGCTCGTCTTCGAGTCGTTCCTTCTGACCGTCGCCGGGTGCGTGTTGGGAGTTGGCCTGATTTACGGCGCGAGCTTCCTTTTCCAACCGATCGTCGAAGAGCATTTCGGTCTATACATTCCGGTGCAGGCCCCGACTCCGACTGGACTCATCTACTTAGGCGCGGTGCTCGCGGCCAGCCTTCTGATCGGATTCATCCCCGCCTGGAAAGCGTATCGAAACACGCTCTCCGATGGCCTGACGCCGAAGCTTTAGTCCAACTCGTCGAAGTCGCGTAACAAGAGCCGGACCACTCCGGCGATTAGGCAGAGCGGTCCGGCAAAAGCAAACGCGGTGTGTTGCAGCGTCAGACCGTAGGCCGTCGTCATGGCGGCGCCGGATACGATCAGCGAGATGGCGCCTTTCACGCCGCCTCCGGCAGCGCCGCCGTGTAGCCGTTGAGATGCAGCGTGTCGCGCAGCGTTTGCTTGATGCGGAGCAGCCGCACGCGCACCGACACCGGCGAGATGCCCAGCGCTGGCGCGAGTTCGTTGCTCGACCATCCTTCCATGTAGTGCTTCACCAGTAATTCTCGATCCGCGCTATTGCAATGCGAGAGCAACTCTTCAAGCGCCGTGCCATCGGTCGACGCTCCGATTACTGCCGAGTCTTCCTGCAACTCTTCGACGATCTTGCGGCGGCGATAATCGACGCTTAGCAAATTCTTGGCGATGCTGTTGACCCACACTCCAAGCGCCGCGGGATTCTTGAGTTGCGCCCGGCATTCCCAACCGCGAGTCCATGCGGCCTGCGCGATCTCTTCGGCGAGTTCCCGCTGTACGCCGCTCGATTGGAGGAAGCGGACTGTACGTGGGAATCCTTTCGAATACGCGGCCGCGAACTGAAGCTCGGTTAAACTAGTGTCCTGTCTCATATAACTATGTACATATAGGCAGAGTTGCCTCATACTGGGTCATGTTCACCCCAGCAGCTCCCTTGGCGGTAGAAGCGAGCCAACGGGAGCAACTCGAAGCCTTGCTCCGGAACGGAAGCTCCCCCCAGCGTGTGGCGCTACGCTGCCGGATTCTCCTGTTGGCGGCGAAAGGCGTC
>VFZW01000353.1 GCA_016871055.1 Acidobacteriota bacterium
AAGCGGCGCATTGCCCGGGCTTGCGATCTGCTCCGGCGCAGCGATCACACCTGCGCCGAGATCGCCTTCGAAGCCGGCTTTGGCAGCGTGCAGCATTTCAACCGCATCTTCCGCCGACATCAGGAGATGTCGCCTGGCAAGTGGAAGCAGCGCGCCTCGCCGCACATGCAGACTCAACCGGGCAACGGAACGATTGCGCGACCGGCCGCATCGCCAGAACCGGCCATCGGCGGAGCAATCCGCCGATCCTGACGCGCGCCGGGCCGCAGTCTTTGGTCCACGCATGGACCAGAGGCAGCTCAAACTCTGCGCACGGCAGGCGCACTGGCTGTCGCGCCTCGCGGTGAATGTAAGTATTGACGCCTTCCGCGCCGAGAAGCGGCGACCGAAGCTGCGCTGGGCGGATTTGAGCGAAGCCGAGACCGAAGCGTTGAGCGCAACGGTGGCGGGCACGACGACCGAGTCGCCGGATGTTGCCGCAGCCAGTGAGGTGACTGTTCTTTCATTGCAATGTGTGTTGCAAGAGCCGGCCAGCCACACATTGACAAGATCGCTTAACATCCTATACATGAGTCTTTACATCATTAAAAGGATGATGCATAGTCCATCCATGCGATCAGCAATGCATGATGTTCTTCCACCGGGAGTCCGCCGTTCATTGTCCAAATTCGGCCATGACCTGGCAGTGGCTCGGCGGAAGCGCCACCTCACTGTTGCGATGATGGCGGAGCGAACCGGCTTGGCCAAAAGCACCTATGCTCGCGTCGAAAAAGGTGATCCCGCAGTGGCCATGGGCGCTTACGCCATGGCCCTTTTCGTTCTGGGTTTCGGCGAGGCGCTCGGCGATTTGACGGACGCCCGTAAAGACGATGTGGGGTTGCTGTTGGATGAAGAACGTCTGCCCAAACGGGTGCGCGCCAGGAAATCCCCAGCGCCCTTATGAAACGAACGGCCAAAGTCTTTTTGGGCGATGAGCCGGTGTCAGTGGGGACCTTGCATTATGACGCTGTTGGCACCCGAGAGCGCTCGGCCTTTGTGTATGAAGATTCATGGCTGCGCGCGGCAGACCGCTTTGCGCTCGAGCCGGCGCTTCCGTTGTTGCCGGGTCCTCAATTCCATGGACAAGTGCAGAACGGCTCGGCTTTCCATGCGGCATTTGCTGACACGGAACCCGACGGCTGGGCCAGGCGGGTCATCCTGCGCGACCATGCCAAGCGCCGCCAGGCAGCCCGCCGCGCTGGTCATGAAAAGGAGTCCGTGCAATTGCGGTCCCTTGATTTCCTGCTCGCGGTGGATGACGCCAGCCGCGTCGGTGCGCTGCGTTTCCAGGACGAGGCAGGAGTGTTTTGCCGCGCGACCGAACCTGGCCGGCGCACGGCGCCTCCGCTCATCGAGCTGAACCTTTTGCTGTGCGCGACGCGTGCGGTCGAGACCGAAAGCGAAACTGCGGCCGACCTCGCCTATCTCCGCGGGCGCGGCACTTCGCTGGGCGGCATGCGTCCGAAGTGCACGGTGGTTGATGATGACGGCCGATTGGCGGTCGGAAAGTTTCCCAGCGTGCAGGATGAACGTCCCATAACGAAAGGTGAGGTGTTGGCCATGCAGCTTGCCAAGGCGTCCGGATTGCAAGTAGCCGAGGCGCGGCTAGTGGACAGCGACGGGGTGCCGGTCGCCCTGATTCGGCGCTTTGACCGGACGAACACTGGCGGTCGGATTCCTTATGTTTCAGCCGCAACGCTCCTGGGGGTTGATCCCGCCGGCGCGCAGGAACATTTTTACACAGAAATCGTTAATGCCCTGCGGATCCATGGCGCTGACGTCCAATCTGACATCGAAGAGCTTTGGCGCCGAATGGCTTTTTCCGTAATGATCACCAACGTTGACGATCATCTGCGCAACCACGGGCTTCTCCACGCGCGTCATGGGCAGTGGCGGCTGGCTCCTGCGTTCGATCTCAACCCATTCCCGGATCGCGTGCGTGAGTTGAAGACCTGGATTTCGGACGATACAGGTCCCGAAGCCACTGTTGAAGCGCTCCTTTCGGTCATCGCTTATTTCCGGATTTCTCGGGCGCGGGCCAACAAGATTCTCAGCCGAATTGAGCGCGCCGTTTCCCAATGGCGTGAGGCCGGATCGGCGCTGGGTCTGACGAAAAAGGAGCTGGCTCAATTCGCCGACGCCTTCGAGCACTCCGAACGGGAAGCGGCGCGACGCGCGGCAAAGCGGGCTGGTTGAGAGAGGCCGTGCGGTGGAAATTGTTTTCCAACGTTTGTATCCCGCAGGCGCCGGACGAGAGATTGGCTGCCGGGGCCTGTTCAACTGAATCGCTGCGCGCCGGAAAATCTCTTCCGCTGGTCGTGGGTGGATTACAAGACGCTTCGCTCCAGTTGGTGCACGGCTAACGACCTGTCCCCCTGTTGTGTTGTACGATGGCCCTTCTTTTCCTGATACATCTTGCTCGCAGTTGGCTCTTTCCTTCGCCTTGGCGAGGGTAGGAAGGAGCAAGCCCGCCAGGATCGCGATGATGGCGATGACGACCAGGAGTTCGATGAGCGTGAACGGGCGCTGATCCAGCGAGGGAAGTCCACGCGACTACGGCGTGAGTTTGAATTCAACGCGGTTGTCATGGTTCGATCTCCGAGATTTCACGGGCGCAACAGAGACACAATCGAGCGAAACTTCCTCGGATTGTCGCCCGGGTTTTGTGCCGCGGTGTGGTCCTCGCCCTTGTCCCACAGGTCGGGATTGAAAGCCTGCTTCGTCGCGCTGAAGGAGACATGCCCATCGCCCCAGAGCGCATTGAGGCCAATCGGATTGTTCGCGCTCGTGTGCGGCCGCGTTCGCAATGAGTAGATGAGGTCGGTGATCATCGAACGCTGCGAAACCAACTGCGCGGTTTTCTCAGCCACCAAGGTCCATTCTTCCTCGCCGGCCTTGGGGTTCGCTTTGGCGCGAGTGTCCGTCTGCGGATAGTACATATAGTTGCCGCGCACGTTGCCCTCCGGCGGACACATCGGCCAGGGAATCTTGTCGCTCTGGAAATATTGCATCTCGAATTTGATCGGAATCGACTTCACGTGCCGCAGCCCGGGATCGTAATACGTCTTGGGCGAGGTGATCAATTGTTCGGTGTAAAGGTAGCCCAGGCTGACGCGGTCTTTCATGTCCGGTGCTCTTCCTGCCGTTCCCCACCACAGGGAATAGCTCTGCCACGGGCCGGAGCCGGGATTTTTTTCAGGATTGAATTCCGCGACGGGCAATCGGTCGTCAGAATTGTCCGCATAAAGAAAGACCGCCAGGCCGAGCTGGCGCAGATTGTTGGTGCAGTTGATTCGCTGGGCCTTGTTCTTCGCATTGCCCAGCGCGGGCAGAAGCATCCCGGCGAGGATGGCGATGATCGCGATGACGACGAGCAGTTCGATGAGGGTGAACGCCCGCGCGGCACAGCGTGTCGCGCAAGGTTTATGATGGGATGAGTTAAGCGTGTTCATGTTTGGATTACTGATGGGAAGAGCGAGCGGCAGGGCGAACAGGAAGGCCCTGCCAAACCAGCGCTAAGTTGTCTGCGTCACAGGTCATCTCGGTTTGTTTTCGAATGTTGTTAGTATTGCCAGGAATCCGCCCTGACTCCACACCGGACCCGCCAAAAGCTGAACGTATCGAGCCAGCGCGACAGGCTCTCAGTTCGAGTTCAAGTGATTGAACTTCCGCAGAAAAGTATCCGCGACTCCGAGTATTTCATCGTCGTAGTATCGCGAGTACTTTGGATTCCCCTCCCCCAGGTAGTGCTTCCTGCCCTTGAACCGATGCAGCTCAAAGTAATTGCCCGCCTTCTTCATATCCGTCTCAAAAAACTGCGCCGTCCAGACGGGCACCTGTTCGTCATCCGTTCCGTGAAAACCAATCATCGGGGGCAGTCCCCCCTTGATGTGGTGCGCCGGGGAGATGCTCCAAATCCTGTCTCGACGGTCCGCCAGCAGACGGTCGCACCAGCCTTCCACCGCGTTGTAGCACGAGGAAAACAAAAGGATCGCATCGGGACGGCAACTTGTCGCGAGGTCATCCGACTTCTCGTTGTAGTCATCAATCATGGCGGTGCAAAGGGCCAGGTGTCCCCCGGCTGATTGACCCGCCGCCACGATTTTGTTGCCGTCAACATGCAGTCGGGCGGCGTTTCCACGGACCCATCGAATCGCCGATCTTGCGTCCATGACACTCTCGATCGGACTGATGGTTTTGTGCGGCGTGGTCCCATTTTCATTGGACAACCGGTATTCGGCTGAGAACGTCACGATCCCCATCCGGGCGTAGCGTTCACACGTCGAAAAGAATTCGCTCGGCGAGCCGTAGGCCCACCCGCCGCCGTGGAAAAAGACAAGGGCGGTGTTGTCCCGCTTCTGAAAAGCCTGGTCGGTGTAGAAGACGTTCAGCTTGAGCGGAGATGCGCCGACGGTTTTGTACACTTCCTTGATGTGGGTAACGGGTGATTGGGCTCCAACCTCTGGCGCAGCCTGACGAAGACTTCCTTCGTTGGTGGATGCATGGACCGACAGCGACGTGCACAGGATGAGGTTAACGAACAGGGTTTTCACGAATTGGTGTTGCTTCATGTCAATCGGACTTCGCATGGGACCGCGTCTGCCCCAGCGAATACAAGCACGCCAGGAGGCACATCTTCCCGCGCATGGATTGCTGGGGCGTGAACTCGTTGTTGGCGTAGCAGCAAGGCGCACCCAGACCGTCAGGGCTGCGGCGGCAGGGTGATTGACTCGGTGGTATCGCAATGGGTGGACAAATGTTCAGTGTCACGGTGTGCCAGCCTACCTCTCGAGCTGGACCAGCTCTACACGCATTGCGCCTATTTATGAACCTATTAAGCCAAGCAGGCCTTGTCGTCTGCCTGGGAACCTGAGCCCGCGAGGAAACGCCACACACGTTCCAGGCAACACGCAAAAGCCCATTATTAGGCCCGTGTCGCAATGGTGGACCTGAGCTCCTCAAAGTCTATCGCGGGATCCCCGGTAAACGTCGTGGACCAACGCATGAACCTATTGAGCCAGCCGGCGTTTCGCGCTTGCTGGCCGCTTCTTGTCTGACACTCTTCGTCGTATGAGCCCCTTTGACCACATTGCCGCGATGCCCGGTTTGCGGAGCCTGTTGGACATCGCCTGGCGGCTCTTCGGGGTGAATCCCGCGCTGGTTTCCGCTGACGGACAGCGCGTCGTGGTGTTCGAACCGGAACGCCGTTCGCAACCGTTCTGTGCGGCGCTGCAAGAGGACGCGGCGGGCCGGACCTTGTGCGCCATGTGCGACCAGCGCCGCTTTCTGGAGGCTCGGTACAGCGCGTTGGCGGTGCGCTATCGCTGCCATGCCGGATTGAACGAATTCATCGTCCCGGTCATGCGCAATGGCGAAGTGGTCGCGCTGCTCCAATGCGGCCAGGTGCATGACCGCCCTCCCACCGCGGCGGCGTGGCGCATCGCGCGGCAGGATTTGGTAAAGGCCGGCATCAAGTCGGGTCCGCTGCGCAAGCGCTTTCAGCAAAACCGCGTGCTGCCGCAGGATCGCCAGGAGGATCTGCTCAACCTGCTCGAGCTGATTGCCAACCGCCTCGCCCATGCCGATGAGCAGCGTCTGTTGCCCGAGCCCGGCCGGACGAAAATGCAGTTCGGGCGCGCGGTCACCTTTATTGAAGTCCATCTGGGCGAGCGCCTGACCTTGCCCGTGATCGCGCGGGCGGCGAGTCTGTCCACGCGCAGCCTGGTGCGCCTGTTTCGGAAGGAAGCGGGCACCAGCGTGGTTGAGTTTATCCTCAAGCGGCGCATTGCCCGGGCTTGCGATCTGCTCCGGCGCAGCGATCACACCTGCGCCGAGATCGCCTTCGAAGCCGGCTTTGGCAGCGTGCAGCATTTCAACCGCATCTTCCGCCGGCAGCAGAACCTGTCGCCTGGCCAGTGGAGGCAGCGCGCCTCGCGGCACGAGCAGACTCAACCGGGCAACGGAACGTTCGCGCGACCGGCCGCATCGCCAGAACCGGTCATCGGCGGAGCAATCCCCCGACCCTGATGCGCGCGGGGCCGGCTGGGTGTTGTCGTAAGGTCCGCTCTGGTAATATGCGGCGTAGGCCACGCGCGGGTCATTGGGAAATGTCTCCATGCGGGACCATGGATCGGGTGGTTTTCCGGTTGGCTCGCGGGAAAGCTGCCCAGGTTTCAGAACACGAGCGTCATGATCGACCGGGCCTTGAGGTCCACAGGAAAGTTCCAACCCGCGGCCTGCGGCAGGGCCTGGTGCAAGCCGACGGCACCCCGCGCGAGAGGATTGTCGTTGTTTATCGCGAGGCGTTCGGCGAGGTCTTGAAGGCAATGAACGGACTGGCCCCATGAAACTCACCCTCAGCCTGCTCACCGCTCTCCTGCTCGCGCCGCTGGCCGCGATGCATGCCGCCGATGTGCCGCCAAACCGTCCGCTCCTGCTGGCGAAGACCGCCGAGACGGACCTCTATTCGTTCCAGCCCGACCTGTTCATCTTCCACGTGTATGGGTCGCACGACAAATACGAGGACATCATCCGCCGCACGCGCGAGCGCCCCACGGCGGAAATCCTGATGCCATTGCACCCGCAAAACATGAAATCTCGATTGCTCGTTTTCCTCGGCATCCTTTCATGTTTCTGTTCGTTGACTGACCGCCATCACGTCCGACAATATCCCGCCGCGTGAGAATTACGCTCACTCTCCTTCTGTTGGGCCTGTCGCCGCTGGCCGTGTCCCTGTCGAATGCCCAAGCGGCTGCCGCCGCCTTTGACCTGACGCACAAGCTCTACCGCGATGGGCGGCTGTTCGAGCTGAAGGTCGATCCCCTGGAAAGAAGGCCGATCCCGCCAGATGCCGTTCCCGGGGCCAGGAAAAAACTCCAGGCGGCGATGGATCTATATCGCGACGCGCGACCGGCGGAGTTGCAGCGGCCCAGCCCAAAGGCGGCCAGTGAAGGCGAATCTCCGAAAGAGAAAAAGAAAGCGAACAAGTGATCCTGAAACACGCCAGCACCCAGGTTCTACCGCTTATCTCCGCATATCATCCAAGAACTCGGATGCCGGCTCCACGGCAGTGATGACCAATGCGTCGCGAGCGCGAGTGCAGGCGACGTAGAGCAGGTGCCTTTCGGTATCATA
>VFZW01000354.1 GCA_016871055.1 Acidobacteriota bacterium
CAAACGGCCGGCGTTCGCTTTGCCGGATCCGGATTCAGAAGATCCATGACGACATCAAGCTTCGTGATCTTTGTGAAGTCGTCGGTGCGGGCGGGCGTGACCTTCACCAGACCGGTCGCGTAGGCTGGAATGGCGCCGAAGCGGGAGACACCAGTTGGGGCATCCTGTTCCCAATGGGCGACGATATCGTAGTCGCCGATATGGGCAAGTGTCGAGGCCTCCGAGTTAAACGCGGCGACGCCAATGAGTGACGAGAGGGCGACTTCGATCGTTTCTTCATTGATTACGCGAGGTGTAATGGTGTATTGCTGCTGAGCGGGCGGGAGCAGCCAGTTTTCGTAAGGGTCCGGATTGGATGGGCTGGCCGCAAAAATGGTCTTGGTGTGATCGTTCGTTTTCAGTAAGCTCACGAAATTGTTTTTCCCAGCGCTAAACTTGGCTCCGCGCACAGTGACGCGTACCAATGGTGTGTACGATTGCAATGGAACTTCGCTCACGCTAATCGACGTGACGGTAGGGTATTGCACGGCAACACGCACGATCGCGGAGGTCGCGGTCTGACGTACCAGTCCCGTGTTGGTTTGGACGAAGTACTCGATGCTGGCCTGCAATTCGACGCGGACCTTAAGTTCCGTGCCACGCAAGGTCTGGCCCGGACGTCACGAGCCGGATCCGTGACATGTTTGCGACGGAACGCGGTAGCCGGAGACTTGCAGCCGGTAGACGCCGTTTGATTCGGAGCCGGTATTGGATAGCTCGCGAATCAAAGCGCCGCTGTCGGCGTTGAATTCGCGCAGGACGATTCGCGCCGTGATCGGCATCGTGATGCCCTCTCGGACCGCAGTAACGACGAATTGGACGCTGTCGCCGGGATAAATCGCGCCGCCCGGCACCTCGCCGTTCGGAGTCGTCGATGTGATACGAAATGTCTGCGCCTGCACGAACGCGCAGAGCATGGCACCCGCAAGCATCACCGGCCGCACGAACATGACTTAGGTATACTCCCAACCTTGACACGTGTCAACTTAGCGAACAAGATCAGGCCCGCCGTGCTAGCTTAGTGATTCGCATGTCTGATTTCGACGTCGTCGGCGTTGGCTTAAACGCTACCGACACACTCATTCTCGTTCCCCGCTTCCCCGCCTACGCCGGCAAGGAGCCTTTCGTCGACGAAATGTATTCGCCCGGCGGCCAGGTTGCCAGCGCCATGGTCGCGTGCGCCACGCTTGGGCTGCGCACAAAGTACATCGGCACCGTCGGCGACGACGAGCGCGGCCGCATTCAGATGGACTCGCTGCTCGGTACCGGCATCAACATCGATCACGTTCAGGTCCGCAAAGGGTGTGCCAATCAATCGGCCTACATCGTCATCGATCAATCGACCGGCGAGCGCACCGTCTTTTGGCGGCGCTCCGATTGCCTCCGCCTCGAACCCGCGGAGATTAAACCCGAGATGATCACCTGCGCCCGCCTGCTTCACATCGACGGCCACGACACCGCCGCCGTCGGCCGCGCCGCCGCAATCGCGCGTCAGCACAACATTCCCGTTACCGTCGACGTCGACACCGTCTATCACGGCTTCGACAAGGTCCTGCCCAACGTCGACTACCTCATCACCAGTTCCGAATTCCCCGTACGCTGGACTGGCGAAGGCGACCCGTTCCGCGCGCTCATCATGATTCAGGAAGAGTACGGAATGAAGGTCGCCGCCATGACGCTCGGCTCGTTCGGTTCCATTGCGCGCATGGATGGCAAGTTCTCCTACTCACCGGCCTATGTCGTTAACTGCGTCGACACCACCGGCGCCGGGGATGTCTTCCACGGCGCGTTCTGTTATGGTGTCCTGCAAGGGATGAGCCTGCGCGACACGCTCGATTTCTCGAACGCCATGGCAGCGCTCAACTGCACTGCCATCGGCGCGCGTGGCGGCATCCGTCCATTGGCCGACGCGACCGCGTTGATGGCGCGCGCCGAACGCCGCACCAACCGCGACTTCGAACAGCGCGCGTCATGATCCCGCTTCGCGATACCGAACCTAGCTACACGTTCCCGTTCGCGACCGTCATCCTCATCGCGCTCAACGTAGCGGCGTTCTTGTATGAGTTCTCGCTCGACCGCTACGAACTCAACTGGTTCATCGCACACTACGGCGTGATTCCAACACGCTTCCAATGGGCCGATGTGATCACAAGCATTTTTCTGCACGGCGGCTGGATGCACCTGATCGGTAACATGTGGTTCCTGTGGATCTATGGTGACAACGTCGAGGACATCCTCGGCCACTTCAACTACGTCGTGTTCTATCTATTGTGCGGAGTTGCCGCGACCATGTTCCACGTCCTGTTCAATAGCGATTCGCGCGTGCCGACCATCGGCGCCAGTGGGGCCATCGCCGGCGTCATGGGCGCATATATGGTGAAGTTCCCGCGCTCACGGATTCTCACGCTCGTCTTCGTCGTTGTCTTCGTGACGACAATGGAAATCCCGGCATTCCTGATCCTAATCTACTGGTTCGTCATTCAATTTTTCAGCGGAGTGGGCAGTGTCGGGCATTCGCATTTATCGCAGGGCGGCGTAGCGTGGTTCGCTCACATTGGCGGATTTCTGGCGGGAATCGCCTTCGTTCTGCTGATGACCAAGCGCGACCGCTTCAGCCGTAGGCCCGCGCTGCGATGGTGATCATCGAATTCTATACGCGCAAGGGCTGCCACCTCTGCGAAACGGCCGAGGCGGAACTTAGGACTCTCCAACGCGAGAAGCCCTTCACGCTTCGTATTCATGACATCGACGAAGACGAAGAACTCCGCGACTTATACAATGTGCTCGTGCCGGCAACGGTATTGCCCGACGGCGCGGAACTGCACTACCGTATCGATTCCGCTCGTATCAAAGCTCAGCTCTAACCCAGTCCCGGAAGCGTGCCGGTGCTGTCCCCAAACGACTCCTGCTTCACGCCCATCCGCTCCATCAGCGACAGGTGCAAATTGCAGAATGGCGTCTTCTTTTCAAACCGCACGCGCCGCCCCGGCCGAAGCGTGCCATTGCCCCGCCCCGCCAACAGCAGCGGAAGATTTTCTTCGAGATGCCGGTTGCCGCACTTAAGCGACGAACCAAACAGAACCATTGAGTGATCGAGCAGCGATCCGTCGCCTTCCTTCAGGTTCTTCATTTTCTCGAGCAACCATGCGATCTGCGTGGTGTGCCAGTTGATGATCGCCTGATACTGCGCCCGCGTCTCGGGAATGTCGCGGTGATGCGAAAGGCCATGGAAATTGCCCTTCACACCCGGCAGAAAGCCGTAGTCTTGCGACGACTGCGCGTCGCCCATCATCATCGTCGCCACGCGCGTCGAATCGGTCCAAAACGCCAGCACCATGATGTCGAGCATTAATCGAACGTGCTCGACATGCGTCGCCGGCGTACCCGCGACGGGACGATCCAGCGAATACTTGCCATCGTTGATCCACCGCTTCTGCGGTTTCATAGAAGCTTCCAGACGCCGCTCGACACTTCGCACCGATTCGAAATATTCATCAAGCCGCGCCTGATCGGTCTTGCTGCCTTTCGCGCGCAGCGACTTGGCCTGTTCAAGAACCGCATCCAACACCGATGAATCGTCGCGCTGCAATGACGCCAACACCTCGGGCGACTTCGGATCCGCGCCGGAAACCACCGGCCGCTTCTTGTTGCGGAACAATCTGTCGAACGCCAGTAGCGGAACGATCTCTTTCGCGACCGGCGTCTTCGGATCGGCCCACGACAGAAACGATCCCAACGCGCGGGGGAAGCCGCCGCCCGCCGTATCGATGCCCGTGCGCGGCGCGTCAATGCCGAGTTCGAGCGACGGCAGCGGCGTCTCATGACCGATCTTCTGCGCGATCGCTTGGTCAACGGTTGTGCCGCCCGAATCCAGATCGCCGCCGGTCGTACGTTCGACAAATCCGCCCGACAGCCACGCCGGCACCTTCGGCCAGTGGCCGTTGCGCCCGACCGTATTCTTATTCCAGAGATTCTCGAGTAGCAGAAACTCGCTGCGCAGCCCTTCCAGCGGCTTCAGATGCGGCGTGATCTCGTAATCCTCGCCATCGCCCGCGGGAGTCCAATGATCGGGCCACACGCCGTTCGGCATGAAGATGCAAGCCAGTCGCAGCGGGGGAGCGGCCAATCGTTCGATGCCGCCTGTCGCCCCAAACACGCCGGACTCCAGCCACGGCGTGGCCATCGCCACGCCGAGTCCGCGTAAAATATTTCGTCGTGATTGCATCGTGACCTCGCTGTTTACTTGGTGCCCAACAAACGCTTGGATTCCTTCTTCACCGGCGCGCGGCTTTCGCTCATCACCGCGTCAGCCTGTGTGTTTCGGAAGGGCGTACTCAATACAATATCGCGAATCAATGTGCGTGTCTGATATCCATTGCCAGCCATCGCGTCCATCAGTTTTTGGATGGTGCATTGATCGCCGTCCTGTAAGCCGCGTCCGAGCGCGTATGCCAACAACTTCGACGTCAGTTGCCGCGCGAAATCGTCCTTACGATTCATCAACGCCGCGCGCAGCTCGACCGGCCCGTTGAACTTTTCGCCGCTCGGCAGCGCGCCCGACGCGTTGACCGGCGAACCGTCGTCGTCGGTATCGCGCCAGCGGCCCATCCAGTCGAAGTTCTCCAGGCCAAGCCCGATCGGGTCCATCAGGTTGTGACACGCCGCGCACGCCGTGCTCTCTCGATGTTTGGCCAGCATCGCCCGCACCGTCATCTTCTTCGTGGCGGCCTTCGCCGCGGCTTCGAGCGGCGGCACGTCGGCCGGCGGAGGCGGAACCGGCGTTCCTAACAGGGTCTCGAGCACCCACGCGCCGCGCAGCACCGGGCTGGCCTGTTTGTAGTGCGAACTCATCGCCAGCACCGACGCAAATCCCAACACGCCCGCGCGCTTGTCGTCCGGCCAGTTCACGAGATGAAATCCCGGCCCCGGAGGCAGCTTCACTTTGTCCTCGAATTGGTAGTATTTCACCAGCCGTTCGGTGAGGAATGTATAGTTCGCCGTCAGCAAATCGAACACCGGTTTGTTCGCGGTGAGAATGTGATGGAAGAACAACTCCGGTTGTTCGCGCAAATCCGCCGCGCCCTCCGGCGTATAGAAATGCTGCAACTCGGTCAGCAGCGGAACGGCACGTCCGCCGATCTCCTGCGTGCCCAGCCACTGGCCCATGAATCCGCTGGCGAACACACGCGATCGCGGATCATCGATCATGCGCTCGACTTGCGCGGCGAGAACGTTCGGGTCCTGCAACTTCCCTTCTCCCGCCAGCCGCAGCAACTCATCGTCCGGCATCGACGACCAGAGGAAGTACGACAGCCGCGATGCAATATCGTATTGACCAATGGGCCGAATGCCGGGCTTCGAGTCGTTCTCCGCAACCTTGAACAGAAAACGCGGCGAGATCAGCACCGCTTTCAGCGCAAGCTTGACGTTCTCTTCAAACGGCTCGCCGCGATTGGCGCCACGGTCGTAGAGCGCGAGGAAGCGGTCGATCTCCACCGGCTCAACTTTGCCTCGATACGCGCGAGGCATAAACCGCGTCAGCAGCTTCCGCGCCGCCGCACGTTTATCCACCGGCGACTGGCCCACTTCCAGCCCAAGCAGCCGGAAGTGCAGCGAGCGCCGCTCCGACGTTACTTCGGCCGGCCGCTGATCGACGGTCAGACTATAGAACTCAATCCGCTCGGTTCCGTTGACGACCTTGACCGTGTGCGGACCGCGCGCCAGCGTCGCCCCGACAATCCGAGCGGTGGCGCCGCCACCGGAATCACGCGCGTAGTTGACCGTGCCGGATTCGATGCCGTCGACGAAGACCTTCATCGAGAAGGGCGTTACCTTCGGCCGTTCGACCGACACGCGCAGCGAGTAGTTACCATCGGCGAAGACCGAAACGTTAGCCGACAGCACTTCGCCCGGATTCAAGAATCGCGATGGCTTGATTCCGGTTGGCGGAGCGGTGGCCGGATTCATCTCGTGCGAAAGAACAACACGGTTGAACGAGGGCGTAGCGATCACGCGATCCAGCACCGCCGTCGCCGCCTCGATATAGCGTTCGAGCATCATCGGGGGAATGTAAAGTGTCTCGCCGTTGGTATCGAAGCCCGCGCCGCCCGCTTCATCGGCGGGAAACAGATCAGGAGCGAGAACATCAAGACCAAACAAATCGCGGATCGTGTTCTTCCACTCGCGCCGGTTCAGCCGCCGCGGCGCGACGTAGCCGGCGTAGTCGCCCGTCGTGCAGCCGGTGGTGCGCAGCCGATCTTCGATCCAATTCGAAACCAGCATGCGATCCGCTTCAGAGATCTTCGCCTCGCCCGGCGGCATCGTGCGGTTTCGAAGCTGCGTGGCCACATCACGCCAGAGCGTCCGGCGTGTGTCGACATCAGCAACCGCGTCTGTCTTCAGAAAATCGATGCGATTGCGCGGATTCGCCGGATTGTGGCAACTCGCACAATTGGCGGCGAGAATCGGGCGAATCTTCGCCGAAAACTCATCCGCCGCCACGATCGCCGAAACGGCGGCAAGCGAAACTAGAAGAACCCTCACACCAAAACTTTATCGCAGTTGGCGGCGCCTGTAGCTTTCCAGAACTCGCCCAGACGAAAAGAGCCCCGGCCATGGGGACATGACCGGGGCTGGCAGAGACAGGCGCCTCGCTACGCCTAGCCGCAATTGTTAGATTTTCGAGTCTTCAATCTGAAGGTTGTTCGTCACCGAGAAGACTCCGAACACGCCGTTGGCCGCCAGATTCGCGACGTTGCGATCCATCTCGCGCGCAACCACACCTTCCAGCGTGACGTTGCCGTTCTTGACAACGATGCGGATCGACGGATTCGGATTGAGCGCGTAGCGGTTAAGTACCGAGTTGCCGTAGACGGCGCGCGCAACCGCAAGCCGGACGCGATCGTCAAACGGGGAGAGCGGCAGAACCTCGATCTCGTTGACGACCTTCGTAATGCCTTCGATCCTGGCGACCCGCCGGCCGGCGTCGGTCTTGAGCGTCGGGCGGATGACCTGCCCGTTCAGGTAGACCGTATCGCCGTCGATGCGGTAGGTCAGGTGATCGAACACCGACAGGAACGGCATCGTGAGAAGTTCGGTGCGAACCTTCTTGACCAGACGCTC
>VFZW01000355.1 GCA_016871055.1 Acidobacteriota bacterium
ATATCTCCGCCCCACCGCCGTTAATCTTGCCCGTCACTGTACGGTCAAACTTCAACTTATACTTCGGGCCGTCGCCGCGGCCAGACTCAGTGCGCGTTACAGTCGGTGAAACCTGCACATCGAAGTAGCTGTAGATATCACCGTGCTGGCTGCTCAGTTTCAAGTCGGCCTTCGTAGCCGAGGGCAGCGTCACATCAATACGCCCGTTGAGCGTGCTGAACGACATCGGCTTACCTTCCGGTACGCGCGTCATCGTCACCTTTAGCCGCCCATTCAACGCATGTGCGACGACAGGGCCGGAAACATCAACCAGTGTAATCACGCCGTTGACTGTGTCCGCATTGACCTCGCCGTCAAGCCCTTCCACACGAATCTCCTTCGCGTTGACGGATTTCAGATTGACCGAACTTGCAGCGGGAACAAGCACCGTATACGAATTGCCACTCAAATGACCGGGCTTGATCGTGACGACGTTGTTCTCCTCTTCAATCGTCACTCCGCCGCGGCCCAGATCGATCCGCTTCATGCCGTTCGGCGCTGGCTTGGCCGATGGCAGCGGGGCATCAGAGTCAATGATCACCTCGCGGCCGGCATGGGGCTTAACGATGATCGAACCGTTGACGGTCGTGAACTTAAGATGCGCCGGACGCGAGGGATCGCGAAGCGGGATCGTCATCCGCTCGGCGAGAACCGGCAGCGCGAACAACAGAAGCGCGTATCGCATTACGGACGCCCCTTGGCCAGCGAGTGCAGCATCACCGAACCGCTCACCGTCTCCACCGTGATCTTCGGCCCGCCGTTGCCGGCGCGCATGTGAACGCCGCTGCCGCGCTTATAGACAATCTTGTTGCCGGCCTTCGTCTCCGACGATCCGCTCACACCAATCGGCGTCATATCGAAATCGGTAAACGCGTCGCCGTTGACGGTCTTCATCGAAAAGTCGGCATTCAGAGTCGGCTGCAAATAGAGCGCCAGTTTCCCGTTCACAGTCTTTAGCATCGTATCGTTGCGCGGGTTATTGCGGAAGACAGCGGTTACGGAACCGTTGACAGTTGCCATGTCACCGCTCCCTTCGACGTCGTGCAACTTGATCGAGCCGTTGACGGTCCTGATTTTATAGTCGCCGCGCATGTCCTTGATATCGAGCGAACCGTTGATGCTTGAGATTTCCAGGCGGGCATCCCGTGGAGCCTGCACCAAGAACTCATGCGAGAAATGTTTATCGCGGCCGCTCCAGTTGCTCTTGCGTTTGGTCTCCGCGCCGCAGACGCCATCCGACCACGGACCTTTGACGCCCGCCCTTACATGCTGCGCGTCGCCGGTGATGACGACATCAATTTCCCGCTTCAGTTCGTCCAAATCGGACTGCGAGTCGCCCTTCAGTTTTTCATGCACCGTAAAGCGGACCTCGGCGCCGTTGCCGGGCTCTACGCGAACCGACCCGTTGAAGCCGCACACGTGCAGCGTGCCTCCGGCGGCGAGCGGAAGTGCCTTTTCTACAGTGCGCTTCGATTCGACGTCGCACCACGCGGGCGCGGCCAGCAATATCAAAATTGCGATTCTCATTGAAATCCTCGTTTCTGTGGGTTCGCAAGCACTGCTTGCACG
Source organism: Acidobacteriota bacterium (assembly GCA_016871055.1). GTDB lineage: Bacteria > Acidobacteriota > Terriglobia > Bryobacterales > Bryobacteraceae. Next base: position 1,609 of record VFZW01000355.1, read on the forward strand.
TATTCTTTAACGCTTGGATGAATATTGCCGTTGTTGAGCAATTGCGGCAGTCGCGGGTCTTCTGAAAGGAGGTCGATGACCGCAATCTGTACCAGCGGCGAATCGTCGGCATTCAAAATCTGCCACATCGATTCGCGAGACTTCGTCGATTGCGGGAACCGGCGCAGCGCATCGGCGGCCGCGAGCCGCACGTCAACCGACGGATCGGCGCGCAGAGTGTGCGACAGCGCCTCGGCCAGTTCCGGATCGCTCGCGTCGACCGACGCCGAATACCGAATGCCGCGCAACCGCTCGCTCGCCGATTGTTGATCGAGCAGCGACAGCGCAACCACCTCACGCAGGCTCCGCACTTCTTTCCGTAGCGAAGCGATATCGTTCGAGGGTGCGCTCGCGCGCCCGCCGTAAAACCCAAGTCCGGCCGCCAGCAACGCCGAAGCTGCCAGCGCCAACGGCCAATAATTCCGTGGCCTCGGCAACTGCAATCGCATCCGTGGCGCAACCGGGGCCGGCATCGCCGCCATATTCGACCACAGCGCCACACTCGCGCGGCACTGTTCGCAGACAGCCAGATGCGCGTCGACTTCGGCGCTTGGCACCCCGGCGAGATAGTCGGCCAATTGAAGCTCCAGCGAACTGCACTCGGTATTCATCGTTTCGCCTCCATCGCCAGCAATATCGGGTCTCGCGACAGCGCCGCGTACGCCTCGCGCAACTGCCCCAGCGCACGGAAAACGCGCACTTTCACGGTGTTGGTTTCAATGCCAAGCAACTCGCCGATCTGGTCGTACCGCAATCCCTGAAACCGGCTCAGAATCAGCAGTTCGCGCTTGTCCGGCGCGAGTTGCAGCAACGCTTTGTGCAACAGCGCGTGCTCTTCGTCGCGCTCCAAGGAGCGGCCGGAAGGTGCGGCGAATTCATGCTGCGCGGGCATCTCGGTTTCCCATTTCGACTTTCTCGAACGATCGATAAACGTGTTGTGCGCAATCCGATACGTCCATCTCGTGAACTTCATCGCCGGATTCCACGTTTCACCTTTTTTCAGCAGCCGCAGAAATACGTCCTGCGTCAGATCTTCGCTCGCCGAAGCGCTTCCGCTCATGCGATAGAAGTACCGGTACAACGCGGCATGATGGCGGTCGAAAAGCGCTCCCAAAGCATGGGTATCGCCCTCGCGGACCGCGGTCATCAACTGCTCGTCTGTCTCGATGGACTGCAAACCCGTTCTCGGAAGCTATTACGGACGAGCGCCGAAATCGTTACAACAGCGTACCGGTCGACGACGCGAACTTCGGCGCGTCGATACCCATCTTGTGCAGCATGCTCAAGAACAGATTCGGCAGCGGATGATTTTTCTGCTTGTCGAACGCCAAGTGTTGCCCGTGTTTGAACCCGCCGCCGGCCAGCAGCACGGGTAGATTATCGGTCGTGTGTTTGTTGGCGTCTCCGAAGTTCGAACCGTAGAGCACCATCGACCGATCCAGCAGCGTTTCGCCGTCTTCCTTCACGGCCTTCAATTTCGCGAACAGTTCGTTCAGCAGCTTGAAGTGCCACGTGTCGATCGCGGTCAACTGGGCCAGCTTGCTCTCATTACGTCCGTGATGCGAAAGGTTGTGATAGCCGTCGGTGATTTGCACGCCTTCCACATCGATCGCGGGCGAATTCGAGCTATCGAGAAATAGCGTGATCAGTCGCGTCGAATCGGTCTCGAACGCCAACCGCGCCATGTCGTACATGAGCCGGACCTTTTCCATGTACAGCCGCGAGTCGGCCGGGTCTTTCGGCTCCGGCGCGGTGGTCTTCGGTTTGGGCTTCTTTTCCCACTCCCGCGCCAGCACCAACCTCCGTTCAAGTTCACGCACGCCGGTCATGTACTGATCAAGCCGTTCGACATCGCGCGCGCCAAGATCTTTCTTCAAGCCGCGTGCATGTTCGGCAACCGAATCCATGATGCTCTCGCCGAGCTTCAATCGACTCATCTGCCGCTCGATCTCTTCGGCCGACCCCTGCAGAAACAACCGCTTGTAAATCGCCGACGGCGAATCTTCGCACGGAATCATTACACCACCGCCGGTCCACGTCAACGAGCGCTGACCGCGATTCACGTTGACGCCAAACGTCAGTGACGGAAATCTCGTCTTTACGCCGATCTGTTCGGCCATCACCTGATCGAGCGAGATCGAATTCCGAAATCCGCCATTGGCCGGATGCGGCGCGGCCGTAAGGAAACATACCTCCGACGCGTGGCTGCCGTCTACATCGGGATGCGACAACCCGCTGAACACGGTGAAGTCGTTGCGAAACGCGGCGATCTCTTTGAGATACGCGGGCAGTTCGTAATCGCGGCCCGCTTTCGTTGGAAAGAACCCGCCGGGCAAAACGCCAAGGTTGTTGCAGATCGCCAGCATGCGGCGTGGTGTTTCTTTCGCTTGTGCGAATGCCTCCAGGTGCGGAAGTCCCAGCGCGACACCCGCGCCACGTAGCAGAGTTCGACGTGTGATTTTCATTTGTGCGTGAATAGCGGGCTCTGAACGACCTCGCGCATCAGCGTGCGGAAGCCGTAGTTACTGGATTTGGCGCGATCGAGAATCGCCTCAACCGCCGGGCGGTCGGAGAAGCGCACGGGCGCGCCGGTTGCGTAAGTGACAAGTTGGTTGACGACGTTTCGCGCGATCTTGCGTTCGTCTTGGAGCAGCAGTTTCTTGAAACCGGAAATGTCGCGGAAACCATCGCCCGATGCGTCGACGGGCAGCCCCAGCTTAAACGTGAAGTCATGCCCGTTCTTGCCGATGCCCTTCATCGCCTCCCCGTCGTCGGTCGATCGATAACGCTCGCGCCACGCGCCGAACACGTCAAAGTTCTCAAGTGCGAAACCCGGCGGATCGATCTTGCGATGGCACGCCGCACAACTTGCAATTGACCGGTGTTTGTCGAGTTGCTGCCGAATGGTCGTCGAGCCCCGCGTGTCGGGCTCAACCGCGGGAACACCAGATGGCGGCGGCGGCGAAGGATCGCCGACGATGCGCTCCATGATCCAGGCGCCACGCAAAACGGGCGAAGTCGTCGTGCCATTCGCGGTCAACTTCAGCACGCTGGCTTGCGTCAGCAACCCGCCGCGCACGCTGCCTTCCGGCAGGTCGACGCGCCGCATGTTCACGCCTTCCACGCCGGCGATTCCATAGTGCCGCGCCAGATGCACATTCAAGAACGTGAAGCGAGAGTCGATCAAATTCCGTACGGGCAAATCGCGCTTGATCAGTTCTTGCACGAAGAGCTGCGTTTCAAACAGCGACGATTCGGTCAACAAATCGTCCAAATAGTAGTCGGGGTACAAAGTGACATCGGGCGTGGTATCGCCGAGTTTGCGGAGATCGAGCCAGTAGTCGAGGAACGGATTCACGAAACGCGAGGGGTCTTCGAGCAGCTTGTCGAAGCTCGCGCCGGTGGGCCTGGTATTGGCGAGAAAATACGACAGCCGAGCAGCGAGCGCCTCCGGCTTCAACCGGCCGGGCGTTTCTTCCAGGTACAAGAAACCGGGCGAACACAGCACCGCCGTGAATCCGGCCAGCCGATCGTTTCGCGCGATTGCGCTGTAGCGCGCGACTTCGGCCGCGGTCGGCGGACGCCGATAAACACGCGTCATGAACGCACGCACCGTAACAGCAACATCGCCAGTCATGTCGAATTGTACAGGCTGCTTAGCGGGCCCTTCGACTTCCATCCACCGATAAGCGACCCCCGGTGTGCCTTCTTTGGTCGATTCTGGATTCCCGCGGAAGCCCGGCCGCGAGCGGAACAGTCGCGCCGCGTCGGGCTGAATCGATTCGCCTTCCAGCAGCGTCACTTCCAACTCCTGCACGCCGGGCTCCGGCGAAACATCGAACGACCCGAGAAAGCGTTTCTCGCCGCCGCGCGCGAGCGCGTAAAGGCTCACCGGCTCGACCGTGCGGCCCTTCGACGTGCGCTCTCGATCGGGCCGCCACCACGCCGGACGCGTCTTGTGATTAACCGGCCCCCAGATCGTGTGCACCCAAATCGAGTACGCGTTGAAGCGAAGTTTGTAGCGCCCGCCCGCCGGCGCGATGAACTTATCGAAGTGGTAGTTGTTGCCCGTATACGTGCTGGCAGTCGTCACGAAGGCTTCGCGCTCGCGGTCGGCGGCATTCGTCAGTGGAACTTTCTCGTTCAGAACTTCGGGCTGCGCATCGAAACCCAGCACGGGAATCGTCGCCCGCTCGGGATGGTTGTTGAAGGAACTGTATCGCATGCGAGTCAGGAAGGTGCGCTGATCGCGGGCATAGTATCGGGTCGATGCCACCGGCGTTCTCGACGCCTTCAACACCGCGCGCAGCGCCTGTTCGGCGGTCTCCATATACCGAGCCATCTGCACGTGCGAAATATCGAGAGCGTTTCCAGATTTATTGAATCGCGCGACCAAGCCGTCTTCCGGAAGGCCGTCCTTCAATTGCAGCCACGGCGCTTGCAACACGTCTCGCAGCGTGCTTTCGTATTCGTAACGATTCAAGCGCCGAAGCACGGAGCGATCGCTCATCGATTCGAACGCCGTCAACGGCTCGGCGATCGCCCGCAGGAGCGCGATTCGGTCACCCGACTGAAGCCGGCCGTTCGGCGGCATCACACCATCGCGCACCGCATCGTGAATGCGTACCCAGCGCTGGTCGGACCAAGGCGCGTCGAATGCGCTAAGATCAATCCCCCCGGGCGCCTTGGCGCCCTGATGACACGACCCGCAATGCGTCTGCAGCAACTGGCGCGGATCGGCTGCCAGGCTAACGCCGGCAATAAGGAAGAACAGTCGCATACCCGGAACCCTTCTAGCAAATCACAAATCGGCGGGGGGCGACAGCCCGGCCGCGACGGGCGTACGGCCACATCTGCGCTATCATCAGAAGATCTCGGTCGTCTTGAAGAAGTGTTGCCGCGTCCTCGTTCGACAGAGCCCCGATTTCTTAGGAGGTGTCATTTGCGCGTTTTTCTGGTGAATCCGAGCGATCTATCGTTTGGGACCGCGGTTATCACGCCGCGCTGGCTCTTCGTTCTGGCTGCGGCCACTCCGAAGCGCTTCGGCGATCCGAAACTTGTCGACGAAACCATCGAGCCGCTGGACCTAGAGACGATCCAGAAAGGTGACGTCGTCGGCATTGGCATCCACACCGCCAACGCGGCGCGCGGCTTCGAAATCGGCCGCCAAGCCCGCGAACGCGGTGCTTGGGTCGTCTTCGGCGGCATTCACGCCACGCTGTATCCGGAGGAAGCGCGCGATCTTGGCGCTGCGCACGCTGTCGTTAAAGGCGACGGTGACTTGGTCTGGAAAGAGGTTCTTGCCGCGATCGAAAAGGGACTGCCGGAACCGGTTTACGAAGGCGGACGCGTCGAAGGCGAGCGATTCCTTCCCGCCCGATGGGATCTCATTAACCGCGAAAACTATATGTGGGCCTCGGTTCAGACCGTGCGCGGCTGCCCGAAGCACTGCAGCTTTTGCTCAGTCTGGCGCACCG
>VFZW01000356.1 GCA_016871055.1 Acidobacteriota bacterium
TGAACGTTTCCATCGGTCGCCAGTCTCCTGTTCTCGTCTTGACAACAAGATCATCCGACAGACGACCGATGGTTTCAACATTTCAAATGTGTTTGGCTAGGGCTTGCGGATGAAGTAGGACCGCCATTCGGCTTCTTGCGAGATAACGGGTGCGAGGCCGAGCTTCGCGGTGAATTCGGTGACGGCGGCTTTCACGCCAAAAACGCCGGCGCCGTTGACGGCGTCGAGATAATCGTGGCCGCCGAGAATTCCGCCGCTCTTGACCTTGGGCCACCAGAACAGGCGCTCAGTTTCGGGATCGTGCATAGCAAGCCGGAACCTGTCACCGCTCTGCGGAGCGGCCTGCCGGTGGAAATGGACCGAATTATCGGCAAGACTCTCGCCAAGTCCGCCGATCAGCGCTACCAGAACATCGCCGACCTGGCGGTGGACTTGCGCGCCGTCCAAGGCGCCGCGCCGTCTGAAAGACGAATACCACGCCGATGGATGCTTCCGTTAGCGGCGGCGGTCCCGGTTACGGTTGCGGGCTTCTACGCATGGCGGATTGCGACATCCGCGCGGGCGATCAGTTCCATCGCCATCCTTCCGCTTCGTACTCTCAGTGCGGAATCGAACGACAATTTTCTCGGCTTGGGAATCGCCGACGCACTCATCACAAAGATCGGGCAGCCCGTTCTATTGCAAGTCCGGCCCATCAGTGCGGTCCGGAAGTACGCAAAGGGCGATTACGATCCGCTGGAAGTCGCACGCCAGCTAAATACAGAGGTCGTGCTGGAAGGCAACTTGCAGCAGTTGGGCGAACGCATCCGCGTAAGCATGCATCTGCTGCGAACCTCGTCCGGCGAATCTATCTTGACACAAATCTTCGATGTGAAGGCCGGTGATGTATTCGCGATTCAGGATGAGATCGCCAAACAGGTGGCCGGCCACCTTCGGCTGAAACTGGAGCCGGAGCAACGCGTTGAATTCGAGAAGCGGTCGACGGCGAACACCGAGGCGTTCCAGTATTACAGCAAAGCGCTGTTTCATTTGGACAGGAGATCGAGACAAGAAGAGCTTCATCTGGCTATCGACTTGTTCAAAAGAGCCATCGAAGCGGATCCGAATTACGCGCCTGCGCGGGCCCAACTTGGCTATGCGTACGCCTACAGCGCGATGTTCTGGTTCAGCGATCCAGGAGTCGTGGAACTGGCGAAAGCGGAACTCGATCAAGCCGAAAAGATCGACCCGCGACTGGCGCAGATCCATGTGGGACGAAGCATGCTGCATTACACGCACTACGGAGATTGGAACCTGCGGGATGCCATTCGCGAGATGCGCATGGCGCTCCGGCTGGATCCGAATGCAGGCCATGACGAGATGGCTTATTACTACTGGCACATCGGGCTGGAGGCACTTGCAGAAAAACACGGGCAAGCAGCACTATCGGCCGAACCGAATAGCGATTCCGTCCAGCGTTCGTATGTAGAGAGCTACTATATGTCGCAACGAGTAGACGAAGCCGCGGAGGCGGACCGCCGAACTCGGCGACGCGGTCCCAAGGCGCTGTACTACCTGGTGAAAGAACAGCCGGAGCAAGCGGCGCCCTTGTTGGAGAAGGAGTACGCTACGGAACAGAGGAAGACGGTCGGATGGGGTTTGCGGCCGCGGCTCTATTTATTGCAAGGAAAGAAGGCGGAAGCGCTTCGCGACATCGCTGCGTTGGAAGCGATGACGGAGCAGTCGCCTCGGTTGCAGTTCTATCATCACGCGACGTATGCGCTGGCCCAACTTTATGGACGAATGGGCCAGCCTGCAAAGGCTCTGCATTGGCTGGAAGAAACGGTCAGCACGGGCTGGCCGCAGTATCCGATGATGGAGCGGGATAAGATGCTGGATCCGGTACGCAAGGATCCGGGCGTGGCGAAATTCCTGGCGTCGCTGAAGCGCACCTGGGAAGAGAATATGCGGGAATTTGGCGGAGATTAGGGCGCGCTACCCCTTCAGGATCGGCTTGACGATATTGCCGCCGATGTCGGTGAGGCGGAAATCGCGGCCAAGGTGGCGGAAGGTGAGCTTCAAATGGTCGAGACCGAGGCAGTGGAGCATCGTCGCCTGCAGGTCGTGAACGTGGACTTTGTCGCGCGTGATATTGAAGCCGAGTTCATCAGTCTCGCCGTAGGTCATGCCGCCTTTGACGCCACCGCCGGCTAGCCACATCGAGTAGCCCGTCGGATGATGATCGCGGCCCGCGTTTTCGGGATCGCGCGTGTTGCGGATTTCGCAGATCGGCGTGCGGCCGAATTCCCCGCCCCAAATTACAAGCGTGCTGTCCAAAAGTCCAAGGCGCTTTAGATCTTTCACGAGCGCTGAAGAACCTTTGTCGGTTTGATCGCACTTCGCTTTCAATTTCTTGTTGAGTTCGGTGTGCGTGTCCCATGACGCGTCCATCAGCATGACGTAGCGCACGCCGCGTTCGACAAGCCGCCGCGCGAGCAGACAATTCGTCCCGAACTGTTTGCTGGCAGTATCGTTGAGGCCGTACATGTCGAGCGTCTCTTTCGACTCATTCGAAAAATCGAGCAGTTCCGGCGCGCTCATCTGCATGCGGAAGGCAAGTTCGTAGCTCTGAATGCGGGCGGCGATTTCGGGATCGCCGTGCATGGCGAGGTGCTCTTCGTTAAGCTCCTTGATCGTGTCGAGGCTGGCGCGCTGCGAGTCGCGGCTGACGCCGTCGGGATTCGACAGATAGAGAATCGGATCGCCGCTGTTGCGAAAGATCGTGCCTTGATAGGTCGACGGCAGGAAGCCGCTCGAAAAATTCGACGCACCGCCGGAAGTGCCCGAGCCGCTCGACAGTACGACGAACCCGGGCAGGTTCTTCGACTCGCTTCCGAGGCCGTAAGTCACCCACGCGCCCGATGTCGGCCGGCCGGTTTGTATCGACCCGCTGAAGAGCAGGAGTTGGCCGGGATGATGATTGATAGCTTCTGTATGCATGGAGCGCACGACGCAGATGTCGTCGGCGACCGATTGCAAGCCAGGCAGGTAGTCGGAGATGACGACGCCGCTTTGGCCGCACGGCTTGAACACGCGCGGACTGGCGAGCGCGGCGGCATTTGGCTTTGTGAACGCGAGCTTCAAATCCTTGGTGAACTCGGCGGGCAGCGGTTTGCCGTCGTGTTTGGCGAGCGCGGGCTTGGGATCGAAAAGGTCCATCTGGCTCGGGCCGCCTTCCATGAAAAGGAAGATCACACTTTTGGCTTTGGCGGCGTGGTGCGGTTTCTTCGGCGCGAGCGGATTGGGCGCGTCGGCGGCGTGCATGAGGTCGGCCAGCGCCATGTTGCCCAAGCCGTAGCCAAAGTTACTGAGTAGTGTGCGGCGATTCATATTGACTACTCCCTGTTCACGAATTCGTCGAGATTAAAGAGGATGCGCGCGAGGCCGGTCCAGACTTGCGGATCGCGCGACTGGGCGTCGAGGTACTTCGAGAGTTTTTCTTTTTCGGTGGCGCGTGGTGGGCGGCCGAGAGTGAGTTGAAACATCCGGTCGATACGCGCGCCGGGCGCATCCGCTTCGGCGGCGGTGCGAACGGCGAGCGCGTTGGCGGCTTCGACGAAGAGAGGATCGTTGAGCAGATTGAGCGCTTGCAGCGGCGTGTTCGAACTGCGGCGGCGCGCGCAGGAAACCGAAGAATCGGGCGCATCGAAGTTGACGAGTAATGGATACGGCGTGGTGCGCTGATGGTGAATGTAGACGCCGCGGCGGTAGGCATCGCGACCCATCGTTTCGCGCCACTTTGTGCCGCCGTAGCCGAGTTCGCCGACGCCCTTCGGCAGATACGGCATCACGGACTTGCCCCCGATTTCAGGGCTCAGCGTTTGTGAGATGAAAAGCACGCTGTCCCGTATATTTTCGGCGGGGATACGCAAACGGCTTTGTCGCGCGAGAAGCGCGTTCTCGGGATCGACGGCGGCCACTTCGGCGCGGTACCTGGACGTTTGCTTATAGGTCGCGCTCATGACGATCGTCTTGTGGAGGGCCTTCATGCTCCATCGGTTGGCCATGAATTCCGATGCGAGCCAATCGAGCAGTTCGGGGTGCGAAGGCTTGTCGCCGGTAGCGCCGAAGTCTTCGGAGGTTTTGACGATGCCGCGGCCGAAAAACTCCTGCCAGGCGCGATTCACCGTGACGCGCGCGGTGAGCGGGTTGTCGGGCGCGACAAGCCACTTGGCAAAAGACAGGCGCGAAGTGTCGCCCTGCATCGGCGGCAGAACCGGCGGCGCGCCGGGGGTGACGGCGATGCCTGGGCTGCGGTGGTCGCCGCGAATGGCGATGTGCGTTGTTGGGTGATCCTGGTGCACGCCGATGGTGTAGGCCTGCGTGAGCGCGGGGAAACCGCTGTTAAGTTTGGTGAGCTTTTCGCGGAGTTCCTTGAGCTTAGCGGTGACCTCTTTATCGCGATTGAACTCAGGACCGGGGTTGGACGTGAAGTAGTTGGTGACGATGTCGCCTTCGCGCTGGGTGCGGTCCTTCTTGTGCAGCAGGCGCATGGCGTGATCGACCGAGGCCGACATGGACGTGATCCAGAAATCGAACTCGGCATCGCGGCCGGGATTCGCGTACGCATCTCGCATCTTCGTTTCCCAACGGGCCTGCAGTTCGGGGATCTTGTACTCGGTGAGGAGTTTTTCCGTTTCGGCGCGGTAAGCGGGAAGGGCCTTTAGATACGGGCCCATTTCGCCGGCAAGCGGGGCGTCGATGTTGACGTCGTCGGCCTCGTTGAAGAACGCGAGAAGTTGGTAGTAGTCCTTCTGCGAGAACGGATCGTACTTATGATCGTGGCACTGTGCGCAGCCGGCGGTGAGGCCGAGCCAAGTAGTGGCGACGGTGTTGGTGCGATTGATGAGTTGCTCAAAGCGGGCTTCGGCGCGGTCGACACCGGCCTCGCGATTCACCAGAACATTGCGGTGAAAACCGGTGGCGACTTTTTGCTCGACCGTCGAACCGGGCAGCAGATCGCCGGCAATTTGTTCAAGCGTGAAGCGATCGAACGGCATGTCGTCGTTGAGCGCGTTTATGACCCAGTGCCGGTAGCGCCAGGCGTGAGGGCGGACCTGGTCTTTTTCGTAACCGTCGCTGTCGGCGTAGCGGGCGAGATCGAGCCAGGGGCGCGCCCAGCGTTCGCCGTAGTGCGGCGAAGCGAGGAACTTGTCGATGAGCCGTTCCCAGGCGTTGGGGCTTTTGTCTTCCACGAAGGCTGTTACCTCTTCGGGCGAGGGGGGCAAGCCAAGCAGATCGAGCTTTAGACGCCGGATAAGAGTGTAGCGATCGGCCTCGGGCGAGGGAGTGAGTTTTTCGGTCGCGAGACGAGCCCGGACGATTTCGTCGAGGCTCTTCGCAGCCGGGCGCGCGACGGGTTGAAAGGCCCAGTGGTTGGACGCGCGGCGCGTTGTCGATGCGATCGTCGACGCCGGAACGGCGGCGCCGCTGTTGATCCACATCGAAATCACGGCGAGCTCTTCGGCTGTTAAGCGTGCCCCGGTGGGCGGCATCATGAAGCCCTTTTCCGAACTGGTGAGCCGTTTAAGAAGGATGCTTTCCGCCGCTTTGCCGGCGACAACCGCCGATCCTGAGTAACCGCCGCGAAGGATCGATGCTCCATCGTCGAGGCGCAGCCCGTTGGTCTGCATTCCGGCGCCGTGGCAGGCGATGCAGCGGCGCTTAAAGATCGGCTGCACATCGCGCGTGAAATCCTGCGCGGCCGCTGAGACTCCAATAAGAAGAAGCAGGTGGGGCGTTCGCATCAACCCTATCATATCTCCGTCGCATGTGGCACAATGGCGGCATGTCAGCGCCTCAACATCCGCAACAGCCGCAGTACCCTCAGAATCCGCAACAACCGCCGCCCGCGAAGAAAGGTACGCCCATTTGGGTGTGGTTGCTGGTGGGATTCTTCGGACTCGCGCTGATGGTGGTCGCGGCCGCGGGCATGTTCATGTACTGGGCGGCAAGCAAGGTGAAAGAAGTTGGAGCGAATCCGGGAACGGCAATCGTGAAAATGATCGCGGCGGCGAACCCGGACATCGACGTGATCGACTCGGACGAAAAGGCGGGGAAGATAACGGTTCGCGACAAGAAGACCGGTAAGGTCGTCACGATCGACATGGACTCGGTGAAGGATGGGAAGATCTCGATCGAGACCGATGAGGGTAAGGCGGTGTTTGGCGGAGCCGCAAGTGTGAAGGCCCCGGATTGGGTTTTCATTCCACCGGGCGCAACGGTGCAAGGCGGGTTTACCTCAACCAATCAGGGCCGCGCTGCGGGGAGTATTGTAGTCCAGTCGAAGGAATCCGTGACGGCGTTGAAAGCGATGTTCGAGGAAAAGTACAAGTCCGCCGGATACGATTCGGAGCTGTCGGTGGCGACAAGCGGCAGCGATGAAGGCGCGCACCTTCAGTTTCAGCACAAAGACAGGAAGCGCAATGTGATCGTTTCGCTCGGCAAGTCGCCCGAGGGTTCGATGGCGAACATTGCGTATAGCGAGGAGCCGTAGGGAGCCGGTCGAGGCCAGCCACATTGCATGCATACGTTGAGGATGGTCGGGGCTGATTGCTAGAAGTGCACCTTACAAGGTACACTCGGTTTGGAGCAGTTCACCGTGCCGCAGGGCTTACCGCCGCAAAAGGTTCCGCTGATTTTCTACAAAACCGCAACGGGGAGCGAGCCGGTCCGAGAGTGGCTACAGCGTTTTGAGCAGAGCGATCGCCAAACGATCGGAAGGGATCTTTTGCGCGCGCAATGGCGCTAGCCCGTGGGGATGCCGTTGTGCCGTCCCATGGGGGTGGGGTTGTGGGAGATTCGGACTGAATTGACGTCCAATCGAACAGCAAGGGTATTGGTCAGTTATCACCATGGGCATTTGGTCGCGCTTCACGGGTTCATCAAGAAAACGCGGGCGACTCCGGACGAAGATTTGTCTATCGCGCGGAAGCGCCAGAGGGAGTTAGGACGGTGAGCAAGAAACACATGGGTTCAAGCATTGAAGATTTCCTAAAGGAAGAGGGTATTTTCGAGGAGGCGCAGGCGCAGGCGGTGAAAGAGGTCTTGGCCTGGCAACTCGCCGAGGCGATGAAG
>VFZW01000357.1 GCA_016871055.1 Acidobacteriota bacterium
CAACCAAGTGGAACGCTTCTTCGCACTGATCACCGAGCGCATGATCCGGCGTGGCACCTTCCACAGTGTCCACGAATTGGAAACCGCCATCTACCACTGGCTGGCCGGTTGGAACGGAGCCCCGACCCCCTTCACATGGAAGGCCTCCGCAGACGTTATCCTCGATAAGGTGCGCCGTTGTAAAGAATTATCCAAGACAGGAGACTAGTCATACCCTATAATAGGGCAGAAGCATTACTGGTAGTAGAGTCCCTCAAGGATCACGCCAAAAGGTAATCTGCCCTTCTGGGCAACAGGTGAAAACAATGCTACGGCAAACAATTCTACGGGGTGTGTTGGCTGCGGTTGTGACCGCAGTAATCGCGGCTACCTCCCTGAGCGCGGCCAATTTTTGCCCCTTCCCTCCACCTCCAGTCGAAGACATCGGAACTCTGAATTTCGGGCCCTTCCCGCCCCCTCCGGTCGAGGACATCGGCAACTAACGCGGCTACCTACCGTTAGCTGTCGTCAAGAAAGCGTTCGAGAAAGCGCGAGGTTTGGTGTGCCCAAACCTCGCGCTTTATGTATTTCACCCTATTCAAATTTCTTGCTCCGGCCGATAGACTACTTGGAGAGGAACTGAACGTCTGGACGTGAAGCAGATTTTCTACACGCTTGTCGGCGGCATTTCGGTGTCGCTGATGGTGTTGACGCTGCAACGACTCCTCGTTGGATGGTGGCGGCGGTACCCGCTCCTTACCTTGCTATTGGTATTGAACATACTCAGTATCGTACCGACGCTGCTTCCCATCATTGGCGTAAACCCATGGAACGATGTCAGCACCAAAACATATTGGGTGCTATCGGCGATCTACCAGGTGACGCTGTTCATGTTCGTGCTGCAGATGACCTACCGGGCGGGCGTCGAATCGAACCGTTCGGCTAGCGTCGTCCGAATGTTGACCCTGTGCGGGTTTCTAATCGGCGTCGCATCGGTGACAATCCATTGGGATCCGAGAGTGCTTTCCCGGTTTCTGACCCATGTGACTCGCGACCTGACCTTCGCGGCCGCCGCGATGAACATGGTGCTTTGGTCGTTTTTGCTGAAGATGCCGAAACGCGACATCCTGCTGATGACGGTATGCGCGGGACTGGGCATTCAATGCGCCGGCGACGCGCTGGGCCACTCCGCCAGGTTGGTGGACAAATCGACCCACGAAGCCGGCAACATGATCATGTCGATCACGTCGCTGCTGACTATGCTTATCTGGCACCAAGCGTTCACGAAGGCGAAGTACGTTGCTGCGCAGGATACGAAGCGAACGACCAACGACGGACCCGGCGCAGGAGCGACGATTTCCCAGTTCGAAGCACGCTAAGTCAGACGGGCGCGCACGATCTCGCTCAGCGCTTTGCCGTCGATGCGTTTGCCGGCCAACTTCGCTTTGGCGGCATTCATCACCTGCCCCATCTTGCTCTTGTCGGTGATGCCGGTTTCGGCGATCGCGGCGGCGATGGCGGATTCGATCTCCTCGGACGAAGGCGCGGCGGGCAGATACGCTTCGATCACGCGAAGCTCGGCTTCTTCTTTCGCCGCCAGTTCCTCGCGCCCTCCATTGCGAAACATCTCGATCGAATCCCGCCGCTGCTTAACGACTGTGTTGAGCACCTGCAACTCGGCCGCTTCGTCCAGCGGCTTCATGGAGTCGATCTGGTGCTTTTGCAGGGCGGCCTTCAACATGCGAATCGCGCCCAGGCGCGCTTCGTCCTTCGCTTTCATGGCGGCCACCATGTCTTTTTGAATTTGTTCGAGGATAGGCATGATCTGTTATTCTAAAGGTTCATCTTGCTTTTCGCAGTTCCCTCCTTTTTTTCACACTACATGCACATCAAGAAGCAACGCCTCCTGACACCAGGCCCGACCCCTCTCTATCCGCCCGCCTTGCATGCCATGATGGCCTCCGACGTCCATCACCGCACGCAGGACTTTGTCAAAGTCCAGGCGCAGGCGCTCTCGTCGCTCAAGGAAGTAATGGGCACGTCGAACGACGTGCTGATCCTCGTTTCCTCCGGCTCGGGAGCGATGGAAGCGTCGGTTTCGAACTTTTTCTCGGCCGGCGACAAAGTCATCGTCTGTGTCGCCGGTAAGTTCGGCGAGCGGTGGCAGGAGATCGCCAAAGCGTTCGGCCTCAACGCCGTCGTGCTCCAGTCGGAATACGGAGACTCGGTCTCGGCCGACCGCGTCGAAGCCGCGCTAAAAGAGAATCCCGACGCCAAGGGCGTCTTCGTGCAAGCTTCGGAGACCTCGACCGGCGCGGCGCACGACATTCAGGCCATGGCCGCCGCAGTCAAACCGACGCAGGCGCTGCTGATCGTCGACGCCATCACGGGCCTCGGCACCATGCCGCTCGACATCGACGGCTGGGGCATCGACATTTGCATCGGCGGCTCGCAGAAGGCGTTTATGATTCCTCCGGGTCTGGCGTTCCTTTCGATCTCGCCCAAGGCCTGGGAACGCAACGCAACGGCCGCCATCCCGCGTTTCTACTTCGACCTGAAGAAAGAAAAGAAGATGGTCGACAAGGGCGAAGGCTCAAGCTGGACACCGAATACGTCGCACATCATCGCGCTCAACGCCGCGCTCGATTACATCAAGCAGCTCGGCATGCCGAAGCTAGTCGAGAACGCGCAACTACTCGCAAAGGCAACGCGCGACGCCGCGGCCGCGCTTGGTCTGGAACTGTTCGCGAAGAACCCGGGTTCGTCGGTCACGGCGATCAAGGCGCCGGCGGGCATGGACTCCGGTGTCATCGTGAAGGCGTTCCGCACGCAGTTCGGCGCAATCATCGCCAACGGCCAGGGTTCAATGAAGGGCCAGATTTTCCGGCTGGCGCACCTCGGCTATTTCGATTTCGCCGATACCTTCGCCGTCATCGCCGCGCTCGAACTCATTCTCCATACCAACGGCCATAATGTGCAGCTTGGCGCCGGCGTCACCGCCGCGCAGCGCGTATGGGCCGAAGCCAACAAACCCAAAGCATAAACAGGGAGCCCTTTCTCACTCATGAAGATCTTAGTCGCTGAACCTCTCGCACCGGCCGGTATCGAACATCTGCGGGCGCAAGAGGGCTGGGAAGTCATTGTCTCGAACCCGAAGGAATACGCCGCACACTTGAGCGACTGCGAAGCATTGCTCGTCCGCAGCGCGGTGAAGGTCAACAAGGATCTGCTTTCGAAGGCGCCAAAGCTTCGCGCCGTTGGGCGGGCGGGTGTCGGCGTCGATAACGTCGATCTCGATGCCGCAACCTCGGCCGGGGTGCTTGTGATGAACACGCCCGGTGGCAACGCGATCTCGGTCGCAGAACACACGATCGGCTTAATGCTTTCGCTGGCACGCGCGATTCCCGCGGCGAGCGCTTCGACCAAGAGCGGCAAGTGGGAAAAGAAGAAGTTCCAGGGCAATGAGTTGCGCGGCAAGACGCTGGGCGTGATGGGCCTTGGCTCGATCGGCCGCGAAGTGGTCAAACGCGCGATGAACTTCGAAATGCGCATCATCGCTCACGATCCGTTCGTCAATCCGCGCACGGCGCAGGATCTCAACGTCGAACTCGTTTCGATCGACAAGCTCTACGCATCGAGCGATTACATTTCGCTCCATCTGGCGCTAACGCCCGAAACGCACGGCATTCTGAACGCGGCGGCATTCGCAAAGATGAAGCCCGGCGTGCGCATCGTCAACTGCGCGCGGGGTGAGCTGATTAAGACCGCGGATCTGGTCGAAGCGATGAACGCTGGCACGGTGGCCGGCGCCGGTCTGGACGTCTTCGAGAAGGAACCGCCCGAGCCCACCGATCCGATTCTGACTGTCGAGAACCTTCTCGCCACACCGCACATCGGCGGTTCGACTGATGAAGCGCAAGAGATCGTCGGGGTACGGATCGCCGAGCAGGTTGTCGAATACCTGGTCAACGGCGTCGCGCTGAACGCCGTCAATATGCCGTCGCTTTCGCCGGAGATGTACAAGGCCGTCGGGCCCTACATTGAGCTCGCCGAACGGCTGGGCAACTTCGCGGCGTATGCAGCCACGGGGAATCCGAAATCGGTTAAGATCGCCTACTCGGGCCGCATCGCCGAACTAAACACGACGCTTGTGCGCAACGCCGCGCTGGCAGGCGTGCTGAACCGTTCGCTCGAACAACGCGCCAACCTGGTCAACGCCATGCCTATCGCCGACGAACGCGGTCTATCGGTAACCGAGCAGCACGATAAGCCACGCAGCGGCCACGTCGATTCGGTTCGCCTGGAGCTGGAAACCGATTCCGGCGTCACATCGATCGAAGGCGCCGTCATTCTTGGCAAACCCCGGGTTCTTGTTGTCGACGGCATCTATTGCGAAGCCACCTTATCGGGTCACCTGCTGTTTTTGAAGAACCATGACGTACCGGGCGTAATCGGCCACGTCGGCAGCGTGCTCGGCAAGGCCGGTGTCAACATCGCGAACTTTTCGCTCGGCCGGCAGGAAAATGTCGAAGCCGGCAAGCCGGTCGTCGCGATCGCGGTTGTCGAGGTCGACAGTGCCGTACCCGAAGTCGTGCAGAACGAGTTGAAGTCGAATCCGGCGGTCCTTGTGGCCCGTCCGGTCGAGTTTCTGGCATAGCATTGTTTGCACAGGTCTCGACGTGTGCTAGCATAGATATGCTCCCTGAGGATCCCCCTCAAAAAATCCCACCGCAACGGAGTGGTAACCCCGCCGAATGAGTAATACCGTTTTCCTTGGCAATCTTCCAGCCTGGGTGACCGCTGACGATATCAAGTCCTGGCTCACCGCCGAGAACCTTGTAGCCGATTCGATCAAGGTCATCCGTAACCCTGAAACGCAAGAGTCCAAAGGTTTCGCTTTCATTGATGCGCCCAACGTGGAGGAGATGAATTCCATCATCCGCCGCTTTGACCGCGCCCCGCTCGAAGACAGACTGCTTCGCGCCAACCCCGCGCAGCCTCCAAAGGGCAAAGCGGGTCCGCCTGTTAAAGGCGCGGCCCCTGGCGCCGGCGCCCCGATGGGCGCTGGTCCTCGCACGGGTGACCGGCGGCCTCCGCGCACTGGCGCGGGCGGCCCTGGCGGCGACCGTGGCCCCCGCCGCGGCGGCAAGCCGGCCTCGGGCGGCAAAGCACAAGGCACCTCGGCCTTCGCTGAAGAGCTCGCGAAGGCGCTCTAAGACTTTTCGCTACGATAACCAACGGCGGCCTCACAATGAGGCCGCCGTTTTCATTAGTCGTGACGGTTCGGTGGACCTAGGCGGCGCGTTCGCGCTACACCGCCACCTCAGCCCCGTAATGCGACTCCACGTACTCATTCAACATGCGGGTGAAGTCTTCGACAATCGTGTCGCCGCGCAACGTCACACACAGCTTGCCATCGACGTAGACGGGCGCCACGGGCTCCTCGAATGTCCCTGGCAGTGAGATCCCGATGTTGGCGTGCTTGCTCTCGCCAGGACCATTCACAACACAGCCCATCACGGCGACCTTCATCTCTTCGACGCCGGGATACCGTTCCTTCCACACGGGCATCTGGGTGCGCAGATAGTTCTGAATGTCATCGGCGAGTTGCTGGAAGAACGTCGAAGTCGTTCGGCCGCATCCGGGGCACGCGGTCACCTGCGGCGTGAAGCTGCGCAGTTCGAGCGCCTGCAAGATCTGCTGGCTGACGATTACCTCTTCCGTTCGATCGCCGTTCGGCAGCGGCGTCAGCGAGGCGCGGATCGTGTCGCCGATGCCTTCCTGCAGGAGCACGCTCAGCGCCGATGACGTCGCCACGATGCCCTTTGATCCGAGTCCCGCTTCGGTCAGCCCCAGGTGCAGCGCGTAGTCGCATTGCGACGCGAGCATGCGATAGACGGCGATCAAATCCTGCACGCCGCTGACCTTCGCGCTGAGGATGATGCGGTCGCGCCCGAGTCCATGGCGTTCCGCCGCCGCGGCCGACTCAAGCGCGGACACCACCATCGCTTTCATCGTCACGGTCTTGGCGTCGAGCGGTTCGGGCAACTTCGCGTTCTCGTCCATCATGCGCACTTGCAGCGTGGCGTCGAGCGACCCCCAATTCACACCGATCCGCACCGGCTTGCCGTATTCAACCGCCGCTTCGATCATCGTGCGGAAGTTGTCGTCGTGTTTCTTGCCGATGTTCACGTTGCCCGGATTGATGCGATACTTCGCCAGCTTTCGCGCGCACTCCGGATATTTCTTCAGCAGCAGGTGCCCGTTGTAATGAAAGTCGCCGATCACCGGCACGCGTACGCCGAACATGTTCAAGGTATCGACGATCTTCGGCACCGCGGCCGCGGCTTCGTCGGTGTTGACGGTAACGCGCACCAGTTCCGATCCCGCGTTCGCCAGGGCCATGATCTGATTCACGGTCGATTGCACATCGGCCGTGTCGGTGTTGGTCATCGACTGCACGACGATCGGGTTGTCACCGCCCACCATCACACCACCGATATTTACGGCGACCGAGCGCCGCCGTGTAAGAGCTGCCATAAATACATTATCCATCGCGGGCATCAAAATTTTGAATTGGATCTCCGCGCGAATTGGCCGTACAGTGATCCTAAGCCGTGCCTGCACGAATCCTTCTATATCGCCTCCCGGACGACTTGGCAAACGAATTACGCGATGCGTTAATTACGTCCCACATCGTTCCGTCGATCGAAGAAGAGACCAGGCTGTCGGCCATTCAGTGGGATGCGTTCGACCTCGTTTTTTGTCCGTCTTCGTTAATCGTCTTGTCATCGGTGCTGGAAGCGGCAAAGGGCAAACGCCCCCATGTGATCGCAACCAGCCGCCTTCCCGAGTCCGACGAATGGATCGACGCCCTCGATCTCGGCGCCGCCGATTATTGCGCTCCTCCGTTTGAGCAACCGCAGCTACGCTGGCTGATTGATCGCCACCTCGCCGCCTAGTGCTTACTTGTGATATAACATTTCCTTATTAGAATGTTTGGGAGATGCCCAGACGCGCACCGGTTCTTTCATGTCCGCCTGAAACTATGGCGAAGCTGTTGACGATTGGCCGAAGTCGAGCGGAG
>VFZW01000358.1 GCA_016871055.1 Acidobacteriota bacterium
ACGATGCCGGAGATCTGGCGAGCCGCGTTGGCAGCGCGATCGGGGTCGGGTTCGATACGCGACCCGCGGGCTGAAACGGTATCGACCCAGCTTCAACCCAGATTTTGCACCAGAGCCACCAAACACACGATCTGCTCCGCCAGCGATTTAAAGGAAGAACTGAAGGCGATCCGAAAGCGTGGCTATGCAATCGACAACGAAGAGGGCGTGTTGGGACTGCGATGCGTCGCGGCGCCCATCTTTAACGCCTCGGGAGTGAGCGTGGCGGCACTCAGCATGAGCGCCCCGGTTCAGGTGTTGTCGAATCAAGCCATCGAGACCGCGGCGGCCCAGATGCGGGAAGCGGCGATGAAGATTTCGGTGCAGGTGGGATTCCGGCCCGCGTCGAGCAATATGTTGTCGTTGGTCTCGGTGTAATCGTGGCCATTGCACTTACCTTCGCTGGTCGATGGCAAGCTCGATCGGATACGTGGCATCCAGGTTCACAATCCCGTTTGCGGCGAAGTACTCGGCCATGCCCCTTTTTCGACGGAAATACGACGCTTCGACTGGCCGAAACGCCCGCCGTTGCCTATCGCGACGGCAATGGTGCAATTGGCGCCGGATTCATCAGAACGGGAATTGCCCGAGATCGGCTTTGAACCCGTCTTGAACAGCGAAGAGGCTGCTGCCCTACTCCAAATCCATCCCAAGACGCTCCAGCGCATGGCGCGGCAGGGTGCGGTTCCGGCCTTCCGCATCGGTGACCTCTGGCGGTTCCGCGCATCGGCCCTGGACGAATGGCTCCGTTCGGTCGTATCCTCAAAGGGCCACTCGTGCCGTTAACGCGAAAGGAAATTTTCGATGTTCACGCGCACGCGATATCAGAACGGCACTTTGGTGCCAAAGGAGCGAAAGAGAGGGAAGGAGGTGTGGGAGTTTCGATACTACGAAACGGACGGCCAAGGGGAGCGCCAGCGTAGGGCTGCCACGGTCGGAACCAGGGACGAGTATCCAACGGAATCGGCCGCGAGAAAGTCGCCCGTAGTGCAGGCGATACTATTGCGGCTTAATGCGGACCAACCGGCCGCGGTTGGTAGCGCCGACTTCGGAGCAGTCATTGCACGATACGAGCAGGAAGAGATGCCAGAACGGTATTCCACAAGGTCGGCCTACCAGTCGTACCTCAAGAACCAAATTCGACCGCGCTGGGCGCAGACGCCAGTGAATGCCGTGAAGCCGATGGCTGTCGAAGATTGGCTGAAACAGTTGGATCTGGCTCCGAAAACCAAGAGCCACGTCCGCAGTTTGATGCACACCATCTTTCAGTGTGCGGAGAGGTGGGAATTGACGGAGAAGAACCCCATCAAGTTGGTTCGTGTGAAGGGTGGAACCAAGCGGCTCAAAACGCCTCGAGTTCTAACGCCGGAGCAGTTCCACTTGCTGCCGCCGTTGATCCGGGAGCCATATCGGACGATGGTGCTAATCGCTGGATGCCTGGGTCTCAGAGTGAGCGAGATCGTCGCATTGCAATGGGGCGATTTCGATTTCTCCGCGATGACGCTGATGATCCAGCGGAGCGTCGTTCATGGCCGGGTAGGGGATGTAAAGACCGAGTATTCCCGGGACAGCGTTCCTCTCGATCCGGCACTGGCAGCGACCTTGCAGCAACACAAGGCGCGGTGTTGCCCGACGCAAGAAGGGTGGCTCTTCGCCAATCCGGTCACTGGGAGACCGTATCACCAGGAGGAGATCCAGAAGACGCACCTGCGGAATGCGGGGATCGCGGCAGGAATCGGTGGGGATATCGGCTGGCATACGTTCCGGCACAGCTATCGATCCTGGCTGGATGAGACCGGAGCGCCGCTCGGTGTGCAGCAGGAACTGATGCGGCACGCCAGCATTCAGACGACGATGAACATATACGGCAAGGCCATGACAGACAGCAAGCGTCAGGCCCACAGCAAGGTTGTAGAGATGGTTTTGAACGGTAAGAAAACCAACGCTGTAGAGGCTCAGGAAAGCATAGTTTCTGCTATTGGGAGCTAATGGGAGTTTTTCGGTTTGCTCGGAATCCGCGCAACCGGTTGATCTAATTGGTTGCGGGGGAAGGATTTGAACCTCCGACCTTTGGGTTATGAGCCCAACGAGCTACCAGGCTGCTCCACCCCGCAAAATTAGAATAGCAAGCGGGGTGAAGCGGACGCAAGTTTTTAAGGCACTTTCACGACAGGCAGCACAACCGCCGAGCCGTGGAACACCTTGTTCAGGGCCTTTCGCGAACGCACCGCCGATCCGAGCGACTCCCCGGTATTCGGGTTTACGCTGAACTGCGGAAAGTTGCTCGACATAATATCGACGCGAATCTTGTGACCGGGAAGGAACACGTTCGCCGTGCCCACCATGTCGACCGTGAAATCGTAGACTTTCCCAGCTTCCAACAGCCTGGGTTTGTCCAGCCCCTCGCGGAAACGCGCGCGCAGTATTCCTTCGGCGATCGGCATCGCGAATCCATCTGGAGCGACATCGACTAGCTTCACCATCCAATCGGTGTCCGGTCCATCGGTCGACGCGCGCAGCTTCATTGACACCGGCCCGGCGATGGCCAGAGGCGCGGTCATCGCCTCGGAGGTATACGACAACACATCGGCTCGCGACTCGATCGGCCGCTGATCCTTCGGCCCAGCGAGCGTCGGCGTGCCACAGCAGTTGTTGCCCCCTAGCGTCGGAACAGGATCGGCGGGATCGGCGATGTACTGGTCGCTGCCTTCGGCGGAAGGCTTCGTCATCGACAGCCCCTTGCCGGCGGTCAGATACACCGGCGTCTCCTTGGCGCCCGGGATCGGCCAGTCGGCCTCCTTGCGCCACTTATTCGCGCCCATATAGAAGATCTCGACGGGCGGCTCTTTGTCGAGCCCGTTCGCAATTCCCTTCACGTGAAAATCGAAGAAGCACTGTTCGATCTCGTTGGCATTCCGCATGGCATCCGGGCCGAAATCGACATCGCCGAACCTGCGGCTGGGCCCATGCCCCCACGGCCCGACAATCATCCGCCCGCCCTTCTTCTTCATGCCGACATAACCGTTGATCGTGCCCGCGACGAAGATATCGAACCAGCCGCCGAGCGTCATCGCGGGCGCCTTAATTTTGTCGAAGCGATCCTCAACGCTCGTGTGTTTCCAATACGCGTCGTAACTCTCGTGCTGAATCCAGTCGCGGTAGTGTTGCACCTTGGTGTGGGAACTGCGCAGATCGCCCTCGATGAGCGGCGCGTGCTTCAACACGTTCTCATAGCGCAGTTCTTCTGGCGTGTATTTTTCGGTGTGCCAGTACTGCGGCTGCATGATACGGAAAGGCATACGCACGACGCCCCAGCCATAGTTGAACGACAGCCTATATGCGCCGCCGAAGTAGGCCCAGTTGTGATAGATACTGGTCGACGCCACGCGCGGGAACATGGCGACAAGGCTCGGCGGCGCTTCGGCGCCGGTCAGCCACTGGTTGTTGCCGAGATACGATCCGCCGAACGAAGCCACCTTGCCGTTCGACCATGGCTGCTTGGCGGCCCACTCGATCGTGTCGTAGCCGTCTTTGCCTTCGTCGCGGAAAGGTTCCCACTTGCCACTCGATTCGAAACGGCCGCGCACATCCTGCATGATGACGGCGTAGCCGGCGCGGGCGAGTTGAATCAGCGATTCGTGGCCGCCATCGCGCTGCACCCCGTAGGGCGTGCGCGTGACGAGCACGGGGAACTTGCCGGCGCGATCGGGGCGATAGACGTCGGCGTATAGAATAACTTTGTCGCGCATCGGCACGGCGACGTGGCTATCGATGCGAATCTTTTCCTGGGCTGCGAGCGTGCAGACCGTGAGAGCGATGAAGAGTTTCATTGGAATAACTTGAAGGCTGCGGTCAGAGTGAAGATGGCGCACGCGGGCGGATCGATGTGCGTATCGCCGTTGGCGTGAAAAACGCGGGAGTAGATTTCGCCGACGATCGCGCCGGCAGCGCCGCCGGCGGCGCCGGCGTAAATATTGCCGCCAAATGTCGTATAGGCAATCGCTGCGGGCAGCGCGATGTGATGCCACACGGGAACACTCGTTCCGGTCTGCAGGAAGGTCAACGACGCAGCCGCGACTCCGAAACCGAGCACATCGCCGCCCCGGTCCGCGCCGAGCATCTTCAACAGCCACGCCGAGCCAAGACCAAGCGTCGCGCCGAGCACGATCAACTGCGGCCAGTCGCGTTGATACGGCAGCCAGCCTCCGCCCGCGTGCGCCTTCGGAAACAGACCCGAGGAGCCGAAAACAAGCCGCACGATAACGGCGCTCAAGAAAACGGCCAACGCGACGGAGTCGGTTGGAACGGTGGCGAGCACCGACTGAATCAGGAGGCCGATGACCCCGAAGGTCCCTCCGACCAGCAGGACATCGGGCGCGTTCAACCCCGCCAGGCCTTTCCCAATATCGCGGCCGGTTTCGTGCTTGCCCCGCTTCGCTGCAAACGCCGCGGCGGCAACGCCCCCGGCAAAAGAAATGTGCGGTCCGAACAGGGGCCCGAATGCGACGTTGCCGATGAAGTCACGCCCGCCGCCGCCCGCGGCGATCGCCACACCGATCATGACTAGAAAGCCCGTGAAGATGAACGCCACGTTCGCGCCGAGCGCGGCGCCGAGTGCACCGCCGGCGAAAGCAACAGGAAGCAGAGACCAATCGATATTCATGGGTGGGCAATCAGTGTATCAAGTAGCGGGGATTTGTCATAGACTATCGGAGTGACACGCCGATCTCTCTTCTTCATATCCATTGGATTCGCCGCCGCGCTCGCGCAGGATGCCTACTGGCCACAGTGGCGCGGTCCGACATTTGCGGGCATGGCTCCGAAGGCGCGCAACCTGCCAGTCAAATGGAGCGAAACCGAAAACATACGCTGGAAAGTAAAGCTGCCCAGTTGGAGCGCGGCGACGCCCGTGGTTTGGGGAGATACGATTTACGTCACGACCGCGGAAGAGGGGTTCGTCAACCCAACCTACGACACCAAGCAACTGCGCCGCGCGCCGGAACAAAAGAGCGACAAAATCTTTCTGCTCGCGCTGCAACGCAAGGACGGCAAGGAGAAGTGGCGCGTCGAAGTCGACACGGGCAACGAACTGCACCGCAAGCAGAACTCGTCGTCACCGTCGCCAATCACCGATGGGAAACATATCTGGGTGATGACTGGTCATGTTCGCATGGGCTGCTGGACGGTCGCCGGCAAGCCGGTTTGGAAGCGCGATTTCGTCGCCGACCACGGGACGATCGGCTTGAATCACGGTTACGCGTCGACGCCCTTGCTCGATGGCGACCGGCTCTACGTTCAAGTCGTGCATGGATACAAATCGGACAACCCCTCGTATACGATAGCGCTTGATAAGGCGACCGGCAAGACGGTGTGGAAGCACCTGCGGCCGGCGCCGGGCGTGATGGAGTCGAAAGATAACTACGGAACGCCGCAGATGGCTGTCGTGAATGGCAAAAAGGAGTTGATCATCTTCGGCGGCGATATCGCCACGGGCCAGGACCCGGAGACCGGCAAGGAACTCTGGCGGTTGGGCGGGTTCAATCCGCCGGCGTTTCAAATGAACCGGACGATTTCGTCGCTGCTCGTTGTCGGCGATCAGATCGTAGTCGGCGGCAATCGCGGCCGCCCGTACATTGCTTTCAAAGCGGGCGGGCGCGGGGATGTTACCGGCAAAATCGAAATTTGGAACAACAATCTCGGACCCGATGTGCCAACTCCGGCCACGGACGGCCGCCTGCTGTACGTGCTCAACGACAAGGGTTATATCAACTGCCTCGATCTGAAAACGGGCAAGGCGATCTACGAAGGCCAGCGAATCGAATTGGGATCATACAGTTCGTCGCCCCTGCTGGCAGATGGAAAAATCTACTCGATTAATGAAGACGGCACAACTTCGGTCGTGCGCGCCGGCGAAAAATTCGAGGCTCTTGGCGTGAACAAACTTGACGGTTATACGCTGGCCAGCCCCATCGCGGCGGACGACCAATTGTTCATTCGAACCGGTGAGGCGTTGTACTGTATCGGAAACAAGCCGCGCGGGTAATAACAGCTAACCCGATCGAAAATTAGTTCAAGAAAGGCGTATACTACGGTCACTATGTCGATTCGTATGGTACGCCTATTTCTCTTGCTTTCCTCGATTACGGTTTCGAGCTACGGTCAGGCCCCGCTCGCGGCTGTCGAAATTGCCTGGCTTCCTGTTACCGAGGCCGAAAGGGCGCAAAAAGACCCGGTGGTCGATAAGACCGCTGGTGTAGAGGCCATTTTTTGGCGCGAGCACGTGTGGGACGAACTGTTCAGTCAGGACTGGCAGCGCAAGCGAGTGGTCTACGTCCGTCTTAAAATTTTCAACGAAGAGGGCAAGAAAGCGGCGGCGGCGATCGACATCCCGTACCGGAACAACATTTCTATTGAGAGCATCGAGGGCCGAACCATTAAGCCCGACGGAACGATCGTCCCGCTTGAGAAAAAGGACATCCGAGATCGGGACATTTTGCGTGCCAGCGGTTTGCGCTTGAAGGCGAAGAATTTCTCGATGCCGGCGGTGGAGCCGGGTGTCATTGTGGAATATAAATACCGTGAGACGCAGTTCAAGCAGGACATTTTCCACATGCGCGCACAGATGCAGCAGGAGTATCCGATTCAGCGCATCACTTACTTCGTGAAACCGCTCCCTCGGGACCGGATCAGCTACGGCATGCGCGTGTGGCCGTTCCACTGCCAGTCGTCGAAGTTGAAACTCGAAAACAACGGATTCAATTCGACATTTCTCGAGATGGTGCCGGCCTTTAAGGAGGAACCGTTCATGCCGGGCGAGCCGAACGTTCGCCCTTGGATCATGTTCGTCTACATGGAGGACGGCAAGCGCGAACCGCAGAAGTACTGGGAAAAGGTCGGCAAAGACAGCTACAACCGCATGAAGATCGCGCTCAAGGTGAACGATGAGATCAAGGCCGCGGCGAACAAAGCGATCGAGGGCACAGCGGACGACAATGCGAAGGTCGTGGCGCTGATCACCTACTT
>VFZW01000359.1 GCA_016871055.1 Acidobacteriota bacterium
ATGTATGTAAAGACACTCGATCACTATTACATGACTACATATAGTAGCAATAAATGTGAGTTAAGCGTTGTCACATCAACCACTTGACGGCGAAAGCGGTGATTCAAAGAGGGCTAAGATCCGCCGAGTGAACCAGTCGGCCTGCGCCTCGTAGACGCAAATTCCGCCAAGAACAAAGTATCTTTCACTTGGGTTGCCCGGCGATCCGGAATCATCGAGGTACAGCAGGTACATATTAAATGAAAATGCGGCCGAGTGGATTCCCATCCAGCGGACCGCGCTGCAGCCCTCTCAACCGCACTTCATCTTAGATCGAATCGTTTCGGGATGTCAACTTGCGCACTCACCACGGCCGAGTTGCAGGCTGAACTGTTCGGTGTCGCCCCAATCCATAAACCATTCGGGGGCGTATTCGAGCGGCTTGGCGAGGTCTTCGACCATCGTCTTGAAGAACGGCACTTTGAGGCGGAGCACGTAGTCACGGAAGGATTCGTTGCCTTCCCGGTTGGCGACGTAGTGGCCGATCACGCGGCGCGCGGCGACCGGTGCGAGCTTGGCGGGAATCGACGAGATCGACAGGCCGTAGCGAAGGATGCCTTCGTGATCGTAGCCGCCGCCTAGCATGAACATGTAGTACGGCACTTCCTTGCCTTGCACCTTGCGCGAGTTGCCGAAGAAACCGAGATTGCCGATCCAGTGCTGGCCGCAGGAGTTGGGGCAGCCGGAGATCTTGACGCTCAGCGCGCGCACTTCCGGTTGGCGATATTCGTTCACCGCTTCCGAGACGGCGGCGGCGAGGTTCATCGACTTGGTCAGCGCGAGGTTGCAAGAGTAGGCGCCCGGGCAGGAAACGGTATCGGCGATTTCACCGGCGCCGGCGGCGGCCATGTCAATCGCCTTCAAAGCCGCGAAAACACGGCGCAGGTTGCCCACGGGGATGTAGGCCATGTGGAGGTTCTGATCAATGTCGACGCGCACCAGAGAATCCCCGGCGGTGCGGGCGATGTTGGCGATGCCGCGCATCTGGGCGGTGACCATGTTCCCTTGCGGGACGCGCACGGTGACGATTGCGTAACCGGACTGGCGCTGTTCACGCACGTTCGATTCGAGGAAGCGGTCGAATTCGGGATCGGCCGCGCCGAGCACGGGAAGCAGCGCGCCATCGCCGTGCGGCGGGTCGACCGAGCGATGCCCACCGAAGCCTTCGGGAATGATCGTCGGCGTTTTTGTGCCGCCGTTGGCGAGGATGTCGGCGTAGTTGGCCTCGATTGTTTCGAGCACCCACGGCAAGCCCCGTTCGCGCACGACGAACTTGAGGCGCGCCTTGTTCTTGTTCTTGCGGTTACCGTGTTGGTTGAAGAGGCGCAGCACGGCTTCGATGCGGGGCACGAGCTTGTCTTCGGGGAGGAATTCGTCGAGCAGCGCAGCTTCGCTCGGCATTGGTCCAAGACCGCCGGCGATGACGATGCGGAAACCCTTCACGCCGTCGCGGATGACCGCTGTTGCGCCGAGATCGTGGATACCGAGGGCCATGTCGTCGCGCTTGCCGCCGCCGAAAAAGGCGATCTTGAATTTGCGCGGCATGTTGTCGGTGAGCTCGTTGTGCAGGAAGGCGAGCGAGACCATGCGGACGTAGGGCTGCACGTCGAAAACTTCGTCGGCGAGCAGTCCGGCGAGCGGGCTGGCGGTGACGTTACGTACCGTGTTGTAGCAGGCTTCGCGCGTGGTGAGGCGCGCTTTGCCGAGGGCGTGCAGAAGATCGGCGACACGGGCCAACGGGATGAAGTGATACTGCATGTTCTGACGGGTCGTCAGATGGCCTTTGTCGTTGGCAAATTCCGCGGCGACATCGGCCAACACGTCCATCTGATCGGCGGTCAGAATGCCACCCGGAATTTTGGTCCGGATCATGTGGACGCCAAGCTGGCGTTGCGAATAGACGCCGCGGCGCAAGCGGTGGGCGCGGAACTCGTCGTCGGTATAACCACCTTCGCTGTACTTCTTGGCGGCTGCGCGGAACGCTTCGATGTCTCGTGACACAGTCCGGTCGAATTCCGTCTCGACAGCTTGGCGGGTTACCAGACTAGAATCTTGCAGCAATTTTCAATCTCCCTCTTCTCGATAGAGAATATCATAATTGACCCCTCGCCCGCTACTTGTGACGGAGTTCCAGGGCAAGGTCTTCACTGTGTTCGGGTGTCTTTAACTCGGTGGAACCGTTGGACGTTACGGCGGCGCGGGCGAGTTCCCTTCCCGTCTTTGGCTCCCACCAAACGGCCTCATATTGGCCGGCCGGAAGCATGGCCCGCCATGTGACGGACTTTTTCGCGGTTTCAACGGCGTAGCGCGGGCGGAACTGGTTGCGCAGTTCTCCGTAGTGCGCGTAACAGAGGTAAGCCACGCCTTCCCGACCGAGACAGCGCGCGTGCGAAACGACGCCTTCGGCCGGGCGCATCGCGGCCAGGTTCTGCCGCTCGAAGACTCGCTTCAGAAAACCGAGTTGCTTGCGCAGCGCGGACGAACCGCCGCCCGGGGTTGTTGCGGGAGCGGCGAATGATCCATCTTCGTGGCCTACTGTGAAGGAGTAGTCCAGATTGTTGTAGAGCGCGCCGCTTGCGGCTAGAAAATCCCAGGCCTGAATGCGGTAGACGGCGTCGTCGAAACCATCGAAGCCGGTTTCGTTCATACCGATGGGGCGCGCGAGCGAGTAATTCTGGGCGACGGCGCGCGGCGGGCGGGCGTAGTGGAAATTGAAGATCGAAACGTTGGGGTCCGGCGCGGTGATGGTTTGATCGTTGTTGGCGATGTTCTGGGAAATCAGATGGCGGCCACGATCGGCGGCCTTCATCACGCGGGCCGTGTGGCGCTGCCAGTCAAGCGTCGGGCCGCCGAAATACGGCTCGTTGCAGATCTCGTAATAGATGTTGTCGAACTCGGCCAACTCACCCGCCATTTTGGCGAGAAACTTGTCCACGACGGCTTGCAGGCGCGCGTCCTTTAACGTCCATGGGTCGGTGTGTTTCAGGCCCACACCGACGTCGTTGCGATTGTTCTGCCAGGGCGTGAGCTTCCAGTGCGTCTCGTTGTAGTGCGTCGTCGTGAGGCAGACTTCGACGACGATGCCTCGCTTCGCGGCCTCGGCGATGAAGTCGCGAAGGCGTGTCCAATAGGCGGGGTTCCATTGGTCGAGATCGTAGACACCGGCGGCGTCGCGCGCGAACGGCGAAAGGAAATCGGCGAGTTCCGGCGCGAGGGTGTTGCGGGCGATGTTGAAACTGCCGGGGACTTCGCGATAGAGACCGGTGAAGATGCGGGTGAGATTGAGGCCGTCGGCGGCGAGGGTGTCGAGGTACTTCTTGTAGTCGAATTTGGCGTTGAGGACGGCGCCGTAATGCTCGGCCGAGGTAACCAACACGGTTGGTTTTCCGCGAAAGACGAAGTAGTGGGGGTTTTCTTTCAGCAGGGCCAGGGGCTGGGCAAGGGCGGGAATGGTAAGCAGCCATGCGAGTCGCATCGATTCATCCTATACCTCAAGCCGGGGGTGGCAAGTTTATTCGTTTCATCAAAGCCAGGAAACGTGGGTCCTTTCGCACCGGCTTGAATTCCGGATTGAATTTGACCGACGGAAGCCAATCGTGATGAGGAGAAAAGTCGAGAATCCGAAACGCCGCATCGTACTCGTCGAGCGCTGCGTGCAACGTGCCGCGCCAGAACGCCGTCCAGCCGCTCAGCTTCATTCCTTCATACTGCGCGAGGATCTTGCGCGCCTCCTCTTTCCGCCCAGCGTTGGCGTAGGCGAGCCCGAGATATCCAATCATCGCCGGCGCGAGTTCGCTCCCGCGCTTGAACGTCGTGATCGCTTCGTCATGCCTTTTCATGTCCAGGTATGTGGAGCCGAGCGTAAAATACGCTGTGAATGTCTTTGGATTATTTTCGATGGCTCGTTTCGCGTTCGCGATGCATTCTTCGAAGCGGCCCGCCATCCTGTAAAAATCCGTCACCCAATAATTGACCACCGAGAGAGGATCCAACTCCAGCGTCCGTTTGCCCGACGCGATCGCCGCATCCCAGCGCTCAAAATTGCAATGCAGCCAACCCATATGGAAATGTGCGAAAGCCAAATTCGGATTCAGCGAGAGAGCTTTCTGAATCCCGCGCTCACACGCGTCCCAGTTGAAATCGCGATACCCGTCGAGAACCCCCAAAACCAGATGTGCGTCGGCGAGCGAGTCATCCAGTTGCAACGCGCGCGCCGCCGCAGCGCGCGCCCGCGGCGCCTTGTAATCGGGCACATCAGACAAATGCCCGGCGTTCATAAACCCCATCGCCAAACCCGCGTATGCGAGCGGATCGGCTGGATCCTTGTCCACGGCCGCCTGCAAGAACTCCATCGCTTTGTCGAACGCCGCCGGCGTGCCCTTGTTCATCCAGAAGATGCCCTTCAAGTAGGCTTCGTAAGTCTCCGGATTTACCTTCCGCTGATGAATCAGCCCCCGCTATTCCTCCGGCCGGAGCGTAACCTTAACCTTTCCCGCGATTGATTTCGCCACCTCCCCCTGCAGCGACAATACACCGGTAATCTCCCGCTCGTAGCTGTCCGCCCACAGATTCCGGTCCGTCGATCCGTCGATCAAATGCGCCGTCACGCGTACCCACCCCGCCTCGCGAGCCACCGAACCGCCGACTACCGCATCGACATTCAACTCCCGCACGATTTCCTTCAGCGGCTTCTTCGAGCCTTTATATCGCATTGCAGTTTGCCGCGAAATCATGCGCAGCGAGCCAATCTTCGAAAGATCCGTCGTCAGCGCGTCGGTCATGCCATCGGCAAAATACTCCTGCTCCGGATCACCGCTGAGATTATCGAGCGGAAGCACCACCAGCGACATAATGCGCGAACCGGATCCGCCCGAACGCATCACGATCGAGCCACCGATAGCCGCGGCGCTCGCGGCTACCGCGCCATACAACAAGTTGCGGCGAAGTGTCGTGTTTGGCGCGTTCACCGGCATGCCAGCCCGGAGCGCCCGCAGATCAACCAGCAAATCTTCCACATGCTGATAGCGCTCGCCAGGGTCCTTGGCCATCGCTTTGGCGAGCACACGGTCGAGCGCCGCCGGCACGCCCGCACGGAGGGCCGTCAACGGCTCTGGCGTATCGTGAATGATCGAATACATGACGGCCGCGTCGTGACCGCCGGCGAACGGCAGCCTGGCGGCGATCATTTCATAAATCACCACACCGAGCGACCAAATATCGCTTGTCCGGCCCGCCGCATCATTCCGCGCCTGTTCGGGCGACATATACATCACGGTTCCCAAGGTAGTGCGCGATTTCGTGATTCCCTGTTGGCCTGCCATTTGAGCGAGTCCAAAATCCATCACCTTCACACCGCCGCCCACGGTGACCATCAGGTTGGCCGATTTTATGTCGCGATGCACAATTCCCTTCGCGTGCGCCGCGGCGATCCCTTCGCCGGCTTGAATCGCAATATCGAGCGCCTCGTCCAAAGGAAGCGGCCGCGTAGCGAGTTTCGACTTCACGGTCACCCCCTCGACGAAGGCCATTGCGATAAACAATTTGCCGTCGGCCTCGCCGATCTCATACACTGTGTTGACGTTCGGGTGATCGAGGCTGGCCGCCGCGCGAGCCTCGCGCAGAAACCGCTCGCTCGCTTCACTGTCGCCCGCCAATTGCTCTCCCAAGAATTTCAGCGCCAACGCGCGTTCCAGCTTGAGGTCCCACGCCCGGTAGACGACGCCCATACCTCCCTCGCCGACCTTATCGTCAATCCGGTAATGAGAGATAGTCTGCCCAGTCATGTGGCGTCTCGTACAAATTCTACTCCCTTTAAAGTCGCCCTGGCGCGAGGACAATCGCTGCGAAACAGGTCGATCAGAGGCGCAGGAGTTGTACAGCCCAGACGGTTAGGTAGAGTATGAGAACGCCCTTGCAAATGGTGAACGTGCGGTCGACATCAAACACCCTCGTCAACACGACCGGCCGCGCGGCGCGGTAGAGAAAAAACGGAATGGCCGCGAGCAACGCGCAGAACAGCAGAAAACCGAATGGCTGCACAAACGCCGCGTCGGCGAAGCGGCCGCGGATGGCGAGGGCGAACGACGTTGTTAACCCGCAGCTTGGACAGGGCCACCCAGTTCGGGACAGAAATCCGCATGCCGGCAGGCCGAGTTGCGTGTGTGTGCCGAGACGCGCAGCCGATGGCGTGAGGCCGGTGGCGACGCTGAGAACGGTCAGCGATGCCAAGCCGAACGCGAGGTAGACGACCCGCGCGGTGCGCATCGCGCTACCTTGCCAGCGAGCCGAGTCCACCCAACGTCGCCAAGCCGCCGAAGAACGCAAAGAACGCGCAGATGGCGAGCAGCCAGAGCACGCTGATTGCGATGTTCATCCAATAGGCGATTTGCGCCAGTTGCAGGTTGGTGGGCGGAAGCTGACCTCGCTTCATGGCGTCGAGGTCGGCCTTGGCAAGAAAGATCCCTGGAACTGTCGTGAATGGCCCGCACATAATGAAGCCGAGGACGCCGAGCACGAGCGCGATGATGGCCTTCGAACTTTGTGCGGCGGCAGCGGCGTCGGCGTTGTAGTAGGGCTGCTGCGGAGGCTGTTGCCCCACGCCGGGGTATTGCTGCTGTGGCGGTTGCTGCGGAGGCCACTGCTGTGGCGGCTGCGGCTGTTGAGGCGCGGCGGCGAGCGGCGCTCCGCACACGGCACAGAAAGCACCGGACTGATTCTGGGCGCCACATCGCGAACACTGGGTTGCAAAGGCCATTGGTCAATTAGAAATCGGAATGCTTCGAAATGCAAGGGGAACTTGTGGCTAAGCGACCCTGGGGGAGAATCGCGATGAGATCAACAAGCCGAGAAAAAACGGAATCAGGATGAGCGCGAAGGACGCCAAACGCGCGGCGAGAGCCTCTAAACCGAAGTTCCCCCGCCGATAAGCAGTAGTTTTCACCGCAAGGTTCTCAGACAGCGTGGGTTGCGCGTTTTTTTGCCTTGTTCTGTATACCCATGTAAATACTCGTATATGTATT
>VFZW01000360.1 GCA_016871055.1 Acidobacteriota bacterium
CGCCGGCGTAGCCTCAATGCGTCGAGCCGGCGTGAGCATCGATGATGCGCGCGTTGTGGAGGCGCCGGGCATCGCGATGAAATTCGAGACGAGCTGGAAACTTGGGCGGTACCGCGCGCGCCTCGGCGGTACGAGTTTCTGGAGAAACAGGGATGGCGATGCGGCGAAACGCCGGCCGCGGGCCGGAACAGTCTCTACTTGGATCTTGCACCAGAGCCTTGGCCGGTACAGGGGGAACTCGGCTATCCGGCTAGAATCCGATGCGCATCCCGAACCGGAACATCCGTTCGTCGATGCCTTCTCGCCCGGTGCCTCGGGTCGAACTTATCTCCATGAACCGCGTGTTCGATACGTCGGCATTCGGTCCGTTGAAGTGAGGCGTATTCGTGGCGTTGAACGCCTCGGCGCGGAACTGCAACGAGATGCGCTCGGTAATCGTGAACTTCCGGAACAGGCCCATGTCGAGGTTGATCGTTCCCGGCGTCGCCAGGATGTTCCAACCGGCCGTTCCGAACCGGGGTTCCCGAACTTGGCCAAATGCGGAAGGATCGTGCCACTTCTGGCCCGGCCCGGCGCCGCTGAGTTTGGCCACCTGCGTCTTCAGAAGGTCCGCCCGTTGTGCATTGCCAGGGGCGTTCAAATCCGTGCCGGGTGCGGTGACGCTGTACGGCTGGCCGCTGATGGCGCTCAGCAGCGCGTTTACCTGCCAGCCGCCTAGCAGCCAGTTGCCAAGGCCCCGGGTCATGCGGTTCTTGCCCTTGCCGAACGGGAGTTCGTAGAATCCGTTGAACTGGAAGTTGTGGGGCAGGTGCAGATCGGTAACCGCGCGATTCAGGTGGAAAAACTCCGGCAAATGGATGCGCGGACCGCCGTCGGAGTTGATGTTGCCCGCGATGCCCATGTTTTTCGAGTACGTGTAGGCGAACAACAGTTGCATGCCGTTTTGGAACCGGCGCTCCAACTTCGACTGCAGCGAATCGTACTTGTAGGTGCCCAGGCCAGTTACCTGCTGGGTCAATCCAAATCGGCCGAACCTCCGCGCCAGCGGCCGGCCCGCGTTGCCGCCGCCGACCGGCGCGGCGTTCCGGTTCAGGTAGCCGAGCTGACCCACCGCTCGTGTGGCGACATAGGCCGTTTCCGCGACCCAGCCGCCCGTCAGCCTTTTCTGGAGCGACACATTCCAGCTCTGAATGTAGCCGCGGCGCCAGTTGCTGGGGATCACGGTGGTCACGTCGACGAACGGCCCGATATCGACAATACCGTTTCCGATGTTCGGCGGCGTGATGGAGGGAATCCCGTCGTCGAGCCGGCTCGCCGCCTGGAAGCCGTCCGGAGCGGTAACGTTCAGCGCGATCAGCAGCGGATGATTAGTGCGCAGCGGCCGCCCCAGGTTGAACGGATCGTTTGTCAAGCCGTAGCCGGCTCGAATCACGAAATCGTCTTTCATTCGATAGGCGAGACCCAGACGGGGCGCCAGCCGTCCCTTGCTTTCCTTCACTCCGCAGTCGCGCGGTACGACGCCAACGCCGCAGACGAGCATCTTGTTATTCGCGAAATCGTAGACCTCCATGCCGCGGTCGGCTCGTGTCGGAAATGGAAAGTACTCCCAGCGCGCGCCGTAGGACATGGTCAGTTTGTTGTTCACCTGCCACTGGTCGCGGATATAGGCGCTATACAGATTCGTTCGGGTCGTGAATTCGTTCGGGACCATCAGCAGCCGCCCCAGATTGCTCGTCGCACCGAGCAGGAAGGAACTAAAGGAGTTGAACTCGCTCGCGTTCGGCGCAGTCTGTCCGGGGCGCGCCCGGAAACTGGTCTGTCCGTTTGCGAAGCCGAAACCGCCGCTGGCGCCCCACGGCGAGCCTGGGAACTCCGGCTGCGTCTGGTTCAGGTGCTGTTGATAAAAATCCGTCCCGAAGCGCACTTGGTGCCGCCCTTGCGTCCAGTTCGCATTCGCCACGTACTGCCGCTGCGGATCCTTGTTGATGTACGGCATGAAGTTGTTCGGATGCCCGATCGCCGTGAATCCGCCAATGGAGAACTGCGGCCAGCCGCCTTCGAAAAATCGCGGTCCGTTGGTGCCGGGCAGCCGCAGGAACTCCAGGCCGACTTTTTCTTCCAGGCGCGGCTGCCGCGAGTCGCCTTGCATTCGAGTCCAGCCGAAATATGCGTCGACAATCAGGTTCGGCCGAATGACGTAGGTCGCGGCGACGGTGGTCGAATAGCTGTTCCCAGTCGCAACTCCCGGTTGACCGCCCGCGATCGGCGGACCGCCCAGTCCGGGTCCGAAGAACTGCGGATTGCGAACCGTATAGTCCAGCCAGCTATACCGGCCGTACATCGTAAACTTCGCCGCCGGATTCCAGTTGATCTTCGTGTCGAGCGTGTTGCGGTCGAAGGCGTAGTTCGCGGCCGCGAAGTAGTTGTTTTGGGAGCCGTCGAACTGCGTGGCGGGCCACAAATCGAGGATACGCCTTGACGCCGGGCTGAATCGGGAGGTTGGGATCGTCCCGTTCGGGAACGGCTGCCGGTCGAACCCATCGAGCGTGCCTGTCGCCGGATCGAAGACCGGCCTTGCCGCCGGCGCGCCACTCATGTCGCCGCGCCGCATCGCGGCCGTCGGAATCGAAGCCAGCGAGGACGCAAACTGGTGGTCGCGGGTCGCCTCGAAGCTGCCGAAGTAGAAAAGCTTGTTTCGCACGATTGGGCCGCCGATCGTACCGCCGTACTGGTTGTATACGAGCTTGGGTTTCCGTTGCCCGGCGGGCAGGAAGAACGGCTTCGCCTTCGTCGCGTTGCCATTATAGTATTCAAACCCGGAGCCGTGGATGTCGTTGCCGCCGCTCTTGATCTGCACGTTGATCGCCGCGCCGCCCGCCAGTCCCTGTTCGGCGTCGAACGAATTGGTGACCACGTTCACGGTTTCAATCGACTCGAGCGCGGGCACGTAGGCGACGATGTGCGGTAGCCAGACGTTGGTGCTCGATGCGCCGTCGATGCGCGTGTTGTTCGAGCTCGAACTTGTGCCATTCACGTTGAACTGCAATGCGCGGCTGGGGTTTGCCGGCACCGAGTGCGCGTTACGCGGCGGCGAGAATCCCGGAATCGTGACGAACAGGCCCTGATAGTTGCGCCCCGCCGGCACCGGCAGGTTCTGCAACTCGCGGCTCGTCACCTCGGCGCGCACTTCGGACCGGTCGGTCTGCAGGACCGCCGTCGCGGCCTCGATGGTGATCGACTCCGAGACCGCGCCCACCTGGAGCGTGACATCGGCTCGCGAGACGTTGTTGATGACGACGTTGATGCCCTGCTCGCGCTGCGTCTTAAACCCTTCTTTCGTGACACTGACTTCGTACGTGCCGGGCTGCAACGTCGGGAATGAGTAGGCGCCGTTCTCGTCGGAGACCGCCTCCCGAACCTGGGCCGTCTGCTTGTTCGTCAGGCCGACCTTGGCGGCCGGAACGACGCTGCCCGACGAATCCTTGACGTTGCCGACCAAGGATCCATAAAGGATCTGTCCCCACGCGGCCGTGGAGAGGACAATCGTGAGCATAACGAGTCGTATCATTCGGGGCTCCTTAACCTAACTAATTCTACTCTGATCGGCTCTGGTGTAAAACCAGCTATCAGCCATGCCTCGTTTTGTTCGAGTTGGAGAGTGGTTCAGCGGCCGGCATCGTGATCGGCGGTATCGAACCGGCAGTTCACGCTGGGCGGGTGTCGCACGACCGCCCGCTCACTCCAACGCAAACGAGATGAGCGATGACCCGGCTGCGATCACGATGTATTGCTTGCCGCCGGTGCGGTAACTCATCGGGTTGGACCAGATCTCTCCACCGGTCTGGATGCGCCAGAGAAGCTTGCCGGTAACAGCGTGCAGGGCGAAGAAATCGCCCTCCATGGTCCCCGAGAATACGAGATCGCCGGCGGTTGCGAGTACGCCGCACCAGGGCGGCGATTCGACGCGGAAGGACCAGGCCTGCTCGCCGCTGAGCGCGTTCCAGGCGCGCAAAGTTCCGTAGGGCTCTTCGGTGGTCAGATCGCGCTTGGTTGCGCCGAGGTAGAGTTTGCCGGGTTCGTAGCTCGTCGCGGTCTTGAAGTAAAACGCACCCTTTTCGCGAACGTTCTGATAGAAGAGTTTTGTGCGCGGACTGTAGGAGGGATTAAACCAGTTGGCCGAGCCATCGTCGTCCGGATAGACGAGCGCGCCCTTCTCGTTCGGTTCGGCTTCGGGGTTGGGAACCGGGCGGCCCTTGGCGTCGATACTCTTCGCCCAGGTCTGCCGCGTGAACTGCTTTGCCATGAGGAATTCGCCGGTCGCTCGGTCGAGAACGTAGTAGAACGCGTTGCGATTTCCGAACAACATTAACTTCCGCGACACGCCTTTCCAACTGGCGTCCAGCAAGACCGGAACCTGGTTCGAGTCGATGTCGTTGACGTCGTGCGGAATGAACTGAAAGTGCCATTTCAGCTTGCCGGTATCGGCGTCGAGCGCGATTACGCTATCGGAGTAAAGGTTGTCGCCGAGACGTTTTGTGCCATCGTAGTCCGGGCCGGGATTGCCAGTGCCCCAATAAATCAAGTTGAGAGTGGGGTCGAAGGACCCGGTGACCCAGGTCGTAGCGCCGCCGTATTTCCAACTGTCGCCGGACCAAGTTTCGTTGCCCGGCTCGCCGGGGCCGGGTGTTGTCCAAAAGCGCCAGCGGCGTTTGCCAGTTTTTGCGTCGTAGGCGTCGAGGAAGCCGCGCACGCCGTACTCGGCGCCCGCGATGCCGATGATCACCATATCCTTGATCGCCAGCGGCGCGACCGTGATGGTGTAGGCGAGCTTGTAATCGGCCACTTCGACATCCCATCGCACACGGCCGGTCTTGGCGTCGAGAGCGACAAGGTGGGAATCGATCGTGCCCACGAAGATTTGATCATCGAGCGCGGCCACGCCGCGATTGACCTGGCCGCAGCAGACCGGCACGCCGTCTGGAATCGGACGGCGGTATTGCCAAATGGGCCGGCCGGTGCGGAGGTCGAGCGCTGTGACGTCGCTGGGCGGATCGGTAAGAAACATCATGCCGTCGAATACGAGCGGCGTGGCCTCGAAGTGCTGACGCCCACGGATCTGGTACATCCAGGAGACCTTGAGCTTGTTGACGTTGGCCGTGTTGATCTGATCGAGCGCCGAATAATGGTGCGCCTGGTAGTTACCGGAGTAAGTCAGCC
The DNA here is from genome assembly GCA_016871055.1 of Acidobacteriota bacterium. Taxonomy (GTDB): domain Bacteria; phylum Acidobacteriota; class Terriglobia; order Bryobacterales; family Bryobacteraceae. Next base: position 5,218 of record VFZW01000360.1, read on the forward strand.
AGTTATCCGGTTCGGCCGCCGCGTTCAATATCCGTTGATAAGGAACATTCTGCGCCAGCGCGGCCGGCACGAGTAACCAAAACGCGAACTTCATTGAGCCCCCTGCAAAGTAGCCAGCCACGCGACAAGGTCGTCCAATTCTTCGGCGGAGAGTTTCCCCCGATAGGACGGCATTGTCGATTTGCGCAAATCGATGTTCAGTTCGGCCAGTTCGGACTTGATGAATGAATGGACTACGCCGGCGGGATCGCGCAGTTGGATGGTGAACGTGTCGGCGTTAACGCGAGTGCCGGTGACGACGCGCTTATCCCGCGTCACGGCGCGGACGAAAACGTAACCGCGCGTGATGTCGGCTTCCGGGTTGACGAGAGATTCGCGCAAGTAATCGCCGCCGCGGATGGCGCCGACGGTGGTTAGCTCGGGGCCGTGCGAGCCGCCGCGTGCGTCGATCATGTGACAGGCGGCGCAACCGGCCCGTCCGTTGTAAATCGCGCGGCCACGTTCGGGATTTCCAGGCAGGGGCGCCTGCCGCACGCGCCCGAGCGAGCGGACGTAGGCGGCGACGAGCTCGATCTCGGAATCGGCCAGCCCCGTCCCCGGCATGCCGGTGCCCGAGATGCCTCGACGGATGACCCGCTGAAGAGCCCTGTCATCGGGAGCGTGGAGGAGTTTGGGTTTGGCGAGAATGGCGCCACGGCCGCCTTCGCCGCGCTGGCCATGGCAAATGGAGCACTGGGTCAGGTAAATGCTCTCGCCCGTCTGGGCCAGTAGGGCCGAGGCGCACACGAAGGTGAACAGCGTCCGCATTGGAGTGAAGGAATTATATCAGTAGCGCGGCGGAGTCGTGACGGTATACTGGCTCAGACTGCTTCATGCCCGCGCGCGATCAGATTGGCCTTTCGGTGAACGGAATTCAGCGCACCGCAGCTGGCCTTTGCGCCCGGGATTCGCTCGCTGCGTTCCTCCGCCAGAGTCTTGGCCTGACAGGCACAAAAATCGCCTGCAATGAGGGAGGCTGCGGGTCGTGCACCGTCTTGCTCGGGACGCCGGAGAACGGGCGGTTCCGATATCGGGCGGTCAACGCCTGCATTACTCACTTGTTTCAGTGCGATGGGGCTCACGTGGTCACCGTCGAAGGCGTGGCCGGCCAAATACCGAACGCTCTCGCCAGCGCTCACGCCGTTCAGTGCGGCTTCTGCACGCCTGGATTGGTGATGGCGCTTTCGGCGCCCGAGCCCGATATCACCGGGAATCTTTGCCGTTGCACCGGGTATCTTTCGATACTCGAAGCGTCGCAACGCGCCGATCGCCCGCTGTTTCCCGAACTTCCCGCGCCGCCCGTCGAATCGGTGCTCTTTCCGGCGGTCTTCATCCCCACAACGCTCGCGGAAGCGGCGACATATCTCTCGCTCCACCCGAGCGCCACATTGATTGCTGGGGGAACCGATCTTACTCCGCAGCGCGATAACGGCGAGCGCTTGCTCGCGTATGGCCCGAAAACTCGATCCATCTGAAACAGAGGGAGATAATCCCTGGCGTCGTCGATAATGTCATGACCCGATGTCAAAGTGCCTGGACCCGTTCCGCTTTCTGCTGATCTCCCTGGCGGGCTGGATGAACCAGCGCCAGTTGAACGCGATTGAATATTTGCGGGAGGAAAATCGAGTGCTCCGGGAACAACTCGGGGGCAAGCGACTTCGCTTGAACGACGGTCAGCGCCGGCGCTTGGCCGCCAAGGCCAAAGGTTTGGGACGGAAGTTGCTGGCGGAGATCGCCACGGTCGTCACCCCGGAGACCCTGCTCTCCTGGCATCGAAAGCTGATCGCCCAGAAG
>VFZW01000361.1 GCA_016871055.1 Acidobacteriota bacterium
TCGCGCAGAGAAATCTTGGAGTTCGCCTTCGGCCCGTAGGTACCATCGGCGTCGAACTGTTCTTCGTTCGGAATGGCAGGTCGCAACAGAAGGCCGGCCGGCACGGTACTGTAGGCGAGGCCTTTGGGATAGCCTCGGCTGCCGCGCATGCAGGCGAAGACGGAGTGATAGATGCTCGAGTACTCGCGCCAACCGCGCACGGTGTCGTTGCCTTGATAGCCTTCGATGAAGCGGTAGTTGGTGCGCATCTTTTTGTGTTCGAAGGGGAAAGGTTTGACGGGAGCGGGCTCGCTGACGATGAAGTCTTTGTTGTTGAGCAAGAGGCTGTTGGCGCCGAGGACAAGCGGCTCGGGAAACGGCGCCGGGTTGATCGACGCGCCGAAATCGAGGCGGAAGTTCTGTATGGCCGGTTTGGATTTCGTGTCGACGACGGCGCGGTTGAGCGCTTCTTCGGCGATCTCGAAGTAGGTCTCCATCAGCAGCGGCGAGAGTTGCAACGTCTCCTGATTGTTGACGAAGCCGTCTTTCGAAACAGCATCGGGCGGGAGGATTTCGGTGAGGTCGTCTTCGAGCTTGAGCAGTTCGCGAAGCGTGTTGCGATACTGGGCGACGGTCAACCGGCGAACGAGGCCGTTTTTCGGCGCGGGGCGGACGCGTGCGGTGTCGAGGCCACGCGCGATCCAATCAATGACCGGCTGTTTTTCAGCGGCGGTTGGCTGGGGCAGACCGCGCGGGGGCATCGTGCCTTCGCTCACACGATGGCGGATGGCTTCCCAGAAACGGATGGAGCGATCGGGAAGCGTGGCGTCGAGGTTATCGACACGCACACCGGAGGTCTGCTGCTCGGCGTTGTGGCACTTTTCGCAATGCTGTATGAGGAACGGTTTGACCGATTGCTCGAATCCGGGTTCGAGCGATTGCGGCGCGCTGAAGACGGGCTGCGCGAACCAGGAAACAATGCCTGCCGCGGAAGCGAGGGCGAGTGCGGAAATCTGATTGACGGTCATGACTTATGCAGTACTCATGCTATCACCGCGTACTATGCCTATACCTTGTTTGCACCGTGGCACACGGTATTCGCCTCAGTGTTTCGAAACGGTGTTGCCTTAGCGCGGCGCAGAAAAACCTTAGGGTGACGCAATCGGACAAATTGTCCCGCACTATGGTCCGAAACGCGCACTTGTGAAAAGTGCGTGACAAGGAGAATCGAAGTGCATCGATCGTTTTTACTAGCATTCGCCATCGCGGCATCGGCCTGCGGGCAGATCGAAGTCTATCATAAGACCGCCAGCGTGGAGATCGGCACAACGCAGCAATTCAGCGCGTATGTGCCGTTATCGCCGAACACCGTCGTGTGGTCGGTCAATGGAATTACCGGAGGGAATTCGACCATCGGGACCGTATCGCAGACCGGTCTCTATACGGCGCCTGTTACCGCGCCGATGTCGAATGTGGTGGCGCTGCGCGCGACCAGTACGGCGTTTCCTGAAAAGTTCGGCGAAGCGACGATCACAATTACGCGCAAGAAGCCGTGGGTGTGGAGCGTGTCGCCGGCAATCACTGCCGGCACTTTTAATGTGAAGGTGAATGGGTCGAACTTTGCACCGGATGCGATTGCGAAATTGAATGGCATTACGCTGACGACGACATACTTGTCGTCGACTTCGCTGCAAATCGCGGGCACGGCCGTCGCCGGCACGGCATTCCTCACGGTTACGCTGCCGGCGCCTGGCGCGGTGGCTTCGCAGCCGTTAACAGTCACCGTCGCGGGCGCGCCGTCGATTACGGTTACGGTGTCGCCTCCGACGGCAACGCTCGTGGCCGGCGCGACGCAGGCGTTCGCAGCCAACACACCGGTCACGTGGCAAGCATCAGCCGGCATGATCACATCTGGCGGCGTGTTTACCGCACCGGCGACGCCGCAAACTGTAACGGTGACGGCGACGTCGACGATGGATGCGACTAAGTCCGCCACGGCGACTGTGACAGTGCAAGCTGCGCCGTTTACGATTTCGCCGACGAGCGCAACGCTCGTCACAGGGGCAACGCAGACATTCACCGCGAGCGCCGCGGCCACCTGGCAGGCATCGGCGGGAACGATTACGGCGGGCGGCGTGTTTACAGCGCCGCCGACTCCACAGACCGTGACTGTGACCGCGAAATCGACGGCGGATCCAACCAAGACGGCATCGGCGACCGTGAGCGTCGCTTCCGGCGGGACCCAAACGTTCACAGCCAGCGGCCCGGCCACATGGCAGGCTTCGGGAGGAACGATTACCGCTGGCGGATTGTTTACCGCGCCGGCGATTGCGTCGACGGTGAGTGTGACGGCGACCTCGACGCTCGACCCGGCGAAGTCGGCGACGGCAACTGTGACGGTGACCGGGCCCGCGCCTCTGGTGAGCCGCATTACGGCGGCGCGGCTGCTTGAGCAAGCGACGTTCGGACCGCGGCCTTCCGATATCGCGAAGGTGCAGCAGATGGGCGTTGCGCCGTGGATCGACGAACAACTCGCGCTTTCGGAGACGCCGATTCCCGACGCCGCCGATACGGGAGCCCTGCGGCGATGGGCGCTCTACAACTATACTCACGCGCCCGATCAATTGCGGCAACGGCTGACCTACGCGCTGAGCCAGATCGTTGTGGTCTCGCTGAACAAGAACATCTATCCGAACGAAATTCTGCCGTGGATGCGGATCATGCAGAAGAACGCGTTCGGCAACTACAAGCAGATTCTGAAAGAGGTCTCGGTGAGTCCGTCGATGGGCAAGTAGCTCGATCTGACGAACTCAGTAAAACCGGTGAACGGTTCGGGCGCGAATGAGAATTACGGGCGCGAGTTGATGCAGCTATTCTCGATCGGCCTGTGGGAATTGAACAACGACGGCACGCAGAAACTCGACGGCGCCAATCAACCGATCCCCACTTACAACCAACAGATGGTGCAGCAGATTTCACTGGCGCTGACCGGATGGACCTACCCTGGCGCGAACGCGACGGGCCTGAACTGGGAGAACTTCACGGGCGGCGATTTGCAGCCGCGGCCGCTACTGCACGATATGACGGCGAAGTCGTTCCTCGGCTGCAATCTGCCCGCAAATCAGACACCGCAACAAGACATGGACATGACAATCGACTGCGTGTTCAATCATCCGAACACGCCGGCGTTTATCTCGCTCCGGCTGATTCGCGGCATGGTGAAAAGCAATCCATCGCCCGCGTTTGTGAATCGCATCGCAAATGTGTTCATCAACAACGGCGCAAATGTACGCGGCGATTTGAAGGCGGTGGTGAAGGCGATTCTACTCGATCCTGAAGCGCGGCAGGATGCGGCCGGTGTCAATGACGGGCGGTTGCGCGAGCCGATCTTGCACTTCACAACGTTAGTGCGGAACTTGAACGGCGGAGTGGCGGCTTCCAATTCGTTTGCCTACATCTTTGACAACATGGGGCAATCGGTTCTCAATCCGCCTTCGGTGTTTAGCTGGCTCTCACCGCTCTATCGCGTACCGAAGAGTCCACTATTCGGGCCGGAGTTCCAGATCTATACCGCAACCGACGCCACGTTGCGCGCCAACTTCTTCTACCAGATCCTGGGCAACAGCGCGGGCGAGATCACGATCGACTTAAATCCGCTCAGCGCCGTGGCGGGCAACACGACGCAGTTGATGGACAAAGTCGATGAGACGTTCCTGCATGGACGAATGCCGGCCAACGTACGTCAATCGATCACCACAGCTGTCAATGCTTCCTACGACAACAACCAGAAGGTACAGACCGCTGTGTACCTGACGATCTTATCCGGCCAATATGCCGTGCAGCACTAGGAAAGGAATCCCAAAATGAACAACAACAAAACACGAAGAGACTTTTTCCGCAGGGCGCTGGCCGGGGAAGCGCTGGCCAAGATCGGCGCGATGAATGCGTATGCGCAGGGCGCGACCGACTACAAGGCGCTGGTGTGCGTCTTTCTGCTCGGCGGCAACGATGGCAACAATGTCATCGTGCCGCAACAGCAGGCGGCGTACAACGCATACAAGGCGATCCGGCTTGGGCTGGCGCTGCCGGATACGTCGGCGAAATTGTTACCAGTGACCGATTCCGCTTCGGGATTGCCGTACGCGCTCAGCGACGGATTGTCCGGCGCGCATCCGTTGTGGGCGCAGAACAAGCTGGCCGTCGTTGCGAATGTCGGAATGCTGGTGAAGCCGACGACCCGCGCGCAGTATCTGGCGAACGCAGTGCCGGTGCCGACGAATCTTTTTTCACACTCCGATCAGATCGGGCAGATGCAGAGCGGCGTGCCTTCCACCGGCGGCGGAACGGGCTGGGCGGGACGCATCGCCGATCAAGCCGCGCCGATGAATGGAGCGGCGTCGTTTCCGGCGGGCTTTTCAATCGCCGGTCCGGCGCTGTTTACGACGGGCGGCGTGGTGCAGTCGGCGTCGCTCTATCCTGGCTTCGACCTCGATTTGTACGGCATGAACGTTTGGCCGGCGACCGCGGCCGCGGCGCGCAAAACGGCGCTACAGCAGTTGCTCACATTCGATAGCGGCATGGCCCTGGCACAGGCCGGGAACAAGGTGCGGCAAGATGCGATGGCATTGAACGCGATGTTGAAGGACAGCTCTGGGACGCCCGCGTTGACGACGGTGTTTCCGGGCACGCAGATCGGTCAGCAGATGCAACAGGTGGCGAATATCATCCGGTTGCGCAATGCAACGGGCATGAAACGCCAGGTGTTTTTCTGCGCGCTGGGCGGTTTCGACACGCATGGAGCACAGGGTTGGCAGCACTGGGATCTGATGAAGCAACTCGGCGCGGCGATGGGTGCGTTTTATCAGGCGACGACCGAGATGGCGATCGCCGACAAGGTGACGTCGTTCTCGCTGTCGGAATTCGGACGTTCACTGCAACCGAGCGGCTCTGGCTCCGATCACGGCTGGGGAAATCATCACGTGGTGATGGGCGGCGCGGTACAGGGTGGGCGGATTTACGGCGCGTTTCCAACGATGGCGCTGAGCGGGCCGGACGATTCGGGGAATCGCGGTGTGTGGATTCCGACGACGTCGACCGATCAGTTTGGCGCGACGCTCGGCAGTTGGTTCGGGCTGACGGCGGCACAGAACGCGGCTGTATTTCCGAATCTCGTCAACTTCGGCCAGCAGAATCTGGGGTTTGTGTAAGAGCGCCGCGGACGGCTTCCTGGACGGCGTGAATTTCTTCGCTCGTAAGAGTGCGGTCATTCGCGCCGGCCGTGAAGCGGAAGGTCATGGTCTTCACGCCTTTGGCCACGTCGGAGTATTCGTACAGATACGAGGCGTCGATCAGGTTGGGCACTTGGCTCACATCGACCCGGCCCAGAACTTGGGAGGATATCGCGCGCGGCGCGACTGGAATTGTGATGTCGAAATCCGAGACCGGGAAGCGCCGCAGCGGTGTGTATTTGCGCAGGGCAGGCTGCAAGGCGAAGGTCTTGGCGAGGTTGAAATAGGCCACTTGCGCGCGGCCGGTTTCAACCATCGACGGATGAAATTCGAAGAGGCGTCCGACGCACTCGCCCTGATAGTACAAATCGGCGGCACGATGCGGATGTTCGTAGACATGCGGCTCGGCCGGACGAACTTCCATGCCGGCGATGCGCTTGAGTTCATCGAGTCCGGCGCGGCCGTCGCCGTCCTTGGTGTAAAACACGATGGCGCAGTGCGGGATCTCTTCAGGCAATGAATTCGTCCGCTTGTGAATCTCGCGGCCAATTTCGAAGAATCGGAACTCGTCGAAGTTGAGACGGTTGTGCTCGATGTTCTTGAGAACGCTTGGCAGGAGGCTGGAGCGCATCAACTCCTGACCCGCCGCGATGGGGTTGAGCACGCGGAGATGGTCGTCGATCGGGAGCGCGAAACGCCGCGCTTGCTCTTCGTTGATGAACGAGTAGTTGTAGACCTCGGTATACCCGTTGGCGGCGAGATCGGCGCGTAGGCGGCGGTTGTAGAGGCGTTCGGGTGCTTGCGGCGCCACACGCGTGGGCACGCTGGGCGTGACCGGGGCGATCGAATCGTAACCGATGATGCGGCCGACCTCTTCGACGAGATCGTCCTTGAGCGAAATGTCCTTTGTTGCGCGCCAACTCGGGACGGTAACGGTGAACACGCCGTCTTTGCGCGTGACGCCGAACGAGAGGCCGGAGAGAATTTCGTCGACCTCCTCCTCGCTGATTTCACGGCCGAGCTTGCGGCGCATCCAGTCATGGGTAAACGTGATCGGGGCGGGCGCGGCGGAGTGTTTCCAGGAGTCGGCGAGGCCTCCGACAAGCCGGATGCCGGGGCTGACGATTTGCAACAGCGCGATCGCGCGGGCCAGGCCACGTACGGTGTTGGCAGCGTCCTGAGATTTTTCGAATCGCATCGACGCATCGGTGCGGAGCTTCAACTTCGACGAACTCTTGCGCACCGAGGCCGCATGAAAGTTGGCGCTTTCGAGCAACAGGCGCGTTGTGGTTCCCGAGATCGCGCTTGGACCGCCACCGATAACACCGGCGATCGCGATGGCGCCGCCAGCGTCGGCGATGACAAGGTTCGACGCATCGAGCGTGTAGGTGTTGCCGTTGAGCGTGGGGCACGGCTCGCCATCTGTCGCGGTGCGAACGATGATCGTATCGCCCTGAATTTTGTCGAGGTCGAAGGCGTGCATCGGCTGTGCCAGTTCGGCCATCACCCAGTTCGTCACGTCGACGATGTTGTTGATCGGGTTCAGACCGATAGCTTGCAGGCGATACTGCAACCACAGCGGCGAGGGCTGCACGGTGACGTTCTCAAACAGCAGCGCGGAATAGCGCGGGCACAATCCGAAGTCGCGGATGTCGATCTTGAGATCACCGCCGGGCGCGGGTAGCAGCGAAAGATCAACAGGGTCTTTGAGCGGCCGCTTCGAGATCGCAGCGACCTCGCGCGCCATGCCGTAATGGCCCCAGAGATCGGGCCGGTGCGTGAGCGACTTGTTGTCGATTTCGACAATCGTATCGGGCTTCAAACCGGGAAGC
>VFZW01000362.1 GCA_016871055.1 Acidobacteriota bacterium
AAACCGCCATCTACCACTGGCTGGCCGGTTGGAACGGAGCCCCGACCTCCTTCACATGGAAGGCCTCCGCAGACGTTATCCTCGACAAGGTGCGCCGTTGTAACGAATTATCCAAGACAGGAGACTAGCAACTCGCGATCATACAAATCGATCAACGCCACCGGCCTTCCAGCGGGCTCGACGGCTTCGCGATCGACTGAAACATCCCGACGCGAATCTCATCGGTTCCCTTCATCGACAACACCGGCATCAGCCCCTGCCCGATCATCGTCTCCGCCGCGTTCAGCGTAAACAGCACCTCCGCGCACGGCTTCAATTCCGGATTGCCGTACTCCATCCACGTATGCGTCGGCAGGCTCCGCACGCTCTGCAACTGTCCCGGCCGCAGATCCCACTTCGAGTGTGAAAACGCCTGCGCAATCAGCATCACGCACACGTACATCGAGTTCGCCCACAAGTAGTGTGCGTGCGTCGATCCCTCCGGCATCTCCTCAAATTGGAATCGCTCCAGCGGACTCGAATTCTTTCCATAGGGCGACCGAATCAAGAACCGCGGCATCGCAAGCCCGACTCGCCGCGCCTCGGGAAACTGCCGGATCTCATTCCAAAGGGGATTATCGATCTCCCACGCATCGTTATCGGCCAGGTTCGCGGGATTTTTCACTCCCAGAATCGACGCATCGGCCCCCGCGATAATCGGCGCTCCCGCCATATCGACGACCATCGAAATCCGCGCCAGCAGTTCGATATCGTCCACCCACGGCCGAAACGCACAATCGCAGCCGATCAACGACCACGGCTCGCCTTGCGGCGGCGTCTTCGCCAATATCTGATAAAGCCCTGTTTGCTTCAAGTCCGGCGCCGCGGCCAAATCCGCCAGCAACTCCGACTTCGAAACATCCAACACGTAGATCTTCAACTGCGTGTCCGTCTCGACATTCCTTACCAGATAATCGAGCGCACGCCACGACGCCTCCACGCCCTGAAACACCGGCTGATGGAGCAACGCCCGCATCTGCGCGCCCGTCTCGGCGTCAAGCTGCGCCAGTAATTCTTTCTGCTTCGGATCCTGCCCCGGCACAAGGTGCGGCGCAACCAAATCCTGCACATAGGCCAGCAGCGGATCGCGCGGCCGCGCGCCCTTCGCCGGCGCCGGATCGTCCGCTCCTTCCGCGATCTGATCGAGTATCGAACCGGTGATGATATCGCTAGTCGCGCGCGCCTCCTTCGGCGCTTCCCGCACCAACCCGCCCAGAATCTCATCGGTCGCCGCCTTCAACGACGCGGGATTCTCAAGCCGTCGCCGCATCGCCTTCATCGCCGGAAACAGCGCGCACGATTCGTACAGGGAATCCGGATGCAGATCGTCCAGCGTCGCCACAGGGATGCGCACCTCCGCGCCATGATCTCCCGCCAACGGAACGCGGATCTCGGTCTTTAGCATCGCGGGCAGATTCTCGATCTCATCGCGATCGACCATCATGGGACGCCGCCCAAAAATCGGTTCGACAACGCCACGGCTGGCGCGCCCTGAAAAATCGCCAAGGATCAGTATGTGAAACGGTGTGTCCGGTTCAAGCTTTGCGCTCGGACCTTTCTTGGCTGGTTCAACATCCAGTACGACACCGGCGTAGGAGGGTGATGGCATTGGTTTCCTTGCGGCTATATAACGCCGCTGCCGTATTATAACTCCCGCTTGCTAAGATAGGCGGGCGATGAGCAATTTTGTTCCGTCCGCCGCGGCTCCGCTCGATGTTTCGGATCCTGCATTGATCCGCCGCGTCGCGGAACAAATGGCGTCGATGGGTTTCGTAGAAGACATGCGGATCGCCGATGGCGAAACGCAGCCGGACTCCGCGGCGGCTTGCTTGGCGCGCTGTTTCGCTTTCGATGCCCCAACGCCGGAATCCACATTGCGCGAGCGCCTCGGCAACGAACTGGTCGACACCTGCTTTCGGCTCGGATTACTCCTGCGCCGTGGATCGTTGGCCGCCGGCGCGGTTTGCTTCGTCCCGGCGGGGGACGCCACGGTCTTTTTCGACCACCCGCATCCAGACACCGAACAGGGCATGCGGCACTTCGTGATGGGACCCGGCGGCACTACGCAGAAGCTGATCGGATCGGTTCCCAAACGGCGGCGAAAACGGGTCCTCGATTTATGCAGTGGAAGCGGCGCGGCGGCCTTCAGTGCGGCTCTGTATTCGGACGAGGCCGTCGCGGCGGACTACAACGAGCGCGCCCTCAACCTGGCCCGATTCGGCGTCGCCTGGAATGGGCTCCAACACGTCGGCGTCCGTTTCACGGATCGATTTTCCGGCGTTGCGGACGAAACGTTCGACTTGATCGTCTGCAACCCGCCGTTTGTCGTGAATCCCGCGAACGCGTCGATGTTCTTGAGCGCCGGCATGGGCGGCGATCTTTTCTCCGAACACATCGTCCGGGGCATGGCGGCCCATCTTTGCGAGGGAGGCTTCGCGAATCTGCTCTGCGATGTCGTGGCCACCGCGCGTCAATCTTCACCGGAGCGTTTGGTCGAATGGCTCGCCGCGAATGGATGCGATGCGATGCTTTTCCCGAGCCCGCCAAAAGGCCCTCGCGAATACGCGGAGTCATGGATGCCGCCCAGCCCGGAGCGAGACGCCGACGGCTTCCGCGACGAGCGTGCGCGCTGGATTCGGTACTACGACGAATCCGGTTTCCTCTCGTTTCAGCGATTCCTGGTCATCTTGCGAAAGCGAACTCCGTTCGATACGGATCCACCCAACTGGACTCGGATGATTGACATGCCCAACGTGCAGCAATACTACGGCCACCATATATTGCGGCTGTTTGCCAACGAAGACCTCCTCCGCGCCGGCGAGCCCGCATTGCTCGCAGCACGGCTCAAACTCGCCCCCGACTCGAGGCTCGGCGTGCAGTTCTTTCCCAACGAAACGAGATGGCTTCCGGAAAGCTCCTCGCTCCGTCTGACCGGCGGACTCGACCACGAGGCGCAGGTGGCGAATGTACTCGGGCTGGCCGCGTCGAGACTTGACGGATCGATCACCGTCGACGAGTTTGTATCCTCTTTCGCGTCGCAAGCCGGCGGCGAAGACGCGCGGTCCATTCAGCGGGCCATTCTCGATGCGCTTTCGCAATTGCTAAGCCTCGGTTTTCTCGCCCCCGTTGAGTTCTTCTCGACCGAAGGCGCCCAATGAGCCGCCCTCTCGACGGACTTCTGGTCCTCGACCTCACCCGCGCCGTCGCCGGGCCAATGTGCACAATGCATCTGGCCGATCTCGGCGCGCGCGTCATAAAGGTCGAAGAGCCAGGTGGCGACGAAACCCGCCGCTGGGGCCCTCCCTTCGTCGATGGCGATGCCACGTACTTCCTCGGCCTCAACCGCAACAAGGAAAGCGCCGCCCTCGATCTCAAGAACCCCGCCGATCTCGCCCTCGCGCAACGCATCGCCGCCCGCGCCGATATAATCGTCGAGAACTTCCGCCCCGGCGTCGCCGCGCGCCTCGGCCTCGGCCATGAAGAGTGGTGCGCCAAACGGCCCGAGCTGATCTACGCCTCCGTCTCCGGCTTCGGCCAAACGGGCGAAGACGCCCACCGTCCCGGCTACGATCTCATCGTGCAAGCGGCGTGCGGCCTGATGCACACCAGCGGCGGTCGCGTGTCGTTCCCCGTCGCCGACGTCCTCGCGGCATTGTACCTGCAAAACGGAATTCTGACCGCGCTCTACCGCCGCCGCGAAACCGGCACCGGCGGCTACATCGACGTGTCGTTGATGGAAGCGCTCTACGCCGGCATGTCGCCCCTCGTTTCCGAAGTATTGATGGCCGGCAGCGATCCTGAACCGAAGGGAACCGCCCACGCCAACATCGTGCCCTATCAGGTTTTTCAAGCGTCCGACGGCGGCGTTGCCATCGGCGTCACCAACACGCGCATCTGGGAGCGCTTCTGCCACGTGCTCGAACGCGAGGAGTGGCTCGCCGATCCGCGCTTCACCGGCAACGGCGCGCGCAACGAAAATCGGGAACTACTCATCGGGATGATCGAGCCGGTAATCGCCGCCAAACCCGCGCGCGAATGGGAAACTCTGATGCGCGCGGCAAGTGTCCCCTGCGCCGCCGTCCGCCGCGTCGGCGAACTCGTCACCGGCGATTGGACCATCGAAGACGGCCTCCGCGTCATGGGCAACCCAATGCATCTGACGGGCGTCGAACCGCGCCGCGACGCCGTGCCCAAACTCGGCCAGGACACCGACCGCCTGCGAGCCGAATTTGCGGGCTAGGCAACTCCGCCGCCTTCGCAGGTGGATGAAACCGCCCGGGCGACTAAGTAGCTCGAGCAAAGACAGATCGAAACACTGCTCCAACTCCACCCAACACCGCGCCGGCAAGTACTCCCAGAAACGCGACCACTAGTCGGTTTGGAAAGACCGGATTCACCGGCAGCGAAGGCGAATCAAACACCTTCCATGGGCCCTGGTTTTCCATGATCGCCTCCGTCAATTCCGTCACGACGCTGCGCGCCACCGCGCCATCGCGGTGTTGAAAGGACACCAGAAACGCTGCGCCTTCTTTCGAGCCACCTTTGGGGATCGAAACTCTGACATCCTTCATCATCGTCATCCAAGCCGCCCCCGAATCGACGCCAGGATACAGCTTGTGCTTTTCGATGATCGATTCCGCCCGCGGAACGGCTAGCGATCGAAGCAGTTCATTCGCCGATGAGCCGGGAGTCAGACTACTGCTCGCTATCAGCGCGGTCGAAACATACGCATTCGGAATCGCGAACGATCCCACGCCCGCCGCCAATCCGCCAACAGCTCCAAGCATCATTGCCGCTCGAGCCACGCCCGCTCCGTGGAATTTCACCTGCATCGCAACGCCTCCCTTCAAGATGTCCCAAACCGTCCGCCAGTCTTGTGAGGGTAGATCCGCCATCAACGCGGCGAACTCCTCGCCATAGCGTTCGCGCCACGCGCGCGGATAAAGCCGCCCCGCCAACGTCATCAGCCGCCGCGTCACGACTGCCCCAGCCTTTCCCGCCCCGTCGACACGAACTGGCCCAACGCGCTGAGCTGCTCGTTCAAATGACGCCGCCCCGCCGCCGTTAGCGTGTAAGGTCGTCGCCGGTCCTCGCTCCGCACAGGCCGGATCCAGCCCTGTTCTTCGAGCCTCGTGATCGCGCCATACAGAGTGCCCGGCCCCATCGTGACACCCGCAAACGCGGCAATGTCTTCCATCATGGCGTAACCATGTTTGTCGCCTCCGGCGAGGCTGGCGAGAATGAGCAGATTAGGGTCGGTCGCTATTACGTCTCACGAAATATCGTATAACGTACTAGCAACTCTGTCAATCGTTTTCCACGGATCAGCCCCACTCACCCTCGCCAATCAAAGCCCCGCACAAGCATGATCTCGTGCCCCGCGTCGGCTTGATACGCATAAACCACGCTCGACTCGTCCGGCGATATCGCGATGCTGCTGCCGCCCGCTGCTCGATCCAACTGCCGGATAGAACGAACCGCCCGCGTCTGGTAATCGATATGAACCAGTTGCCGTTCCACCGTCATAACATAAAGCCCGCTCGGCATGGCGGTGTAAGCGGCGGAGTCAGGTCCGATTCGTTCTTCCTGGCCCCCGTCTAGCGGTATTCGCATCGTGCCGGCGTGACGTCTCCGAAAGTACAGGAAGCCGTCGAAAACTTGCGGGCGGCCCCCGCCCAACTGTGTCACTCGCACCGGCGCGCCCCCGGCGGATTTCACCGGGATCTTCCAAATGTCGATCCCGCCGCCGAGGTTCGACTCGAAGTAAATCCAGTTGCCGTCGAGTGACCAGGCTGGCGATGCGAAATAGTTGCCGCCCGCGGTCCAAACGGTTTCGGCTTCGCCGCCGTCGGCTGCGATAGTTCGGATAGCGCCTTTGAACAGATACGCCAGGCGCCGGCCATCCGGAGACCAGTTCGGATAAAGCCCATCCGTTAACGGATGCGCTCCTCCCCCACTCGCGTCCGCGATCCACACCTGAAACCGCCCAGCCCGGTTGCTATAACAAGCGAGCCGCTTTCCGTCCGGTGAGAAGCGCGGGCTGTCGTGAAGGCGTCCCGAGACAATCAGCGGACGGGGAGTTCCAGAGTCTCGCAGAGGCGCTCGCCACAGATCGATTCGTGGGTTTTCCTCTGTGTAGGCGGCGAGTTCCCCCGATTGCGATAGGATAATGTCCTGCACCTTGGCGCCGGCGCCGTGCACAAGTCTCGGGTCGCCGCCGGATGCCGGAACAAGCCAAATACCATGGCCGGTCGCATTGTTCGGACAATACAGCACCGATTTGCCGTCCGGCGTCCAGGTCGCCGAATGCACCCAGGTGTCTTTCAAGATCGCCGCCGATTGCCCTCCGGCCAGGGACTGCACACGCAGTTCTTTCGGTTCGCCACCCACCGATCGCACGAAAACGAACGACTGGCCGTCGGGCGACACAGTCGGATTGTGATCGGAACCGCCTTTCGGCGGAGCGGTGAGCGGTTCCTCTTTCTCGCCGTTCTCTGAGATGCGAACGATGACCCATCCCTGTCCGGCTTCCCTGTACGAAGCGAGGAATCCGCCCGAACGCAGCGCATCGAAAGGACGCCGATACTTAAACCCGTAGTACGGGGTGGGGCCGAGAAACGCGATCCTCTTCGCCGCGCCCCCCAATGCAGGGACCTGCCAGATTCCCACGTCCGTGCCGTGCACGCGCGTGAAATAGATCGACTTGCCGTCCGGCGCCCACTGGGGAAACTCGTCGAGCGCGTTGCCGCTTGTCAGTTGTAGCGTCTCCGCGGCGCCGATGAGTTTCACGTGAATCTCCCCTTTTCCTAGGCGGTCTTCTTTGTGCCACGAGAAGGCGATCTGCTTGCCGTCCGGCGAAAACGCGGGTCCCCCAAGCGCGCCTCCTAGCGAGAGTTTACTGCGAAGCGGCCAAGCAGACCTCTAAGCCAAAGATTTTCCGAGGGTTAGAGCGGCAAGGGTGTATTACCCACGTTGGGTACTACA
>VFZW01000363.1 GCA_016871055.1 Acidobacteriota bacterium
TTCAAGGTCACGGTGCCGAATGACTGACAACGGGGCAGCGAAAGCCGGAATCTGGAGCGGCTTCAGCCGCGTCCTGCGACTTTCAGTCGCCCATCGACCCCACCGCCTTCAGGCGGTGGTTGTTCAGGCGACGGCACGGTGGGCATCATTCTCGATCTCGACGCCATCATTGGACGAGAGGGATATGGGCTTGCGGCATAGCGAAGCACTCACACTTCCCACTTCCGTCATTCAGCGGCTGCAGTCGTTGGCCGGCGAACGGCTGGGTCTGGAATCGCGCGAAGGCAAGGAGTTGTTGATCTCCAATCGCGCCGGCCGGCACATGCGGAAACTGGGCATTTCGAGCCCGGAGGAGTATCTGCGTGTGGTGGAGGCGGACCCCGAAGGCGACGCGGCGCGGGAACTGCTCGACCTTCTTACGACCAATCACACCGCCTTTTGGCGCGAGCCTTCCCACTTTCGCTGGTTTGCCGAATATCTGGCGGCGCTGCCGGCGCAGCGTGCGATCACGGTCTGGTGTGCAGCCGCCTCGACAGGGGAAGAACCGTACACGCTGGCAATGCTCGCGCACGAGGTCTTCGGGGCGGCCGCGCCGCGCCGAGTCCGGGTGCTGGCGACCGACGTCTCGACGCGGGTACTGGAAACGGCCGAGCAGGCCATTTACACGAGCGAGCGTGTTTCGGCGCTGCCCGACGGGTTTTCCCGCCGGTACTTCGAGCCGGGACGGGGACGTTGGCGGAATCATCTCCGCGTCGGTCCTTCGGTCCGGGAAATGGTCCATTTTCGAAGGTTGAATCTGACCGGGTCGTTCCCCCGCATGGGGCCTTATCCCGTCGTTTTCTGCCGCAACGTGATGATCTACTTCTCCCCGGAACTCCGCGCGCGGATGGTAGGAAAGCTCTTCGATACGATCGAGCCGTCGGGTTATCTGCTGGTCGGACACGCCGAAGGTTTGGTCGGCATCGAAGCGGTCGCGAGCCTAGTTCAAACCGCGGTCTACCGGAAGCGGGCGACGTAATCACGCAAAATATCCGCCTAGGAAAACCGAATGCCTTCCGATAAGAGAAATTACGCGGTCAGAGCCGCGCAAGGAGTAGTGGAATGCCAACGCTAGTGGTCGGGATCTCCGATTGCCGCTGCACCAAAGATGCCGCGGTCGATCTGGTGACCTATGCTCTGGGCTCCTGCATCGCCGTCGGTGCATACGATCCGGTTCAAGGCGTTGGCGGCCTCCTTCACTATCTCCTGCCGGATTCCCGCCAAGACCAGCAGCGCGCCACGCAGCAACCGGCCATGTACGCCGATACCGGCATCCCGCACCTGATTCGTTCGATGGAACGCCTTGGCGCGCAGCGAAAACATATCCGCGTGCGGCTTGCCGGAGGCGCGCAAATGGTGTCCGATACCGCGCAACTGGCTGTCGGCAAGCGCAATCAACTAGCTGCGCGGAAGGTGCTCTGGCAGATGGGAGTGTTGGTCGAGATGGAGGCCGTTGGCGGAATGGCCAGCCGCAATTTGGGCCTCAAGGTCGGCACCGGCGAATTCTGGGTGCAAACCAATACGCCAGCCGAGCCTCGCCCGTCGGAACCCAGCCACGCCATCCTCGCCGGAGCGCGCTAGCCGGCTTCGAAACTAATCACAATACGGAGAATTTATGCAATCCCTTCGCATCCTAATCGTCGACGACTCTCCCGCCATGCGAGCTTACGTGCGGCGGACGGTGCAACTGGCCTCCCTACCGGTCAAGACTGTTTTCGAAGCCAGCAACGGCCAGGAAGCGCTTGACATCGTCAATGCGGAAAACGAGGCCCCCAACAAACTCGATCTCGTATTCGCCGATCTCAACATGCCCGTCATGAACGGCGAAGAGTTCGTGGCCAAATTGCGCGCCAACGAGCGTGACGCCAATCTTCCGGTGCTCATTATCTCTACCGACGCCACGCAGCGCCGCGTCTTAAGACTGCGAGAACTCGGCGCTCAGGGCTACATCAGCAAACCCTGTCAGCCGGAAATGATCCGTCTCAAAGTCCACCAGATCCTGGGCGAACAGTAGGAGCCAACTCAATGACCGAACCGATGCCCACCTCCGACACCGCGTTCTCCGACGCCCCGGCCGACTCCAACGACGTGACGCTCAGCGATGTCGTCGGCGCCGCCCGCGACGTCCTGAACGTCATGTTCTTTAGCGACGTCCTTGAAGACGCCGACGCTCCGCCAGCGCCCCGTCCCGAAACGATGCAGGTCTATGTGAAGTTCGAAGGCGACGGCGTCGGCGAGTTTCGGATGGAAATCGACGACCCCACCGCCGAGTCGCTGGCCGGCAGCTTTCTCGGCGCCGAACCCGGCTCGGCGCCCAGCCCGGACGAAGTCCAGCAAGTGATGGGAGAACTTGGCAACATGGTCTGCGGGGCTTTCCTCAGCCGCTACGAAAAGGACGGTCTGTTCAGTCTTAGTTCGCCGACTATCGAGCGCGCCGGCGCCGCGATGCCGTCCGGCGTGGCCCGTTCGCTTCAACTGTTGGACGGCACCATGGAACTTCGCATCAACTGGAGCGTTCCGGTAAACCGGCCGGGCCTGCCTGGGTAGCCTTTCGAAAAATTCTCGCGTTTCATCGTCGATTTTGCGTTCCCTTCACGCTCGGAACCGGTGAGGAGCAATCCACGACTAAACACTCGCGGTTATTCTTTTTCCCGCCGCCGCCCATGCCGGCGTTATCGTCGAGGCGTCCGGGGGGCACTTTAACCTCGCCCCTGCCGCCGCCCCGCGTGCGACCCGGGTCCGGCTTCCCAAACAGTGGACCGCGAGTTGCCCCGCGGGTAGCGGCTCTCTCGGGCCAAAAGAGAACTTCGTGCAGATACTTGGCCTCGCCTGGAGTTTCCGGCTCAGCGGCTTGGTCGTTGGCGAGTTCAAATTACCCGGCGAGCCGATTGTACCCGTGGAGCCGCGCATTGACGGCGTCCCCGAACCGGCGACGCTCGCTGCCACCGGACTTGCGCTGTTACTATGCGGCATTATCCGCCGCCGCGCTCGCTAGCGGAGCAGCCCCTCGACCACCCGGTCCCAGGGTTTCCGATATGGCCGCACTAACATCTGCGCAGCCTCGCGGTCGCCAATGATGGTCTCCTTCGCCGCGTCCCAATTCAGCTTCCGGCCGGTTCGCAAAGCGATATTGGCCAAGTGACAGGCTGTCGCCACACGGTGCCCGTCCTCCACATCCGACACGGGCCGTTGCCGCGCCTTGATGCAATCGAGGAAGTTTCTCACGTGCAGATCGAACTGCTCATCGCCCGAACCGGGCTCTTTCCGGGCTTCGATCCACGGCTCCGGCGCGGCGCCGCTCGCAACGGGTCCGCCGACCGGATGCCCTTTGAATTTGGGAATCAACGATGCCGGATCGATCTTCCGATCCGCGAAGATCTCGTAGCCGCCCCGGTCGATTGCCAGCGAACCCTTGGTGCCGAAAAACTCCAGGCCGCTGTTCGCTCTCGGCGCCCCGGCGCTCGCTTCGCGATGATGCCAGGATGCCGTCCATCCCCCGAAATCGTAAATCGCGTCCTGGGTGTCGGGCGTCTCGCCGTCGTCTTGCAGTGCAAACCGACCGCCAACCGACGCCACCGATTTCGGCCCCTTCGTGTCGATCCCCCAGTAAACGATGTCCAACGAGTGCGCGGCAAGGTTCGTCATCTGTCCGCCCGAATAATCCCAGAACCACCGGAAGTGATAGATGCCACGGTGCGGCTCGTAACGCCGCGCCGGCGCCGGTCCAAGCCACATGTCGTAGTCGAAATCGTTTGGCGCCGCCCCGGGCGGAGGAGTCCCAAACCCGGGCATGATGTTGCGCGCCGACTGCATGCGTACCGTATGAATTTTTCCAATCCGTCCCTCGCGCAGTAACTGCCGCGCCTTGGCGTAGTGGCGCCCCGAGCGCTGCTGCGTTCCGCACTGCACGACGCGGTTATGACGCCGCGCGATCTCGGTCATCCACTTGCCTTCGGCTTGAAACAGCGTCAGCGGTTTTTCGACGTACACATCCTTGCCGGCGGCGCACGCCATCATGGTCATCAACGCGTGCCAGTGATCGGGCGTCGACACACAAACGGCTTGGATCTCCCGATCGTCGATCAGCTTGCGGAAATCCTTATAGGCCTTGGCCTGTCCGCCGCAGGCTTTGACGCCTTCTTCCAAACGCGGTTGATAGGTCTCCGACATAGCGGCCATGTCGACGTCCTTTTGGTTCTTGAAATCGTAGACGTGCTGCGCGCCGATTAAACCGTAGCCGATGAATCCAACTTGAACGCGGTCGTTGGCGCCCCAAACCCGCCCCGCCGCCAGCGCCGTCGCCGCGCCCTGAAAAAAGTGCCGCCGTGTCTGCATATTCCCTGGCGATTCTATCACTGGCGGCGCTACGCTGGATCCATGGACTCCGCATACTTCAACAAAGTCATCCAGGACGTTCGGCCAACCGGCGGCGTGATTCCCGAACTGTTCTCGGCGATCGCCCGCGGCGACTTCGACGCCATGGCCCAGTTCCTGACTCCCGACGCCGAGCTTGTCATCTCCGGCATTGCGGGTATGGCGGGATGCTGGAGTGGCCGCGAGTCCGTCGTCGAGGCCACCCGCCGGAATTTCGGTATGGTCGCCGAACAGCGGCCCGTCGTCGAACGGCAGATTACCTCCGGAGACACGACTGCGATTTTGTTGCGCGAAACCGGCGTGCGGAAGGACAGCCGCTCGCCCTATTCGGTACGAGTCAGCATGTGGATTACGACGCGCGGCGGGCAGGTCTGCCGGGTGGAGGAGATCGCGGCCGCGTGCGAATAAGCCGGCTCGCAATCCTTGGCCTGTTCCTATCCGCCCAAGCCGGCGCGATCGGTGTGCGCCAACTCGACATCCATCTCCCGTCCGGCGAAGCCGCGCGCGCCACGCTTTGGTATCCGTCCGCTTCATCCGGTCAACCGGTGCGCATGAGCGACTACCTCCACATGGAAGGACACAAAGGCGACCTGGGCGAAGCCATCGCGGCGCTGCTCGCCAACAATCCCGCCGATGTCCCCGCCGACCAGCGCGCCGAAGCGCTCACCACCCGCTTTCGCGCACTCCGCGACGCGCGTCCTCGCGCGGGCCGCTACCCACTCATACTGTGGAGCCTGCGCCCCGGAACGGTTTCCGCGCAGGCGTATCTTTCGGAGGCGCTCGCCCGCGCCGGGTTTCTCGTCGCCGTGGTCGAACCTCTCGCCTGGAAGCCGGCGTCAACCCGCGGCGATTTCACTAAGCACACGCTGTTTCTCGAACAGTCCATCGGCGAACTCGCGAAACTGCCGCAAATTGACGCCAGCCGAATTGCGGTCATTGGCTGGAGCCACGGCGGCGAATCGGCGATTCAACTCGCCGGGCGCAATCCGTCGGTAGTACTGTTGATCGTGCTTGCACCCGATGCGCCGGCAGGCGGCGGCAAGCTCAACGTGCCGGTCGTGTGGTTTGATGAGCGTGTTCCACCCGAGAACGCCACGTCCGATGTTCACCACACCCGCTTGCGAGGCGTGTCGCCGCGATGCTTCAGCACGGTCGAAGGCTGGCTGGCGGCGCGCGCCGGTGTCAAGGAACCACATGTGACGCCGGCGTGCGCGAGAGGCTACGAGCACGCCGTTGAACTCGTTGTTCGATATGCGACCTACTACCTGCGGACCGCTACTTCTTCCGCTCGATAACCGATTCGCAGTGCACGTCGCCGCGGGAGTCCATGGAACGCTATCCCCCGGGCGTTTCGGCGGGCAGTCCGAAGCCTTTGGCAGACTCTCTCCGGCTTGCCGCCAGCGCGCCCCCTTTGAACTTCTCGAAAATCACGTTTGTCCCGATCGCCCAACGAGCTCGATCGGGTAACGCGTCGATGTTGTCAGCCGTTGTTCGTTGTTACTCTACTGCCACTTCTCGTCGAAAAATCCCGCCGCGGCCACGCGCCCCGGATACCGCCCGTTGGCGGGCGTGGTGACGTCGATCACCGCCCAGTCGGGCAGCTTCGAAATCTGCCGCGCGTTGTTTAAGTAATCGTACTCCCGGAAAGTGAAGCCGCTGTTGATGACGACATACTTGCGCTGGTTGAGCGGGTTTGGCGCGATCAGCGCGGGATAGTTCGTCGACGTGCTGAAGCGCTGTCCCTTGTAAGAGATCGCATCGGCGGTCCACTGCACGGGCAGCTTGTCCCTGACCTTTGCGATGAGGCTGTTGGACGCCGCGTCGCCCCACAAAATCAGGTTGTGTTGGGCGATGTCTTCGGGCGTCACTTCGCTATCTTTCTTCACGCGCGCGTCGCCTCGGAACTGCCGCCGCCATTCGCGAATCGCCCGCGCGGCTTCTTCATTAATCCGTTTACCCGCTTCGCCTTGCGGTGCGCCCGAGGGCAATACGATCAAGAAAGAACTCATGAACGCATCGTCGATCGGCCCCTGCAGCCCGTGACGCTTCACGGCGCCGCTGGGATGATCGGGCGTATAGGCCCACTTGCCGTTCGACTTAATCAAATGAATATGCCAAGATCGGTCGCTCGACGGCGCGGGCACCGCCACGCTCTGCCCGTCGATGTCGATCGTCGCCTTGCCCATCAACTCAACCGGCGCGCCACCCGGCCCGTACTCAATGCCAATGCCGCTGACATTCGACGTCTTGATTTGCAGCGACTCCTTGTTATGCACGCTGGCTTCGGCCGTGGCCTTTTCCCAATGCTTTTCCATGCCGTCGATGACGAGCCACTTCATGCGGTTGTAGCGCAACGTGTAGGTGACGAGTTTGACGCGCCACGGGTACGGATCGCGGCCGCGTTCGGCGATGGCGTCGAGCTTGCGGTCGATGATCACTTTCGAATCGGGATGGTAGCGGTGCGGCGCTTGTGGTCCGATGACGTGAACCATCGGAATGCCTTCTTTGTCGAGATACTTCGCCATGATGTCGGCGGCCTGTTTCTGCCGGTCGATCTCGCCGCTGTAGGCGACCAGCGGCAGGTTGATGAAGTT
>VFZW01000364.1 GCA_016871055.1 Acidobacteriota bacterium
TAGTTCGTGGCTCAACCAAGTGGAACGCTTCTTCGCACTGATCACCGAGCGCGTGATCCGGCGTGGCACCTTCTACAGTGTCCACGAATTGGAAACCGCCATCTACCACTGGCTGGCCGGTTGGAACGGAGCCCCGACCCCCTTCACATGGAAGGCCTCCGCAGACGTTATCCTCGACAAGGTGCGCCGTTGTAACGAATTATCCAAGACAGGAGACTAGCAACATTCGCGAAACGCAACCCGCCGCGGTTGTCATCGACCTCACTCGTCTGCAGAGTCAAGGCCGCGAATTCGGCATGGCTCTCCGGCTCTCGAAGGTCACGCGCCTGATCCCAATCATCTTCGTCGAAGGTCCACCCGAGAAGGTCCAGCGCACCATGGAGTTGCTTCCCGACGCGCGATTCACGACCTACGAAAAGATCGGCCCCGTGCTCGAAGACGTGTTGAAGAATCCGCCGAAAGAGGCCGTAGTACCAAAGTCGCTCTCGGGCCCGGGATCTCCCGTGCCGCTCGAAAAGAAGCTCGGCGCCAAAGATGCCGTGGCGCTGATCGACGCGCCCGAAGGTTTCGAGAAATTGATCCCGGGGCTGAAGATCGACAAAAACGCAGCCATGGCGCTGTGGTTCATCACAACGCCCGCGGCACTGAACAAAGAACTGCCGAAGATGAAGGCCCGCGCGGAGAAAGGAAACATCTGGATTATCTGGCCCAAAGGGCTGAGGAACGGCATCAACAGCAACAGCGTGCGGGACAGCGCGCTGGCGTACGGTCTTGTCGATTTCAAAATCTGCGCCGTCGATGAAACGTGGAGCGGTATGCGATTCGCGTTGAAGAAAACGCAGCGGTAAGAACCGCCCGGCGTATAATGCGCTTAAAGCGGAGATGCCGCATTCAGATCGGAGGTTTTCTGGCAAGACGCATTGCAATTGTTGGGGCGGGCCCATCTGGCCTGGTAACCGCGAAGGAACTCCTTGCCGAAGGTCATTCCGTTGTGTGTTTCGCACGAGCGCTCAGCCTGGGCGGGGTTGTCCTCCTTGGCGACGACGGCGTCGTTTGGGACTCCTGCCGGCTCACCTCGGCCGCGCTGGCGACCGCGTTCTCTGAACTACGAGGGCGGCCCGTTCTGCGCGCCTTCGACATCGCCGGACTGCTCGTCGCGTGGGAGATCGCAAACCCCGTTGGACGCATCGCGCGGCGCGTATCGCAGACCGCGGCAGCCCGCTCCGAACAGGCGGTGCAATAGTTGCCACGCGTTTCTGTAATCGTGCCGACCCACAATCGTCTCGCGACGTTAAGAAGCGCGGGCGAGATCTACTGGAGCCTCAGACCAAAACCCAAAGCTTGACGATCTACTTCCCGCCCGCAATCTCTCCGTGGGGCTTGCCGGCAGCGATCTCTTCGTAAGTCACGACCGCCTGCTGCGCCAAGCTCTTGCCCACCCAATTCTTCGACGCACCCGATAGACCAAGCGCGCTTTCCAGCGTCTTGTCCATGCCCATCTTGGTCAGGTCGTCGGCCGATTTGCCGGCCTTCTTCAACTTCAAAACACCCGCGTACATCTCGCGCATAAACGTCTGCTCGCCTTTGAGCACTTCAACACCGCCGGGCCCGCCATGGCCCGGGAGAACATGCTTCACCTTAAGCTTCAGGGTATTCGCCACAACGTTCGGCCAGTTGGCGACATGCCCGTCACCCATGAAATTGTATGGGCCATTAGTGACCGCATCACCGGTGCACAGGATCTGTTCTTTCGGCAGATACGCGAATCCGTCGCCGCGTGTGTGCGCCCAGCCGAAATGGTGGAACTCGATACGGCGCGAACCGTCGTCGAGCACGAACGGCGATTTGTCGAATGTCTGCTGCGGCGGCTCGGCGGTCGGCAGATTTAGATCGCTCACATCCTTGCGATTGGCGCCCTTCCACCGGCTGGGCTCATAACGCTTCATCTCTTGCGCGACGCCCACGTACGCGAACGTCTTCGCGCTCGCCTTCGTCCAAACAGCGTTGGCGTAGGCATGATCGCCGTGATGATGCGTGTCAAAGACCCATTTGATCGGTTTCTTCGAAACCTTCGCGGCGTCGGCCATCGTAAGCCGCGCGCCATCGGGGAAGTTGGCGTCGATCACAACGAGGTAGTCCTTCATTTCGATAATCACGTTGTTGCAGTGTCCCTTGCCGTCGACATCGCCTTGACGAAACCAGACACCGGGCGCGATCTGCTTGACGGTATCCGGTTGCGCCTCCATTCGTGCGGTGAAGAAGACGGCGCCGATCGCAAACGCACAGGCGGTAATAGGCAGAAGTCGTTTGATGTTCATGAATATTCCTAGAGTTCTCGTATGCGGAGATTGCGAAATTCGACCAACGAGCCGTGGCCAAGGAATCCGATGTGGCCCTTCTCGCGTTTCAAGCCGGGGTGCTTCTTCAACACGGCGGGATCGGTAATAGTCGAAATGTCGCCTTCGGCGATCACCTTGCCGTTGAGCGTGACTTTGATCTTGCCGCCCTTGATGCGGATCTCTTCGGAGTTCCACTCGCCGGCGGGCTTCAACGCATCGGCCTTGGCGGGGATGACATCGTAAACGCTGCCGTGTTTCTGCGTGTCCTTGAGCTTGCCCTTGTATTTCTCGTGATCGTGATCGAGAATCTGGATCTCCATGCCAGCGTAGGCGGCGTCGCCTTCCAGCGGCGCGCGAATGCCGATGCCGTTGTTGCCGCCGGGTTCCATCTTGAACTCGAAGCGAAGAACGAAATCCTTGTACTCCTTGGCCGTGAACAGATTGCCGCCTCCATCGAGCGGGCAGATAATCGTTCCGTCCTTGACCAGATAGCCAGGACCGCGCCCGCGCACCAGTTGCCATCCATCAAGGTTCTTTCCGTTGAATAGGCTTGTGAAGCCGCGCTCTGCGGCCGTCAGTGAAAGCACCGCAAACGCGGCGACGACAGTCGATTTCATTCCATTCCTCGCTTAGCGGGCAACCGCGCCCGCCGGATTCGGACTTAGCGTACCACTCTTGGCCGCCTCATAGGCGTTTTGCACGTTGGCGGGAAAATCGGTCTTAAGAATTTCCTCCGCTCGCGCCAGAATCTTCTTCACGATCTCCGGGTTCTCATGAGCGATGTCGTAGGACTCGTCCGGATCGGCGGCAACGTCGTAAAGCTCCGGATTACGCAGTCGGATGCTCTTGCGTCCTCCCGCGGGCGCGGGGCTGTAAGTCACATTGTTATAGCGGCTGACGTGCAGTTTCCATTTGCCCAGGCGCGCGCATTGGAGATTGATGTTGTCGAAGTATAGCAAGACATCGCGTTCGATCGCCTGTTTCGCGCCGGTAAGCAGTGCCGTTATGTCGATGCCGTCGGTGGCCTTGGCGGGTTTTGTTGCGCCGGTAAGCGCGCAAACCGTCGGCACGATGTCCATCGTCGACACCAGCGCGCTTGAAACTTTGCCTTTAGGAATCCGGCCCGGCAGCCACGCGATCAGGGGAACACGCACTCCGCCTTCCCATGTCATGCCTTTGCGGCCGCGCAGTTTCCCGGGGCTGCCTTGAAACCACGGGCCGTTGTCGGACGAAAACAGAAACAGCGTGTTTTTGTCGAGGCCGTTTTTCTTAAGCGTCGACATGATTTCGCCAACCGACCAATCGAGTTCGCTGACGACATCGCCATAAATTCCGCGTGGGCTTTTGCCGCGGAAGCGCGGGCTGGCGGCCAGCGGAATATGCGGATAGGTGTGCGGGAAGTAGAGGAAGAACGGCGACGACTTATTGTCTTCGATAAACTTGACGGCGCGTTCGGTGTAGCGCGGCGTCAGAGTTTCCAGTGTTGCTTGTTCTTCGACGACCTTCTCATCATCCATCAGCCAGCGCGGATTCATGTCGTTCGAATACGGAATGCCGAAGTAATGATCGAATCCCTTGTCGGTCGGCAGATTCGGCTTCAGATGGCCGAGATGCCACTTGCCCACGCACTGCGTTTTATATCCCTTCGCCTTGAGTATCTGAGCCAACGTCTGCTCGCCTTCGTTGAGGCCGGTCTTGTCGCCAGGAAAGAGTACGACCGGCACGCCGACGCGCGTCGGGTAGCGTCCGGTCATTAGCGCCGCTCGAGATGGAGAACAGACTGGATTGGCGGAAAGGCAGTGCGTGAACCGAATGCCCTCGGCGGCTGCTTTGTCGAGATGCGGCGTCGAAAGATTGGAACCGTAACAGCCGAGATCGCCCCACCCCAGGTCGTCGGCGTACATAAGGATCACATTGAGCGGCTTCGGCTGCGCGGCGAGTGCGGAAGCGGTTGCAAGAAAACTGCGTCGGGAAAGCATTGGGGCCTATTATAGGTCAGATGCGGCTTGCCTTCATGCTGTTAGGGTCGGGAGTTGTCTGCGCGCAGTTTGCGCACACACTTGCCAATTACGCCACGCCGGAGAAGCATCAAATCGAGACCATGCTGGGCGGCGTCGCCGTCATCGACTTCGATGGCGACGGCCTGGAAGATCTCTTCTTCACCAACGGCGCGCCGCAACCGTCGTTGAAAAAGAACATCCCCGCTGACTGCAGCCGCCTCTACAAGAACCTCGGACGGCGCGTGTTTATCGATATCTCCGCCGCGTCCGGACTCTGCGGAACGGGCTACGACATGGGCGCCGCGGCCGCGGATTTCGACGGCGACGGCCGAACCGACCTCTTCGTCGCGGGCGTTCGAAGTTCGGCTCTCTACCGAAATCTGGGCGAGGGACGTTTTGGCATCGCGCCACTGCCCCAGTTAGAAGGCTGGGCAATCGGCGGCGGCTGGTTCGACTACGATCGCGACGGCGACCTCGATCTCTTCGTGGTCCGCTATGTGAAGTGGGATCCGGCGGCCGAGCCCTTCTGCGGCGACGCCACCCGCGGACTGCGCACCTATTGCCATCCGAAGTTCTACGAAGGACTGTCAAACGTGCTGCTGCGCAACGACGGCGCACGCGGTTTCACCGATGTGTCCGCGGCATCCGGCATCGCCGCGCATGTCGGGAAAGGAATGGCTGTTGCGTTCGGCGATGTCGACGGCGACGGCTGGCTCGATGTCTTCGTGACCAACGACACGACGCCCAGCTTCCTGTTCCGCAATCTCGGCAACGGCAAGTTCGAAGAGATCGGCGACCGCGCCGGCGTCGCCTACAACGACGACGGACGCGCCCTCTCTTCAATGGGCGCCGACTTTCGCGACATCGACGGCGATGGCCGTGACGACATCTTCCTCACCGCACTCAACAACGAGACGTTTCCCTTCTATCGCAACGTCGGAAAGTCGTTGTTCGAAGACCGCACCTATCCCTCGCTGGTGGGCAAGGCGACGATTCCCTTCTCCGGCTGGAGTTGCGGCATCTTCGATTTCGACAACGACGGCCGGCGCGACCTGTTCGCGGCCGGCGGCGACGTACAAACAAACACCGAGCTGTTCTCGGCGCGTGCGTCGCGCCAGACGAATCTGTTCCTGATGCAAAACACCGACGGCACTTTCGCGCCTCGGTCAATAGGTGCGGCGGCACTACATCGCGGCGCAGCGTTCGCCGACTTCGACGGCGATGGCTTCATCGACGTTGTCGTCACGCGCCTAGGGGAGCGGCCCGTCATGCAGTGGGGCCTACGCAACGCCAACCATTGGATCGCCTTTCGCGCACCGCTCGGCACGTTAATCCGCGTCGGCAGGCAGGTCAATCGAGCTTCCACCGCCATCGGTTACGCCAGTTCGTCAAGCGCGCTGGTGCATTTCGGTTTGGGCGCCACCGACACCGTCGATGCCGAGATCATCTCGCTCGGCGGCAAGACGACGGCAATGAAGAGCCTCAAAGCAGACCGCATCGTCGACGTAAGTGCGCGATGATAGGCAGGATATGAATGCACTGCTCGCGATTCTCAATGTGTTTATCGATCCCGGCGAAACGGTGCGTCGCATCGAAGGGAAAAGGACCGCGTGGCTGCTGCCCGTGTTGATCGGTGGCATCTTGATGGGCATCTATCAGTGGAACATGGCCCATTTCACATTTGAGGCCATCCGCATGGACCCGCCCCAAGGCATGGATCCGGCCGCGCTCGAAAAGATCCAGGGTACGATGGAAACGACCTCGCGATTCACGGCGATCATCGCCCCGGTGATGTGGGCGATGATGGCGCTGATCACATCCGCGCTCGTGTTCGCCGGCTGCGCGATCACCGGGACCGACGTCAAGTTTCCCGGCGTGTTCGGATTGGTGGCGCACACGAATCTCATCAAGGGTGTGCAGTTGATCGCGCACTACTTCGTGCTCGAGTCGAAAGGCGAAGTGAACGGCATGCAGGATCTCATTCCGAGCTTCGGCTTGGAAATGCTTTTGCCCGACGGAGCGAACAAACTACTCATCGGGTTCGTGTCGTTTTTCTCCGTCTTTCAAATTTGGCACATGCTGATCCTGGCGATCGGCTTCGCCGCGCTCGCGAAATGCAGCAAGAGCAAGGCGTTCCTGATCACCGCGCCCGACTGGGTTCTCGGCTTGATCTTCGCGCTTATCGGCGCGCTGTTCCGGAGGTAACCGCGTCGAGTCGGGCCGTAAGTTCGAGCATCGCTTTTGTTTGGCGCACACGCTCGGGCAGCTTGTCGATCTCGCCGCGCGCTGCGCGAACTTCTGGCCGCGTCCAACAAACGCTACCTGGAGTTTCTTTCGGCGATCGAAGACCCCCGCGCCGGAAGGGACAAACTCGACAAGCTGTCCCAACCGGTGGAGATGGATGGCCGCCGTTACTCCGGCTTCAACCTGTTCGACTCCGACGACGAAACGTTGCTGTGCGCCATTGTGCGCGGCGAATTCAACATCGCCGGACTACAAAACAAAACGCTCCGACGCCACTTGCCGGAACTCAACAGCGCACGTGTCTCGCGCCTCCTCAAACGTTTGCGAACGCATGGCCTCGTCAAGAAGATCGGGCGCACCTACAAGTACTATGTCACCGCCTTCGGCAAAGACGTT
>VFZW01000365.1 GCA_016871055.1 Acidobacteriota bacterium
ACCCCCGCGATCTGCGATCCGTACCGCTCGGTCAGTGATTCAACGCCCATCCCGGCATCGTATCCGATTTCCCTCTTTGGTTCCGGCTATGCCGGGTTAGGTTGTTAGAAAATCAGCCGGAAGCTGATCTGCGCGCGGCGGGCGTTGGTTCCGTCGGGGAAGCCTTGCGAGGCCGTACCGTTGCCGAGGCCGATAGTGGGCCGAATGACGCCGGCGGTGAGGTTAAACGCTTCGGTGAACTCACCCGTGTTGTATTGCGAATTCGAGATATTAAACGCCTCGAAGTTAAACATGCCGGTGATTCGCTCGCTGAACGGCAGGATCTTCGTGATGCGAAGGTCGGTGCGGTAAATGGCGTCAAGTGGCAGTGTCGAGAACGGCAGCCACGGTACACGAAACGAACCGCCCAAACCGTTCAGAGTCGTGTTAAAGGCCGCCCCCGCGTACGGCGCGCCCGCGACCCGAATCGTCGCTGTGTTCGGCTGGCCGGAAGCCAGCGTCGTAATCTGCGAGAACTGCCAGTTCGCCGCGACCCATTTCACCATCTGGTTCGATGACTTCAGCCCATACTGCGGGGCCCACAACGAAGTGATCACAATCCGGTGCCGCTGGTCGAGCGACGACGATCCCTTATCGGCCGAGTAATCGCCGTTGAAGGTGGATCGAATCGAATCGAAGAACAGCGCGTTGTTGCCGCCGCCCTGATTGGCGGTATCGATGGCGTGCGACCAAGTATAGGCGACCGAACCCATCAGCCCATTCGCCATGCGCTTGTTCAACTGTAGCGCCAGGGCGTGGTAGTACGAGTTGCCGCCGTTTTCGACTTGCACGATGCGCTGGAAGCGGGGGTCGACGCGATTCGCCGTGTAGTGCGCGTTGGTCGTATAGGTGCCTGTCTGATTACCCGCCTCATCAAGAATCCGGTAGGTCACCGGCGCGCCGAAGCCGCCGATGTTGAGATCGCGGGTCGTGAAAATCCGTACGCCGCGCGAGCCAATGTAGTTGGCGGTCAAACCAAGCGTCGAGGTCAGTTGGCGCTCAATCGCGAGATCCCACTGCTGCGTATACGGATTGCGAAAATTCTTATCGGCGATTGTCAGGCTGACCGTGCCGCCTGGCAGGCCGGCCGAGCTATTCGGAAGCTGCGACGGGAAGACCGGGCCGCGCGCGTCGCCGTTTTGCAGCAACACCTGGGGCTGATACAGGCCGTTCGAGAAGAACAGCGTCTGAATCAGTGCGCCCGGGAAGCGGGCGTAGAATAGTCCGTACCCGGTGCGAATCACGGTCTTGTCGTTCAAGGCGTAGGCAATCCCAAGCCGAGGCGCCCAGTTATTCTTGGGCGAGTTGATCACGCCGGTCTGCGGATACGCCGGATTGACCTGCGAAGGTTGCGGCAGGTTTGCATACTCATAGCGGACGCCGTAGTTGATCGTCAACTTCTGTGTCGCTCGGAACTGGTCCTGCACGAACAAGCCGAGGTCGCGCGTCGTGAAGTCGAGAATCGGATTGCCGACCGTTTGCGAGTAGCTCTGCCAGCCCTTGCCCAGTGGACGGCCGTTCGGATTCTGGATGCGCGAAATATCGTAGGCGAAGTCGGTGAAGCTCGCATACGTGTAGCTGCCGAACTGATTGCGAAGGATGTTGAGGTAGTCCTGGGTGTTGGCGAAATCGATGCCGAATTTCCAGGAGTGTTTGCCCGATGTCCAGTTCAGAGTATCGACGAACTGGAAGCGCTGCTCGGAAGGATTCAGCCGAGGGTAGTCGACCGCCGTTCCAAGATTGCTTTGGCCCTGGACCGTCAGGCCGATGCGCCCAGTGACCGGTGGAATCAGAGCGGGGTTTACGTCGTCAAATAGCCGATCTTTGAACCAGCCAAACCGGAACTCGTTCACAATCGAGTTCGTTGGAATCGAGGTCCAGCCGATCTTGCCGTAACGAGTCCGTACTGTCGAGTTCGCGTTGTTGCCGATGCCGTTACCGTTAGTCAGAACGGCTTGCGTTTGAATGCCGTTCGGCGACACCCAGCGCAAGTAGTTTCCGGAGAACGTGAAGCTGTTGCGCTCCGACGGACGCCAGTCGATCTTGGCAAAGCCGAGTTCCGTGTCGGCCGTACGTTCCAGCGTCTGGAACTGCCGGGGGAAGATGCCCCTCGCCGCTGTACAAGCCGCGGCGGGCGCGGTGCAGGCGCCGATGAAGTCTCCGTTGGAGCTAAACAAGACCGGATTGATCAGACGGTTGATGAGGGGGAAATTTCGGCGTGTCAGTTCGATGTTGGTGAAGTAAAAGAGCTTGTCCTTGACGATCGCGCCGCCCAGCGAACCGCCGAATTGATCGCGCCGCTCTTTCGGATTGATCGCCGCGTAACGGTCGCGGGCGCTGAAGTCCTGATTGCGGAAAAACCAGTAGGCCGTGCCGTGCGTTTCATTGCCGCCCGAACGCGTGACCGTGTTGATGACGCCGCCCGAGGCGCGCCCGAACTCCGCCGAGTAGCCGTTGGTCAGCACCTGGAATTCTTGCACCGCGTCTTGCGAGATCTGCGAACTGATACGCGTGCGGCCGGCGTTTTCGTTGTAGAACTGATTGGTCGTATCGTTGCCGTCGGTAAGATACGAATTGCCGCCGGCGATGCCGCGGAAGGAAACCAGTCCAAATGTGCCGTCGGAAACGACGGCCGGCGTCAGCAGCACGAAGCTATCGACGCGCCGTCCGTTAATTGGCAGGTCGCGAATCTGCAAACTGTTGACCACCTGCGATGTCCCGGTCTTGGTCTGTTCGACGATTGGCGCCTGGTCCGTGATATCGACCTGCGTCGTGGCGCTTTCCACCGACAGCGACGCGTTGATGTTCACATTCTGACCGACCAGTATCTCGATTGCCTTCACTTCGAAGGCGCGGAATCCGGCTTTGGAAACCTTGACCGAGTAACCGGTCGACGGCACCAGCGCGGGCGCGGCGAACACGCCGGCGTCATTCGACACCAGCGTTCGCCGAATGCCTTTCGACGAGTTCTCGACAACTACCTCGGCAGAAGGGACGACAGCGCCGCTCGCATCGCGAACGACACCCGAGATGCCGCCAAAACCGGCGACGGCTTGCGCAAAACTGACGGAAGCTAGCGCGGTGGCAAGCAGCAAAAGTTTAGACATAGACGAGACAACCTCTTAGGAGTGGGGTGAAGCGGGGGACACCTTCATCGTAACAAACCAACCTTCCAGTTCCATGACTGACGGTTGTAAAAATCTGCGTTATAGTCCTCCTATAAGGGAGTTTGCCATGAACCACCGCCTCATCGCGTCACTTGTTTTGACGAGCGTTGCCGCATTCGCTCAGGAGTACCGTTCCACGCTGTCCGGCCGCGTGCTCGATCCAACCGGCGCCGCCGTCGCGGGCGCCAAGATCCAGGCCGTGGAAAAGAATACGGGCGCCAAGTACGAGACTGCGTCGGGCGGCGAAGGCGAGTACTCACTGCCCTTCCTCCCGCCGGGTCCCTACAACCTCACCGCCGAACACACCGGCTTCAAGAAGTTCAGTCAGGAAGGCATCTCCCTCACCACAAACTCGCGCGTCAACATCGATATCACGATGCAACTCGGCAGCCAGGTCGAGACCGTCACGGTCACCGCCGACGCGGCCATGCTCCAAACCAGTACCGCAAGCGTCGGCCAGGTCATCTCGGAGAAGCAGATCGAACTCATGCCGATGAACGGCCGCACGCCGCTGACGCTCGCGCAACTCTCCTATGGGGTCACACCAACCTCCGATCCCCGCTTTACACGCCCCTTCGATAACGCCGGCCCCTCGGGTTTCTCAATGGGAGGCGGCCAGAGCCAGTCGAACGAATTGCTGCTCGACGGCGCGCCCGACATGACCCGGAATCGCCGCGTCGCCTACAACCCTCCGGTCGACGCCGTTCAGGAGATCAAGGTCGAAGCCTTCCAGCCCGACGCCGCATACGGCAATACCGGCGGCGGCACCGTCAACGTCGTGCTTAAGGGTGGGACGAACAACTTTCACGGCGCGCTCTATGAGTTCCATCAGAACCAGCGCCTTAAGGCTACGCCGTTCTTCACTAACGCCGCCAATCAACGCAAGCCAGTCACGCGCTTCAATCAGTACGGCTTTACATTCGGCGGTCCCGTGATGATTCCCAAAATCATCAACGGCAAGAACAAACTCTTCTTCTTCTTCGGCAGCGAAGGCATCCGCCAGTCCGAGCCGGAGCCGTCGTTTTCCACCGTGGCCACCGAGGCGCAGCGCAATGGCGACTTCTCGCAACTCCTTACCCTCGGTACGATCTATCAGTTGTTCGACCCGCTCACCGGCGTCACCGATGGTGCTCGCATCCGCCGTCAGCCGATCGCTGGGAATCGCATTCCGGCAAACCGCCTCAGTCCCATCGCACGCAACGTCCTCGGCCTGATTCCGTCGGAGAACTTTACCGGCTCTCAACGCGGCGAAAACGGTACAAATAACTACTTCAACAACGCGGTCCGGTCCGACGTGTTCTCGTCCTTCAGCGGCCGCATCGATTGGAACGTCTCGGACAAGCACAAGCTGTTCCTCTCGGGCCGCTACAACGATCGCGTCGAAAACCGCGGCAACCGCTTCTCCAACATTGCCACTGGCAACAACCTTCTGCGCCAGAACTGGGGCGTCACCTTTGACGATGTCTACACCCTCTCCCCCACGCTTTTCCTTAACACCCGCCTCAACTGGACCCGATTCGTCGAAGGCAGCATCCGTCCGCACGACGGTTTTGACTTCACGTCGCTCGGCCTGCCCGCGGCATTAAAGGCCGCCAGCCCGAAACTGGTCCTGCCCCGCTTCAACCTCGGCTCGTTTACCGCCATCGGCGATTCCGGCGGCGATCGCACACCCTACGACAGCTACCAGATCTTCGTCGCTGCGACCAAGATCCTCGGTCGCCACACCCTGAAATACGGCGCCGATCTGCGCTCGCAGCGCGAAAGCTCCAACGGCTTCGGCAACTCGTCGGGTTCCTATAACTTCGGCGACGCATGGTTCCGTGGTCCGTTCAATAACGACCCCACCCCGCCTCTTGGCCAGGATCTCGCCGCGTTCCTGACCGGCCTTCCCACCGGTGGCGGCTTCGATATTAACGCACAACGCACACAGAGCGCCAAGTACTGGGCGATCTTCGCGCAAAACGATTTCCGCGTGTCCAATAACCTGACTTTTAACCTCGGTCTCCGCTACGAAAAGGAACAAGGAACCATCGAGCGGTGGAACCGCACCGTCCGCGGCTTCGACCGCACCGCCAATCTAAACATCACCTCCGCCGCGCGCGCCGCCTACGCCGCCGCTCCGAGCCCTCTGTTGCCCGCCGCGCAGTTCAATCCCGTCGGCGGCCTCCTGTTTGCCGGTGACGGCAATCGCAACATCTACTCGCCGCCCAGTAACGCCTGGAGTCCACGCTTCGGCATGGCTTGGACACCGAAAAGTCTCGGCGGTAAGACCGTCATTCGCGGCGGATACGGCATCTTCTACAGCACCTTCGGAACGTTCGGCATTCAACAGCCGGGCTTTAGCCAGAACACGCAGTTGGTTGGCACGCTCAACAACTTCCTGACGCCGAATGTCACACTCGCCAACCCCTTCCCCAGTGGCATCTTGCAGCCTGTGGGCAACGCCAACGGCGTGAATACATTCCTCGGCCAGGGCGTCACCTACGTTAATCCAAACATGAAGCAACCCATCACGCATCGATGGAACTTCAACATTCAGCGCGAAATCATGAAGGACATGGTGCTTGAGCTCGGCTATATGGGGTCGATCGCCCGCAACCTCGGCGTCGGCCGCGACCGCAACTTCGTCCCCGAACAGTTCCTGTCGGCTTCGCCGGAACGCGACAACGCCAACATCGCCCGCCTCACCGCCATTGTCCCCAATCCCTTCCGCGGGCTGCTCCCCGGCGTCGGTTTGAACGGCGCCACCACCGGCGTTGAGCAACTGCTACGCCCGTTCCCTCAGTTCACGGGCGTCGGCGAGGACACCGAAACGATCGGTTATTCCAACTTCAACATGTTCCAAGTCCGTCTCGACAAGCGCTTCTCGAACGGCTTCCAAATGTTGACCAACTTCCAGTGGTCGAAGTTCCTGGAAGCCACCGGCCGCTTGTACGCCGCCGCGCCGGAACTGGAATACCGCATTGCCGGCGAAGACCGCCCATTCCGCTTCGTCTACTCCAGCACCTACGAACTGCCCTTCGGCAAGAACAAGAAGTTCGGCTCGGGCGTCGGCCCCTGGGGCAATCGCCTCATCGGCGGCTGGCAGATGGCCGGCATCTTCAACCTGCAATCCGGCGCGGTCGCCGGCTGGGGCAACGTGATTTATCTGGGCGGGGACTTGAACTGGAACCCGCGGAATCTCCAGAACGCCTTTGATCGCACCCGCTTCGTCACGCTCAACACATTGCAGCTTGACCGTAACCGCCGCGCCTTCAACAGCGGCTTCTCCCAGTATCGAACCGATAAAGTCAACAGCATCGATTTTTCGATCATCAAGGACACCTTCATCGCCGAGAACGTCAAGCTGCAATTCCGCGCTGAGTCGTTCAACTTCTTTAACCACGCCATCTTTAATGGCCCCGATACGAATCCAACCAGCGGGACGTTTGGCCGCATCACCTCGCAAGCGAACCTGCCGCGCACGCTGCAACTGGCGCTGCGGCTAACGTTTTAGTCCGAAGTTCCCCCGCCGATAAGCAGTAGTTTTCACCGCAAGGTTCTCAGACAGCGTGGGTTGCGCGTTTTTTTGCCTTGTTCTGTATACCCATGTAAATACTCGTATATGTATTTACACGTAGCGCATATTGTTGCATACTGTTACCATGTACGTGGAAACCGTGCCGAACCGCTCCTCGCCTCCCGCGATTCTGCTCCGCACCGCTTTCCGCCAAGGCAAAAAGATCGTCAAGCGCACGCTCGCCAATCTTTC
>VFZW01000366.1 GCA_016871055.1 Acidobacteriota bacterium
TGCGCAAAGCGCCTCCCCAAGCCCGTAAACATTGGCTGTGACGGTATGCTCGAAAAACATCCTGCCAGAATCGTGCAGGATTCCGATGTAGAGGTTCTAATACACGCGCATCGACTGCGGCACGCCGCGGTAGTTGCGGAGGTCGCGTTCGTCGCGGGTGATTTCGATGGCGTTGCCGCGGTAGTCCTCGCGATCGAAGAGTTGCACGCCGCGGGCGTTGCCGAAGAAGCGCACCGATCCGGCTTGGGAAAAACGCGCGCCGATGCGGGAGCGGTCCGCTCCCATTCGGGCGCAGACGGCGTCGCCTTGGAAGTCGCGGTCGCGGTAAAAGCAGACGCCGTTGCCATCGAGTTTGTAGACGCGTTCGCGATCGTCGAAGTACATGCCGTCGCGGTCGGGACGGTTGTTATTGAACGAACCTTGCTGCGGCGAATCGTAGCGGTCACCGCGGCGCGAGGGAACGCCGGCGGGATCGTATCGATTCGGCCGATTACCGCCGCCGCGCACTTCGGCAAACACCCAGCGCTGATTCACTTCGTTGTTGCGGTTGTAGGAGTTGAGCTTGACGCCGTTGTTGGTGGAACCGTAAGGGATGTCGATGGCCTTGCCGTTGTCGTTGACAAGGAGGGCTGTGTCGCGGTCACCGCCTTCGATGCGCCAGCGCTGGCGGGGAGATCCGTCGTATGGATCGGCGACCAGCGGCGTGGAGTTGCGGTTGTCCTGCACGGAAAGCGCATTGCCGTTCATAACGTTGCGAATGAAGAACGCACCGCCGCCGGCGTCGACGATGTCCCACATCTGGTTGTCGGTACGGCGGGAATCAAATTGCAGAATTGTGCGCTGGTCATTGCGGTCCATGTCGATGACTTTCCGAGACAGGACGCTGGTTATTTCGTAGCGGCCGGCGCCGCGGAAGCCGCCTTGGGCGAACAGTGCGCCCATGCAGAGTGTGAGGGTGAGGGCTTTCATTTTAGAAACCTAGCTCCTTGAGAATTCGGTCGGCCTTATAGACGCTTCGCAGCGATTCCACAATTCCTTGACTCGCGACGTGAACGGATCGTTCCATTTTGTCGCGGTACAGATACTGATTCGGTAGTCCTTCGATATTGCCGTCGAAGAGAATGCCGACGACTTCCCCTTTGGTGTTGACGGTGGGGCTGCCAGAGTTGCCGCCGTGTGTATCGGCGGTGGAGACGAAGTTGTAGGGCGTCTTCAGGCGGAGTCTGGGCTTTGCATTCTTCCAGGAATCGGGAAGCGCAAAGGGCTCCTGACCGGTGGCGCGCGCATAGAGGCCGGTGAAATCGGTCGCCCACGGGACCTTCGCGCCGGCGGCGTTGGTGTAGCCTTTGACTGGCGCAAAGGAAACGCGAAGGGTAAACGTCGCGTCGGGATATTCGTTTGCGCCGTAGATGGCGAAGCGAGTTTGCGCAATGCGCGAGGCGCTGGAAACCTGCACGGCTTCGACCTTGTCCTCAAAGCGCCTGCGGAGCAGCCGGCCTGGACCGTCAAGAATGCGAGCGAGTTCGATCATTGTGTCGGCACTCGCTGCGGCTGCCGCGGCATCCGCCGCAAGGCGCTTGCGTTCAGCGACGTCGATGAGCTTGGCGCCGCCGACGTAATATTTAGCCGCGTCGCGGGGCGAGCGGCCGTTCAGCACCTTCTTCACGACGTCGTGATCGACGCCGAGCTTTTCGACCATGCGCTTGATCCATTCCTCCATCAGCAGTTCTTCGAGCTTGGGGTAGATCGGCGCGGTCGAGTACATCGCCATTTCGAGCTGCGGAAGAGCGGCGTCGGCGTAGGCGCGGAGCCGTTCGGTATTTGGCTTGGCCTTTTCGACGGCGTAACGGTTGACGGATTTGGCGATATTGAAGAACTCGCTGCCGGTGACGGGCGCACGCTCAAACAATGAGTACGGAACGTAGAACCGTTTGTACTCGTCGACGTAGGCGGAGATATCGTCCCAGATTTTG
The DNA here is from genome assembly GCA_016871055.1 of Acidobacteriota bacterium. GTDB lineage: Bacteria > Acidobacteriota > Terriglobia > Bryobacterales > Bryobacteraceae. Next base: position 1,974 of record VFZW01000366.1, read on the forward strand.
CCGTATTTGGCTTGTTTGGCGGGATCGTCGGCGACGGCCTTGCGGAGTTTGGTTTCAGCCTCACGCTTGAGGCGGATCAGTTCGTCGTCCTTTAGACCGGCGTAGAAACCGGTGAAGGCTTTGAAGGAATTTTGGACGCTCGCGAGCACGTCGCGGGCGATGCGTTTGTTTTCGCCGTCTTCGGCGCCGAAGGCGATCAACCGGTCGGCGAGTTTCTTTAGGATCTCGCGCGAATAGGGGAGCGCCGCGTCGCGCTGGAATTCCAACTGAGCGACGGTGGCCATGCGCTCGGTGGAGCCGGGGTGACCGGAGACGAAGATGAGTTCGCCGTCGCGCGCGCCGGTTTTCGACCACTTGAGAAAATGCTCGGGCTCGACGGGCTTGCCGTTTTCGTAGGCGCGGAAGAGAGCGAAATCGAGGCAGAATCGCGGAAACGTGAAATTGTCGGGGTCGCCGCCGAACGCAGCGATGGACTCTTCGGGCGCGAAGACGAGACGCACGTCGGTGTACTTCTTGTAGATGTAGAGATCATACTGGCCGCCGGAGTAGAGCGTGACGATATCGCAGCGGTTCCCGGTGGATTTGGCGCATTCACTTTCGAGCTTGGCGATGTTGGCGCGGCGGACGCGGTTGGCCTCGGCGGGAGGCATGGCGTCGTTGACGCCGGCGTTGACTTTGTCGGTGGCGGGGTCGATGCGAAGAAGAATGTTGACTTCGAGATCGGGGCAGGCCTTTTCATCGGCTTGCGATTTGGCGAGGAAGCCATCCTTCATGTAGTCGTGATCTTTACTGGAGACCTTGTAAATACAGTCGGCACCGACGTGGTGGTTAGTAAAGAGCAGACCATCGGCGGAGACGAACGATCCGGAGCCTCCGTTGTTGAAGCGAACCGCGGACAGGCGCAGGTGATCCATGAAGGCCGGCGTGAGCGTCACGCCGAATTTCTTCTTGACCTCTTCGGCGGGAAAACGGTTCAAGAGCCACATGCCTTCGTCGGCGGTAGCCGGAAGAAAAGTGGCGGCAAAAAGCAGCGTAAGTGTGCGATGCATCGCTTCCATGATGGCACGAGCGTGGGTTTTGGCCAACTGGCAAGGATTTTTCAAGATAAATAAGTGCTTTTTTATCATCACCTTGCGGATTGGTTACAGGGCGGCAATGCTATACATTTCCGGACGCCTGTGCGATACTCGCGGTTAGGAAACCCTTCCCGTAGCAACGACGATGAATCAAGTGGACGAGGCAATCGCCCGTTATCACAAGCTTCTGGAAACAGAACCGTACCGGGATCTGGGCTGGGTCGAGCAGCTGCATGAGGCGATGGCCGCCAAGCAGCTCACACTCGGCGGCAAACCCGTCTCGGCGTTTCTGCGTCCTCACCTTGTGACTCGACGGCAGTATGAAGCTCTGGAAAAGGGCGCGGAGGCGCTTGCGTCGGCGGTGGACCGCGTGCGTCAACTGGCGATCGAAACGCCGGCGTTGATGAGCCGGCTGGACATGTTGCCGGGCGAGCGGATGTTGGCGGAATTGAATCCGGGCTACAAGCACTTTGCGGTGACAAGCCTGCTCGATTCGCACATCAACAACGGCTCGATGCGGTTTTCGCAATTTAGCGCCGAGACGCCGACGGGTGTGCTCTATCACGACCTGCTGTCGGAGTTGTTTTTTGACACAGGACCGGTGAAGGACTTCCGCAAGAAGCACAAGCTGTCGAAGATTCCGAGCTCGAAGTATCTGTACAATGCATTGCTGAAGGCGTACAAGGATTTTGGCGGGAAGAAGAAGTCGCCGTCGATCGCAATTCTCGAGTTCAAGCAGCCGTTCGAGACGCTGGAGTCGCGCGAGCATCAACTCTTGAAAGAATATTTCGCGGGGCTTGGCAATCCGTGCGAGGTGATTTCACCGGAGCAAGTCGAGTATAAGAACGGCGTGCTGCGCAAAGGCGAGTTCGTCATCGACATCATCTTCCGGCGCATTCGCACGCAGGAGTTTCTGATTAAGTACGATCTCACGGCGCATCCGCTGGTGAGGGCGTATCGCGAGCGCGCCGTGTGCATGGTGAATTCGTTCCGCAGCGACATGGCGCAGCGGAAGGCGCTGCTCGACTTGTTGACCGACGATCTGGTCACGGCGAAGTTTCCGGCGATCGAACGCAAGGCGATCAAGGCGTATGTGCCCACCACGCGTGTGATGGGTGAGCGGAAGGCCTACTGGGATGGGCTCGAAATTGACTTGCCGGAATTCGTTCTTGAGAATCGCGAGCGGCTTGTTCTGCGGCCGAATGGCGAGAACGAAGAGTTGCCCGTATTTGAGGGCTCGTCGATGGATGAGACGCAATGGGATCGGGCCTGCAAACGCGCTCTGCGCGAGCGGTATGTCGTGCAGGAGTCGGTACCATTTGCGTCGGCGAAGTTCCCTGTTTCGGTCTACGGCATGCTCGACATGAAAGAGATGCGCGTGGATGTGCATCCGCATATTTGCCTGGGCAAGATGCAGAGTTGCTCGGCGTGGTTGACGCCCGCGAACTCTGGGTTCTCGACGGCGATTGGCGTAACGCCTACTTACCTGCTCGAAGGGCGGTAAGGGGCGGGTCAGCGGAGCTACCACCACCCGACCTACTCGATCCGCCGATTTCCCAGTAGATCCCAGAGCTGAAGTTCGCCAGTTGGGGTTTCGAACGCAACGCGGCCTTGATCGTAGACGAGGTTGCTGAACGGGGCATTATCCGGTGACGATCACCGCCGTTCTGACGTTTCCAGTGAGCGGCGGCGACGTGTCGAGGAGTCTTCGCGATCGTAGCTTGCACGGATATACCCGCGCCACGAAAGCTTGCGCGACGCTTGTTGCGTGCTGCCGCCGACGTTAGCTGGAGAACTTCCACCCGGTATCCACAGCGCCGCCTTGGAGGAATTTCGGGAGCGGTTTGGACGGAGCTCGCCCCGGCGAGAATGGCTGATCGGGAGATTCGATGCGCTGCTGGCGCAGGCTCACGCAACGGGATGCTTGAGGCGCGTCTTCGTGTGGGGAAGTTTCGTTACCGAGAAAGCAACGCCGGGAGACCTGGATGTGCTCCTCATTATGAGCCAAGAGTTCTCAACCTCCACGCTGACGCGGGAGTCTCGCGACGCGTTCGACGCGACTCGGGCGAAACTTGTGTTCGAGGCCGATGTGTTCTGGGCGCAGGAATCGATTGGCCTTGAGGCTCTGGGGTTGTGGCTGGATACCTATCAAACCACGCGCGACTTTCGGAAACGCGGTATCGTGGAACTGGAGTTAGGATGGTTCGGACCGACGAACAAATGCTGCAGGCCCAGCAATGCGTGGCGAATTTGAGGCAAGTGCTGCTTGCCGCCCGGAAGTCGCATGCGGCGGCGGACTATGCGGTTATGTCGCGGCCGGTTCTACTGGAAGTCCAGCAGCGAGAGCAGGAAATTCTCGAATACCTGAGTAGCTCCGAGCAGCGGTTGGCGTCGTAGGGGCCTTTGCCGCAATCAAGCCGGTCGACTTGATTACGGCAAACCCTGTAAAGCTGCGTTCTCGGCACTAAAACAGGGCCGAGTGACCAATCGTTCTGGCGAGACCGCCCGACACGCATCGTGCGGCAGAGCCGACCCGCGCGGAAAGATTCTGATCCGCGGTGCGCTGAAAGATCCTCTACCTTTTCATAACCCGCTACCATGGAAATGATGTCCGGTTCTCTCACCAACCCTCAACGTAAGTTTCTGCGGCGACTCGCGCACGGCGCGCCAGCCGCCATGCAACTCGGAAAACACGGGCTTACTCCGAACTTCTATCAAAGCTTCGAGACCGCGATAACCTCCCACGAGTTGCTTAAGCTGCGCTTCGTCAACTTCCAGGAAGAACGCAAGGAACTCTCGGCCGAAATCGTGGCGGCCACGGGCGCTGTTTTGGTTTCGATGGTGGGACACACCGCCGTTTACTACCGGCCGCACCCGGATCCCGAGAAACGAAAGATTGCGCTGCCTCGGGGTTCACGCACCACCGATACCTCTCAATCCGTGTAAACTACTCTGGGTGATCTATATCCCCGGATGGCCTCCTTGCGATTGCTCCTTTCGTTTCTAATTCTGCCGCTTTGCGCGCAGACTGCAAAGCTGCTCGACACCGACACGTTCTTCGAGATGGAGTCGCTTGCCAGCCCGGCGATCTCAGCCGACGGCTCCCAGATTGCGTTCAGCCGCAGTTGGGCGGACAAGGGCAAAGACCGGCAGCGTTCCAATATCTGGCTGGTCGACAAAGACGGCCAGCGGCTCCGGCAACTTACGAATGGAGGCTGGCGCGACTCCGAGCCCGTGTGGTCGCCCGATAGCAAACGCATCGCGTTTCTATCCGACCGAGACGGCACGACGCAGCTCTATACAATGTGGATGGACACGCGCGAGGTCGCGCAATTGACACACCTCGAACGCGCGCCCGGCGGCTTCAAGTGGTCTCCCGACGGCAAACAACTCGCGTTCACAGCGCGGGTTCCCGATGTGGAACCGATCCTTCCCATCAAGATGCCGCGACGTCCCGAAGGAGCGGAATGGGCCAAGCCGGTGACCGTCATCGACCGGCTCAGTTGGCGCGCGGATGGCACCGGACCGATCGAGCGCGGGTTCACGCATGTCTTCGTTGTCGACGCGTCCACAGGTGGCACGCCGCGTCAGCTCACGACCGGGAAGTACAATCACACCGCATTCAACTGGTCGGCCGACGGCAAAACCGTCTTCGTGGCCGGCATCCGCAAGCCAGACGCGGAATACCTTCGCGGCGATAGCGAGATTTACGCGATCACCACGGCGACCGGCGAACTGCGCACGCTAACGGACCGCAAAGGTCCGGACCGTGAGCCGGTTCCCTCCCCTAACCCGGCATAGCCGGAACCAAAGAGGGAAATCGGATACGATGCCGGGATGGGCGTTGAATCACTGACCGAGCGGTACGGATCGCAGATCGCGGGGGTGTTGGGT
>VFZW01000367.1 GCA_016871055.1 Acidobacteriota bacterium
CGAAAAGCCGGGGTGGCGGATGCCTCCCGTTGTGGTCATCCGTTGGCCCAGCTCATTCGGTCAGCCGGGAGGTTGCGTTCCGACGATTCTCGTCTTGACGAGTCTTCGAGCCGAGATCCCTCGGCGAGTTGCTCTCCAGCAGAGCTCGCTTCCGTCTCTTCGACTACTGCGATTCTGCTAAAACTAAAACTAGCTGTCCACTGCTTTTTTGCAGGGGCCGCCAACTGTCTCTAAACTTTTGTCTCACCGTAGGGGACAACCTCAGTCCAATTCGAAGAGTTCGTCGATGCGCCCTTCGATCTCTTCCTCTGTCGCTACGTCCGCTGTCGGTTTCAAGAGCATTTCGCTACTTAGCACTACGATACCGAATCCCGCCGCGTTCCGTGCCACTACGCTACAGTCGTAAGATAATGCCGACTCGCAGACTCTTCCTCGCCACCGCAGGCGCGCTTGCCGCGCAACAGCAAACGCCCGTCTCACCCGACCCCACCGACCGCGATTGGAGCGGTGCGAAACCGATTAAGTATCCGGACCCGGATGTCATCGCGCTCACGCCCGCGTTCCGCAAGTACATGATCGGCAACACGTCGATGAAGAAGCTGCACACCGGCACCTCGTGGGCCGAAGGGCCCGCCTGGAACGGCGTCGGCAAGTACATGGTGTGGTCGGACATTCCCGCCAATTTGCAGCTACGATTCGTCGATGACGACGCGCGCGTGACCGTCTTCCGCAACCCGGCCGGCTACAGCAACGGCAACACGTTCGACTACGAAGGCCGCCAACTTTCCTGCGAACACGGCGGCCGCCGCGTCGTGCGCTATGAGTACAACGGCACGACCACTACGATCGCCGACAAGTTCGAAGGCAAGCGGTTGAACTCCCCCAACGACATCGTCGTGCATCCCGACGGCAGCATCTGGTTTACCGATCCGCCGTACGGCATTGGCGGCAACTACGAAGGCTATCAAGCGCCCAAGGAGTTGAAGGAAGCTGTTTATCGCGCCGATCCGAAGACCGGGCGCGTCGAGAAGTTGACCGAAGACGTCAGCGCGCCAAACGGCATTTGTTTCTCGCCCGACTACAAGAAGATGTACATCGCCGACACCGGAGCGCAAGGCCGCGACTTGAAGGTCTGGGACATCGACGGCACGAAGGTCCGCAACGGCAAGCAACTCGTGCAGATGAAAGTGCCCACCACCGGCGCGGTCACCGCGTTTGACGGCATTCGCTGCGACACCGATGGTAACATCTGGGGCGGCGCGCGGCCGGGCGTGATGATCGTTTCGCCGGCTGGCGAACAGATCGGCATGATTCGCCTGCCGGAAAACTGCGCCAACGTCTGCTTCGGAGGGCTGCGCCGCAACCGCTTGTTCATGACCGCGAGCCAGGGTCTGTATGCGCTGTACGTCAACGCCACTGGCGCGCATATCGCCTGACGCGCTACGCTAGTGATTGCTTGTTGCGGGAGAGCCCGGCTTCTCGCGAGCCGGCGCCGAAGGAGCAACCGCCCCGGAATCTCTCAGGTAAAAGGACCGCCTCAGGCACGTCGAAATCTGGAAAGTGGCGATCGAAACGCCCGCCGAAGGAATAGCGCTCTCAGGCGAACGGACAGATGGGGCAATTCACTCCGAGGAATCTGTCATGAGCCCCTTTGTTCGCCGCCATATCGGTCCTTCGTCCGCCGATATCGATGCGATGCTCGCCACGATCGGCGCGCGGTCGCTTGATGAATTGATCGCGCAGACGATTCCGTCGTCGATTCGGCAGGCCGCGCCGCTTGCAATCGGCAAGGCGTTGACGGAGGTCGAGGCGCTGGAACGCATGCGCGAAGTAGCGTCGAAGAATCAGGTTTTCACATCGCTGATCGGAATGGGTTACTACGGCACCGTCGTGCCCGGAGTGATTCAGCGCAATATCCTTGAGAACCCCGCGTGGTACACGGCCTACACGCCGTATCAGCCGGAGATCAGCCAAGGCCGTCTGGAAGCGTTGTTGAACTTTCAGACGATGATTTGCGATCTCACCGGGCTGGATGTTTCGAACGCATCGTTGCTTGATGAAGGCACGGCGGCGGCCGAGGCGATGGCGCTGGCCAACCGTTCGGTGACGTCGAAATCGAATACGTTTTTTGTCGACGCGCAGGTGCATCCGCAGACGCTCGCCGTTATCGAAGCGCGTGCGATTCCGCTGGGCTGGGAGATCGTGACGGGCGATCCGCTGGCCGGTATCCCGGAGTGTTTCGGCGCGCTGCTGCAATACCCCGGAACCAATGGCGAGATTCGCGACTTGCGGTCCGCGATCGATGCCGTGCACGCGCGCAAAGGCCTGGCGATTGTCGCCGCCGATCCGCTGGCGCTGACGCTGGTGACGCCGCCGGGTGAACTCGGCGCCGATGTCGCCGTCGGCAACACGCAGCGGTTCGGTGTGCCGATGGGTTACGGTGGCCCGCACGCGGCGTACATGGCCGTGCGCGATGCTTATAAGCGTTCGATGCCCGGACGGCTTGTCGGCGTGTCGATCGATGCGCGGGGGAACTCGGCGTATCGGCTCTCGCTACAAACTCGTGAGCAGCACATTCGCCGCGAGAAGGCGACGTCGAACATTTGCACGGCGCAGGTGTTGCTTGCGGTGATGGCCAGCATGTACGCGGTCTATCACGGGCCCGATGGCCTGGTCGAAATCGCGCGGCGCGTGCATGGTCACGCAGCGGCGCTGGCTGCTTCGTTACGGAAGCTTGGCTTTACCGTTCTCAATCGATATTTCTTCGATACGATTACTATCCCGGCGGGCGCGAAGCAACAGTCGATTCTGCAAGCCGCGCGTGCGGCGAAGATTAATCTGCGCGAAGGCGCTAACGGCGAGATCGGTATCAGCGTTGATGAGACGACGACGTCCGCGGTTGTGGCCGCCGTTGTGAAAGCGTTCGGCGGCAGTGAAGTTATCGAAGCGGCCAGCGCGATACCCGAAGCGTTGCAACGTACGTCGGCGTTTCTGACCCACCCGGTTTTCCATCGCTATCGCTCCGAAACCGAAATGCTGCGCTATCTGCGCCGCTTAAACGACCGCGACCTCGCGCTCGACCGCGCGATGATTCCGCTCGGTTCGTGCACGATGAAGCTGAACGCCACCGCCGAGATGGTACCGGTGACATGGCCCGAAATCGGCGGCCTGCACCCGTTCGCGCCCGCCGATCAAGCGCAAGGCTACGCAGAAATGTTCGGCGAGTTGCAGCGCAATCTCTGTGCGGTCACTGGCTACGACGCGTTCTCGCTGCAGCCCAATTCCGGGGCGCAAGGCGAGTACGCCGGTCTGCTCGCGATTCGCGGCTATCACGTTAGCCGCGGCGAAGGTCACCGCAACATCTGTTTGATTCCGTCGTCGGCGCACGGCACCAATCCAGCGTCGGCGAGCCTGGCCGGCATGGACGTTGTTGTCGTGAAGTGCGACGAAGACGGCAACGTCGATATCGCGGATTTGCGCGTCAAAGCCACGCAGCACGCGGCGAATCTGTCGGCGCTGATGGTGACCTATCCTTCGACGCACGGCGTGTTCGAAGAATCGATCCGTGAGATCTGCGCCATCGCGCATGAACACGGCGGGCAAGTTTATCTCGACGGCGCGAACATGAACGCGCAGGTCGGGCTTTCCCGACCTGGCGACTACGGCGCCGATGTTTCGCACCTGAATCTGCACAAGACGTTTTGCATTCCGCACGGCGGCGGCGGCCCCGGCATGGGGCCGATCGGTGTCAAGGCGCATCTGGCGCCGTTCCTGCCGGGCCATCCGAATGTCGATGGCGGCCAGGCGCCTGTCGGTCCAGTGTCGGCCGCGCCGTATGGCTCGGCGTCGATTCTTCCAATCAGCTACGTCTACATGTTGATGATGGGCGGTGAAGGGCTGCAACGAGCCACCGAAGTGGCGATCCTCAACGCCAACTACATCGCCGCGCGGCTCGGGCCACATTTTCCAGTGCTGTATCAGAACGCCAACAATCGCGTCGCACACGAGTGCATCGTCGATCCGCGCCCGCTGAAAGACTTGTGCGGCGTGTCGGTCGATGACATCGCCAAACGACTTATCGATCACGGCTTCCACGCTCCGACGATGAGTTTCCCCGTGCCCGGCACGCTCATGATTGAGCCGACCGAATCGGAGAGCAAGCGAGAGCTTGATCGCTTCTGCGACGCCATGATCGCCATTCGCGGCGAGATCAATGCTGTCGCCGGCGGCCGGTTCGACATCGCCGATTCGCCGCTGCGCCACGCGCCCCACACCGTGCATGACATCGCCGATTCCAATTGGGATCGCAAGTACACGCGCGAAGAAGGCTGCTTTCCGGAAGGTTCGGCGCGCCATGATAAATACTGGGCGCCGGTGGGCCGCATCGACGGCGCGTATGGCGACCGGAACCTGGTCTGCACCTGCCTACCGATCGAGGCGTACGCGAAGTAGCGGAATCCAACGCGGCACGCGCCGCTGAAAATCGATGTACGAATCGCCGAAGCTCCGCTTTAGTCGCGGCTCTTCGTAGAACACAACAAATGCGTGAAACAGCAGCCACACCGCGCCGCCATACAGAGCGAGCGCAGGGCTGCCGAACAGAAGCGCCTGCCCGAAGATCATCGCCAGCACGGCGACATACATTGGATTACGCACGTACCGATACCAGCCGCTAACGATCAACATTATTGTCGGAGCGACGGGCGCCGGTGTTCCAAATCCTTCGATGGCAAAGCGTCGAAACGAGTCGATCGCCACCACAAGCCCGCACCCAACCAGCAACACGCCGGCGCAGCGCGCCGTTATCGAACCGCCGAGCATCCACCCGCTGATTACCCACGGCAGATATCCAGCGACCACACCCGGCGCCGCGAGGAAAAACAGTGCCGATCCGAACGACGCCGTGGATCTCGTCATAAACAACTTATAGCGCGGTGAGGAGCGCCAAGCTCCTCACCGCGAAACCGCCGTTATGGATTCGCCTGCGCCGGATACCGGATCACAGTGAATTGCAGTAAGGCCAGAGAATCTCCGGCATTCAGCAGATTTCCCTCGAACCCGATCGTCAACCCGCCGGAGTAAAGAATCGCCAGGCCCTCGAGTTTCGGAGAAACCACCGTCCCGGTAATTGCATTGGAACTGCTGACGACGGCGCCGCCCGTATGCAAGGCGATGGTGCCGTCGGTTTCGGCCAGCGGCGCCGATAGGCTTGAATTATAGGCCGCCGCGACACCGGAACCCCAGCGCCAGCGAGTATGGAAATCGCCGTTGCTTCCGCCGTGCGACCATGTGGTCTTTACGGCCAACCGGTCGCCCGGTTGCAGCAGGCCAGCCGGAATCGTACACGAGCCGAGTTGTACGAGGCTCCTCGATTCGGTAGCGCCGCCGCCGCTTGCGCAAAGCACCTGCGGCGTCGTATGCGTTTGTCCGGCCTCGAACGTCTTGTGGGACTTCGCGGCCGAGTTGTACCACGCGTCGCCGTCCAGTTTCGCCGATGGATCGACGGCGGTTCCCGCTTCACGCCTCGCCGCGCGCGCGGTGGTTGAAACCGTCTCGATCGACGGCGTAACGAAAGCTCCGTTCGCCTCCACGCGGGCCTTTTCGGCGCCCGTTGGATCAAGCCACGTCTGTAGCGGATTGTTTCCTTGCCCCTGTGCCACTCGAACCGTTAGCGTCGTGACGGACGCGCCCGGCGCGCTGTCGTAGACGGTCAGCGTCGATGGATTCCAGTTGCTGCCAACCGCCAGACGCCGGTTGGAGTTGTCCCAACTAAAATGCAGCGGGCTTTCCGCCAGCGAACCATGGTTATCGGTGAATGGAATCGCTCCCGTGTGGAAACCCGTGAACAGACATGTGTTCCAAATCGCGTCGGTTCCATTGGACGTCAGGCATCGGTTCGCGGGACCGAGCGGCAAACGGCTCCACTTGATCACGCCGTGATTCATGCCCACGATCAAGTCGCCCCGCTGCACGTTGCCGGCGGTTGTATCGCCGTGCTCATTGGAGAGCAGATTGTGCGTGATAGGCGTGCGCGAATTCGTCATCCGCGCATCAGCGTCGGTGACGTACTTGTTCGACGCCGATGGCGCGCCAGCGGTCCCGCTCAGAGCGGCCTTTTCGCCCGCCGCCGGATCGTTGGCATTGGAGTGTGTGGCATAATTCAGCGCCAGCTTCGATTCCGCAATGCCAGCGGCGGAAGCGATATTGAAGTTGCTAATCACGCCCTCCGCGATTTGCGGTTCCGGAAACGATCCGGTCAACGCACCGCCAAGCACGCCAAGAGGCGCGATTTCGCTCGCCAACCGATACGACGCGGTCAATAGATCCCCCGTCTGTGGAGTTGATTGCACGCCAAAGGAAATCGTTAGCCCGCTCAGGGTGTAATCGATTCCGCTCCGTTGCAACACTCCGTTCCGATAGAGTTCCAGGCTCGTCGCCGGGGACGGCGCCTGGGCCAGCGTGAAGACCCTATTTGATCCGTTGGCTGCGCCGGCCGGCATCTCCTAATCGACGAATCCGGGTCCGCTACCCGAACTGCCGCTGCCGCTACCGCACGGGCCGGTTGTGCCATCGACGTGAATACAGTCGCTCAAATTGCCGAGCACCGATTCGAGCGCACCGGTCGAGCCGGTCATCACGACGCGATTTGTCGTGAAGGTGAAACCCTTCACGGGCCGTGCGGCCAATTCGTCGTTCAGTCCGGCGATATCGCCGAGCGTCAGACCGGCAGGCGGTGTGATTACGCCGCCCGTCGATGCGCCATGGGCCACACGTACGGCGGCCACGGCCAACGGTGTCGTCGACGGTGGCACATTCCACGTTTCGGTGAACTGCACGCGCCCGTCGGCGTGATAACGAACAAAATAGTGCGCTCCCGCGCTGGCGTTGCTGGTGGGAACCAGCCGCACTCGCAGCGCGCCATCCGTTATCGGGATGA
>VFZW01000368.1 GCA_016871055.1 Acidobacteriota bacterium
GACGCCGTGCCCATGATCACGCCGACTTCGGTCTTGCCCATCGTCAGCGTCGGCGAGTTGTCCGGATCGGAGGCAGCGACAGGTTCAGCGACTTTGGCCAGGCCGAAGTCGAGAACCTTCACGACACCCTCGCGCGTGATCATGATATTGGCCGGCTTCAGGTCGCGATGAATGATGTTGCGGTCGTGCGCGTATTCGAGCGCGTCGGCGATTTGCCGGGCGTAGGCGATGGCTTTGTCGACCGGCAGCGGCGTGGGCAGCGTCTCGCCGTCGATCAATTCCATGACGAGGGCGTTGTCTTCGAGACCGTAGATGGCGGCAATGTTCGGATGATTCGGCGCGGCGAGCGCGTGGGCTTCACGTTGAAAGCGGGCGTAGCGGTCGGGATCGCGAGCGAGTTCGGGCGGCAGTACTTTCAGGGCCACCTGCCGGCCGAGCTTGGTATCGCTGGCGCGGTAGACCTCACCCATGCCGCCCGCGCCAAGCGGCGCAATGACTTCGTAGTGCCCGATTCGTGTTCCGGGGGCGAGAGGCATGGATCGTTCGACCGATTCTATCGCATGAAACGGCGAAAGCGGCCGCACGGGCCGCTTTCGTTGTGAAGTTGGAAGTTAGATGTATTAGCGGCGCTCGGGCACGGCGATGCCACCGGCTTTGACGTTGGTCTTGGTTTTCATGTTGATATCCTCTTTCTTGTTTTTGGCTGTCGAGCAGCTTCACAAGTTATGGCGCGGCGGGATGGCGGAAGTTGTCATCTTCGTTTGCGAAAATTCCCGCCTGTTACGCTCTGGCGAATTAGCCGCGCATACAATAAACGGATCGATGCCCCTCGCCGCCGGAGCGAAACTCGGCCATTTTGAAGTCGTCGGCCCGCTGGGCGCCGGCGGCATGGGCGAAGTGTACAAGGCCCGCGACACGCGCCTGAACCGCGAAGTCGCTCTGAAAGTTTTGCCGGCCGACTTCGCGCGCGATCCGCAGCGCAAGGCGCGGTTTGAACAGGAAGCCCGCGCGGTGGCCAGTTTGAATCATGCGGGCATCGTGGCGTTGTACGACATCGGCGTCGAAGACGGCGTTGTCTACATGGTGACCGAACTGGTCGACGGCACGACGCTGCGCGATGCGGGACAGTTGCCGCCGCGCAAAGTGCAGAACCTGGCTGTCGAAATCGCCGAAGCGCTGGCAGCGGCGCACGCCAAGGGGATCACCCATCGCGACATCAAGCCAGAGAACATCATGGTGACGCGCGACGGGCACGCGAAGATTCTCGATTTCGGGCTGGCGAAGGGCTCGGTGGCGTCCGGCAATGAAACGGAGACGGCCGCGGGGACTGTGATGGGGACGGCGGGGTACATGTCGCCGGAGCAGGCGCGCGGCGAGGAGATCGATCATCGCAGCGATGTCTTCAGCTTTGGCGCGGTGTTGTACGAGATGGCGGGCGGCGCGCGGGCGTTTCACAAGGCGACGGTGCCGGAGACGCTGGCGGCGATCATCCGCGAAGAACCGGCCGAACTGCCGGATTCACCGCTTCGCAACGTCATTCAGCACTGCCTGGAGAAGGTGCCGGAGCAGCGGTTTCAGTCGATGAAGGATTTGGCGTTCGCGCTGCGCAGCGCAGGTTCGGCGACGGCGACTTCGGGGGCGATGAAACCGACAGCGCCTGCGAAGAAGAAATGGCTGTGGCCGGTGGCTTGTGTGGCGTCGCTGGCGATAGGTTTTTTGCTGGCGCCGAAGCCCGGCGTGGCGCCACAGTTGGTCGTAAAGCAACTTTCCATTGAAGACGACTGGCAGGCCGCGCCGACGTATTCGCCCGATGGAAAATCGATCGCGTACGTGAAGGGATCTGGGCGCAATCGCAGCTTGATGGTGCGAACCGTCGATGGCGGAGAGCCTGTGGCGATCGCGAAAGATGTCGCCCGGCTCACTGCCAATATTCATTTCACGCTGTTCTGGTCGCGTGACGGCGGGCGGATCTACTACCAATCGAATCAGGGACTTTCCCAAGTCTCGGCGGCTGGCGGGGAGCCGGCACTTTTGTTTGCCGACGTTCGCGCGGCGGCTCTTCTGCCGGGAAGCGACGCCCTCGTGATCCCGCAGGCTCGCGAGGGGAAGACGAGATTTCTTGTCAGCGATCCGCCGGGCTCGGCGCCGAAGGAGCGGCCAGGGTTTCCAGAGTTCGACGGGCTGTTCGCCTGCATCGCCTTTTCACCGGACGGTTCGAAGGTCTGCTTGATGTCCGGTCAAGGGACCGATCTTTCGGTCGCTGCATGGCCGGCCGGGCCGATTCGAAAATTGAACGTGACCGGCTCGCCACGCCGGCCGCAGTGGTTTCCGGATAATCGAACCGTGTTGGTTACTCAGTTTACTCATCGGCGGATCGCGCGGATCGATACGGACACCGGCTCCGTTGAACCGATTTATACGTCCGTCGATGACATCGTGTCCGCGATGCTTGCGCCGGGAGCGAAGTCCCTGGTGTTTGCCAACGGAATTGCGCGCTCACGGATTCAGGAGTTCGGCGCCAGTGGACGGGCGGGGCCGCTGATCGCGCCGTCAATTGGAATCCAGTCGCTCCCCAGGTGGAGCGCCGATGGGCAGTCGATTGTGTTTGGCAGTACGGCGGGCCCAAAAAACTCGATTCGTATTTGGAATGCGGCGACCGACGAAGCTCGAAGCATCGTTGCGCTGGACACACTCGGAAGCCTTACTCTGGCCAGAATTTCGCCCGACAACAAACGAATCGCATACAACTATGGCGAAAGTCTCTGGACCACCTCCGTACTTGGTGGATCTCCCATTAAGTTACTCAGTCACCGCGTAGGCCCATTTGCCTGGTCGCCGGATAATCGGTGGCTTGCATTTACGGAAGGCCGCAGAATATTAAAGCTCTCCACGCTCGGAGGCGCCGAGCCGGTTCGTGTCGCCGAGACCACGGATGGGACGGGCGGGGGAACCGCCTGGATCGGGGACTCGATCTTCGCACCCAGCGGCAACGACATCGTCCGCGTCTCCGCCGAAGGTGGCAAGCCGGTAAAGGTCGCTTCACCAGGACGGGTTGGAATCAGCGGCCACACAGCGGATGGCCGAACGCTGTACGTGTTCGAAAACGTCGATGGCGGCCGGCCGCGCGTGATCCCGATCGACATCGCCTCGGGCGCAATCGGCAAAGCCATCGACCTCGATACCGACAGCGCGGTGGATACGGTCTCCGTGCATCCGAGCGGGAAACGGATCGCCGCGATGGTGCGTACGTCGATCTACAACCTCTACACGCTTGAGGGTTTTGCCAAGTAGCACGCCCGCGACGAATTGCAAACGGCGCTATGATGACAATCAGATACTATGACCGTCGCACATGCCTATGACGAGCTGCTCGACGTCCTCAGCGCGGGCGCGGCTACGGAACAAATTGCGAACTTCCGGTCGTCCGAGCAGACACAGGCCCGAGTTGCGGAACTCATCGAACGCAAGAAGGACGGGACGATTACGCGTGCGGAGGTCGAGGAGATGGAAGAGTACCTGAACCTAGAGCACGTCATGATCATGGCGAAGGCAAGGGCACGACAGCGGTTGGAAGCGTAGGCGGGTGGCTCAGCCCGTTACAGCGGCGCAACGGCTTGCGGTTGCCCAGCGCGCCCATTTTCGGTGTGAGTATTGCCTGCTGCATGAAGACGATGCGATTCAGTCTCATCACGTCGACCACATCATTAGCGAGAAGCATCTTGGCGGCAGTGAATTGGGCAACCTAGCGTATGCGTGCAACTACTGCAACTGGATGAAGGGTAGCGATATTGCCACTTTCGATTCCGGGCGGCGAATGCTGATTCCTCTCTTCAACCCCCGAATCGATCGTTGGCAAGAACACTTCGGAATCCAGTTTGGCGAGATTGTTCCTTTAACTCCGGTCGGCGAGGCGACGGTGAGACTGTTGCAGTTCAATGCGCCACGGCGAGTCACCGAAAGAAAGTGGCTGGCCGCGCGCGGCCGCTATCCGGGTATGTAGAAGCCACCCCCTTGCACTCCCCGCCACGCTGTGTACAATAAAATCTACGGACGAACCAACGAAGTGGGCGAGAGCCCACTTTTTTATTTGTCCAAAGGCAGACATCATGCGCCAGGATCTCATCGAAAAAATCTGGGCCGTCGCCGACCGGGTAGCGCGGTCGGAGGACATGGAAGTTGTCGACGTCGAATTTCTCGGCGGCGGCAAGCACCGGGTTCTGCGCATCTACATCGACAAAGAAGGCGGCGTTACGCTGGCCGATTGCGAGAACGTTTCCACGCAAGTCGGCACGATCCTCGATGTCGAAGAAACCATCCCCGGCGGCGAGTACACGCTGGAAGTCAGCTCGCCGGGCGTGGAGCGGAAGTTGAGCCAGCCGCGCGATTTCCAGCGTTTCGCGGGCAAGCGGGTGAAGATCGTCTGCAAGGAACCGGTCGATGGCACGCCGTCGTGGGATGGCACGCTGATCGAATTCAAGGACAACGCCGCGACCGTCGAGACGGCCAAAGGCAGGCGGGCCTCGATCCCGCTCGACAAGATCAAGAAAGCGAATTTGAAGTTCGAGTGGTAAGCCACCGGACTATAGGAGTAGAAACGACGTGGGAACCATCTATCAATCGATCGAAATCCTGAGCAAAGAAAAGGGCATCGATCCGCGGATCATCATCGACGCGGTGAAAGACGCCATGCTGGCGGCGGCGCGCAAACAGTTCAAGGGCAACGAAGAACTGGCCGCCGACTTCGATCAGAAAACCGGTGCGATCAACATCTTCGCGGTGAAGAACATCGTCGAGACCGTTGCCGATCCGGTGAAGGAGATGACTGTCGCCGAGGCGCTCGAGTTCGACCGCAACGCCGAAGTCGGCGGGCAGATCCGCTTCCCCAAAAAGACCGAAGCCCTCGGCCGCATCTCCGCGCAGACCGCCAAACAGGTCATCATGCAAAAGGTCCGTGAAGCGGAACGCGACACGATCTTCAACGAGTTCCACAACCGCGTAGGCGAATTAGTCACCTGCACGATCAAGCGCAGCGAGATGGGCGATATGATCTGCGACATGTCGTCGAAGTCGGAAGGACGGCTGCCGCGGCGGGAGCAGTCGCGGCTAGAGAATTTCCAGATCGGCGACCGCGTGCGGTGTGTGATTAAGACCGTCGAACGCGCGGGCAAAAACGCGGGCGTGATCCTGTCGCGCGCCGATTGCGAATTTGTGAAGCGGCTGTTCGAGCAGGAAGTTCCGGAAATCTACGACAACACCGTTGTTATCAAAGCTTGTGCGCGGGAAGCGGGCGAGCGGACCAAGATCGCGGTGTCGTCGCGCGATCGCGATGTCGATTCGGTGGGCGCGTGCGTCGGCATGAAAGGCATGCGGGTGCAGTCGATCATCCGTGAACTGCGCGGCGAAAAGATCGACATCATCGAATACTCCGAAGACCCGGTGCAGTTTGCGACGCATGCGCTGAGCCCGGCAAAGATTGGGCGAGTGACGGTTCTCGATCCGAACGACCGGCACATGGAAGTGATCGTCGACGATAACCAGCTATCGCTGGCGATCGGCAAGAAGGGTCAGAACGTACGGCTGGCGGCGAAGTTGATCGGCTGGAAGATCGACATCAAGAGCGAAGAAGAGAAGCGCCGCGAAGTGGAAGCGCAGATGGCGCAGTTGCAGGCGTCGGGCGCGCCGCTGTCCATTCTCGGCGACTTTGGCCTGCCGGAGAGGATAATCGAGCGGTTATTTGAAGCGGGAATCGGAACCGTTGAACGCTTGGGCGCGATGACACCGGACGAAATAATGCAGTTGCGGGGCATCGACGCCAAGGCGATGGATGAAATCCAAAATGCGGTAAACGGCTATTACGGCCCGTACGAGGGGGAAGAGGTAGCTGTGGAAGGGGAAGCGGCGCCGGTCGATGCCGCGGAAGCGGCGGAAGCGGAAGCCCCGGCCGAAGTCGAGCCGGTGCCGGCCGCCGAAGTGGAAGTAAGCGAGGAAAAGCCTGCCGAAAGCGAATAGCGCCAAGTCAGGGTGGAAACCCGATCTGTTACCATGGCAGAAGGGGCAGTAACGGCATGCGCCACAGTTGTCGTGTGAGCGGGCCGAGGTTTTTGTTTTCTTTCCAAATATGAGTAAGATCCGAATCAACGAACTGGCACGGGAGCTCGAGGTCAAGCCAAGCTTGGTCATCGACGCACTCAACGACCTGGGCGTTACCGACAAAAAAACGCACTCCAGTTCCATCGATGACGATGTTGCTCTAGAGATTCGCCGCCGACTGGGCAAAAAGGGCGGCGCGGCCGTGACTCCACCTCCAGCGGAGGTATCGCCGCGTCCGAAGGCCTCGACCGCCGAGCCGGAAGTGAAAACTCCGCCGCCTTCCCGCGAGACGGCAAAACCTGTCGCCCTCCCGGTGGCGACCGCTACGCCTAACGCCGCCGAGCCAGTCCCGCCGCCTGAACCGCCCGTCGATGCGCCGAAAGCGATGGCGCCCTTGCGGCCCCCGTTGGCGACGGGCAAACCCATCTTGCCGCCGATCGCCTCCGGGCCATCAACGCCGCCCTCCGCGGCGAAGCCACCCGAGGCGAAGCCGCCATCGCTGCCGGTCCGTCCAACGCTGGCGCCGGCGATGCCGCCAAAGCCGGGTCAGATTCTGTCGGGACCTCGCCAACCACTCGTGACGCCCGGTGCAACGCGGCCTCCTGTTACGACCGCCCCGGAAAAGCCCGCCGAACCGGCAACACCCGCGCAGCCCGCACTTCCGGCTAAGCCCGCGGCGCCGCCCGCGGTTTTTGTCGGACAGCCCGCTACTCCACCCGCGGCCCCGGGTGCACCGCAGCCTCCGCCCCCACGTCCCGCCGGAAACCGTCCGCTGGCAGGTCCAGGGCAGCAACTCCGTCCGTCCGGGCCCGGCGCTCCCGCGCCCCGGCCGC
>VFZW01000369.1 GCA_016871055.1 Acidobacteriota bacterium
ACGGGATTTCGGGGAGGGGCGTTTTTTCGATCGATGTCTGGAAGGTGTTGATTTGGCGTTGGTTACGGGCGGGGTGTGGCGTTTTCGGCGAAGTGGAGGAGGATTTGGCCGTTGGGAGGTAGGCGATCTTGTAGATGTAGCAGGGCGCTTCGATCATTTCGTTGCCGCAGTTGGCGTAGATGGCGCCGGTAATGACGTGGGCGGCGTGCTGATTGCGGATTTGGTTTTCGAGTTGGCGCCATTGGCCGCGGTTGAGCGCTCGGTTCTGTGCGATGGCGTTGCTGGTGAGGTAGGTGTCTTTGGAAGCGGGGAGATCGGCGGCTGGGGTGAGGTGGCCGCGGTCGAAGCCGGTGTTGGTGAAGGCTGAGTTTGGTAGGGAGTTCAGTTCGTGGTCTTTGCGCCAATGTCTTCTTTCGGTTGGCGGGTCTGACGGGGCGGGTGTGTGGGAGGTCCAGAGGGCGCGCTGGTTTTGGGAGTCGTAGCAGACGGTGAAGGAGTCGCGTTCGGCGAGAGTGGCGGGGCAGGTGGTGAGGATCGTGAGGAGGAGAAGTGATGACACACTAGATATATCGGTTGTTTGAAACAAAACATTAGAAAAAATGGGTTAGGAAAAATCTGGGAACTGAGCGGCACCTCCACGCCACTCTGCTCGATCGCAAGCCTTACAATTGTTCCGAAAGCAAATCGGTTGTGAAATATTCAGCTTTACTAGCGACGTTGGCTCTGGTCGGCGGGTGCGGCCGGGTGGACGAACCGTTGCGGAGTTCGGATGTGACCCGGCTGATTGGGTCGGAGACCGATCCGGCGGTTTCCCGGGATGGAAAAACGGTTTGCTTTGCGTGGCGGGATTCTCGCGGCGTCGTGAATCTGTACTCGAAGCCGCTGGATGGCGAAGGCGAATTTCGGCAGTTGACCGCCGATCCGGAAATCGAGGCTTCGCCGCGGTGGTCACCGGACGGGAGGTGGATTGCTTCCTTACGGTATGCAAGCGCCGATGACGAGACAACGTCGGTACGGCTGATGTCGATCTGGGGCGGCGAAGAGCGTGAGGTGGCGATGATCCGGCAGGAGCGCAACGACGAAGGCACGCTGGATTGGACGCGAGACGGCGCCTTTCTCATCGTCGGGGGCTTGTCGAAGATCGCGATTGGCGATGGCTCGATCACGCCGCTTGGGGTGACGGGCGATCAACCCGCGGTTTCTCCCGATGGCCGCGCGGTAGTGTACCGGCGCGGCGGCGCGATTTTTCGCGCATCGCTTGGGAGTGCGCCGTCCGAGCGGCAAATGGCGGAGAAGGGGATGTGGCCGCTTTGGAGCGCCGATGGCAAGGAGATCGTTTATAGCGAGGGCGGAAAACTCTGGCGGCGAGAGAACGCGACGGGCGGGTTGCTTGGGGAGTTGGAGTTGAACGAACTGCGGCTCAACGATGTCCGGGCCGCCGCGGCGGTTAGAAATGGGCCGTTCGTGTATACACGCGATTCGGAGAAGACCGAAGTCTGGAAGTTGGGTGTCGCCGATCACCGGATGAAACGGGTGGTCGAGGGAGATTGGCCGGACATTTCCGCGGACGGAAAATCGATCGTCTTTACCAATGGCGGCGGCGAGATTTGGATTTGCGACGCGGAAGGCCGCGATGCGCGTCCGATTCATGTGCGACGCGGCGAGACTGTGATGGCGCCCGTTTTCGACGCCTCGGGAAGGGCCGTGACGTTCGTTGTGAACGGCGCGGAGTACATTTTTTACCGGGACTCGGGAACGGTGAAGAAGGGCGGTGGATTCGAAGGCCGGCGCTTGTTCCCACGGGAGAAACTGCCGCAGTCGCCGTTTCTTGCGCCGAGACCGGCGTCGGTTACCGCAGACGGTGGAACGGTCGTCTTCGCGCAGCTTACATCGCGAGGGTGGGATATCCGGAAGATCGACAACTACCGTTAGGGGCGTTCGGGCAGATCGCTGGCCATCTGCTCGATGAGCTTGCGCTCGTCCTCGTTGAACTGCTGTTGAAAGCGCTTCGATTCAACGATCTTTTTGCGCGCCTCGTCGTTCTCGGCCTTCTGCAGCCGCCGCACGGCGAGTTGGGCTTGCGGGCGTTTTTCGGGCGGGAAGGTCTCGCTGAATTTGCGGAAAAGCTGACGCACCTCTTGCTGCTTCTCGGGGGACATCTCCTGGAAGCGGGCGTAGGAGCCTTCCACGCGTTGGCGCTGTTCGGGCGTCATCTTTTCCCACTGTTCGAGGCGACGCTCCATCATTTCGCGGCGTTCGGGAGGAAGGTTCTGCAACGCCGTCTTGCGCTCCTCCGGCGACAGCCTGCGGAACTTTTCGAAGGCTTCGGGACGCATGCCGGGGCCGGGGCCTTTCCGCTTGCCGATTCCCATCGCCTTGAACTTCGGCTTAGGCTGGGGTTCGGCGCCGGCCGTCAGGCCGAACGCGAGGATCACCGCAACTGTGATCGGGCGGAACATTTAGATCGTCTCTTTCTCCGATTGCGGGGATTCCGATTCCAACTGGCCGAGCATGTCGAGGTCTTCGAGCGCCTTCTCGGCTTCGACCACTTCCTGCACATCGATGGCCGGCATAAGCTGCGGCGCCATGACATCGGTGCGGACGAAGAACACGACCGCCAGCGCTGCCGAAGCCGTCGCTACCGAAAGAACGGGCTTCCAGGCCGGTTGTCCTTGCAAGTAGGAACGCACTGGCGCCCAGAACTTGTCCCAAACGGGCACGTGTTCCAGGCGGTCAATCCGCGCGTACAATTTCTGATCGAAGTCCGCCGATACCGGTTCGGCTTCGAAGGCGTCCATCGCCATCCAGATTTCCGACTGCGCCGACGCCGTGTCGCGGCATTCGGCGCAATGCACCATATGCCGTTCGAACATCGCGCGGCGGTCGGGGTCCAGAGACCGCGAGCAGTAGTCGAGCAGAATATCCGTATTATCGGTCTGCAACGGGCAAGTCATCTTGTGATCTAACATGTTCGCCAATCCCCCTTTCACGCCATATGCGCTAAACGCGCTCTTAAACTTTCATACGCCCGGAACAGCAGCGATTTGACCGCCGATTCCGAACACTCGAGCACCGATGCGATTTGCGAGTACTCCATTTCGTCGTACTTGTGCATGAGCACCGCCGCCCGCTGTTTTTCCGGAAGACCATCGATGGCCCGCCGAATTTCTTCAAATTTCGATTGCCGCACCAAGGATTGTTCGGCCGACATGCCGCGATCCTGTACTTGCCGCGACATCCCTTCCTGTACTTCCGCGTCGAGGCTTTCCTGGCCGCGCTCGTGCCGTTTGTCGCGGATCCAGTTCAGTGCCAGATGGCTGGCGATGCGAAAGAGCCAAGTGGTGAATTTCGCGGTCGGCTCGTAGTTAGCCCGGCTGCGGTAGACGCGCAGAAAAACCTCTTGCGCCAACTCTTCGGCCACCGGCTGGTTCTGCACCATACGACAGAGAAAGTGAATGACCGGGACGCGGTGCCGCTCCAGCAGCAGGCCGAAGCTGTGGGTGTCGCCCTCCCGGACGCGTAGCATCAATTCCGCATCGCGCTCCAGAGTTGCGACTGCCATCATGTCTTCCTTAACCCCGGCTTGGTCGAAAGGTTGCGGCGGCATAACGACTTACGCCTTTTATACCACTTCTAGTCCAGCGGGACGCTCCATCAATTCCCTTAGGGCGTCGTAGGGACTCTTACCTTCCGTAAATATCGCGTACAGTGTTTCCGCTATGGGCATAGACACGTCTTGGCGGCGGGCGAGTTCGATGGCCGAGTAGGTGTTTTCGACGCCTTCGGCGACCATGCGCATGCTGCCGATTATCTCGTCTAGATTCTTACCTTTAGCGAGTTCGGTGCCGACGCGGCGGTTGCGGCTGAGCTCGCCGGTGCAGGTGAGAATGAGGTCGCCGAGACCGGCCAAACCGGCGAGTGTGCCGGGCTGTGCGCCCATCGACACGGCCAGCCGGGTGATTTCGGCGAGGCCGCGGGTGATCAGAGCGGCCATGGCGTTGGAGCCGAGGCCGAGGCCGTGGCAGATGCCGGCGGCGATGGCGATGACGTTTTTGAGGGCTGCGCCGATTTCGGCGCCGATGGGATCGTTGCTCTTGTAGAGCCGGAACGTTGGGCCGGTGAAGGCCTGTTGGACTTCTTCGCAAAGGGCGAGTTGTTCGGAGGCGACGACGACGAGGGTCGGTTCGCCCCGAGCGACTTCGCGAGCGAACGACGGGCCGCTGAGGACAGCGATGCGATCGCGGCCGGTGACTTCGTGGATGATTTCCGACATGCGCTTTTGCGTGCCGCGTTCGATGCCTTTGGTGGCGCTGACGATTGGGGCGTTTGGCGGGATATACGGTTTGGCGTCGACGTAGACCTGGCGGAGGACGGTCGACGGCATGACGCCTAAGACGATGTTGGCGTCGTTGAGCGAGTCTTTCAAATTCGAGGAGACTTCGATGTTGGGCGGTAGGCGGAAGCCAGGGAGGAAGACTTTGTTCTCGCGTTCGGCGGACATTTCGCGGGCGAGGTCGGCTTCGTAGGTCCAAAGCGATACTTTGTCGAAGCGGGGGGCGAAGACCATGGCGAGCGCGGTGCCCCAACTGCCGCCGCCGAGCACGGTCAGGCGGTTCATGTTTGGGCTCCGGTGAGAGTCAGTATTTGGGGTTGGGGAAGGTCCGCTTCCTTGCGGTCGCGGCTCTGTAGGGTTGTCGGAGTAAATGGGATGGTTCGGGTTGGGCAGGAGGAAGCGACTTTCATCGTTTTGAGCGGCCCGCGGCGGGCCATTGGGCTCCCTTGCGGTCGCGGCTCTGTAGGGTGGTCGGAGTAAATGGGATGGTTCGGGTTGGGGAGGAGGAGGCGACTTTCATCGTTTTGAGCGGCCCTCGGCGGGCCATTGGGGCTCCCTTGCGGTCGTGGCTCTGTAGGGTTGTCGGAGTAAATGGGGTGGTTCGGGTTGGGGAGGAGGTGGCGACTTTCATCGTTTTGAGCGGCGCACGGCGTCATGATTTTTTGCGCGAGAGTTTTAGGACGTTTTCGTTGCCGGCGAGGAGGCGTTCGATGTTGCCTTTGTGACGCCAGATGATGAAGAGGCCGCCGGCGAGCGCGGCGAGTACGAGTTTGAAGTCGGGATGGTCGATCAACCAGACCGCGAAGGGGAAAAGGCCGGCGCCGATGATCGAACCGAGCGAAATGTAGCGCGTGACGGCGACGACGGCGACGAAGATGATTGTGATTGCGGCGAGCGGCAATGGCGCGAGGTACGCGAATGCGCCGACGAAGCTGGCGACGGCTTTGCCTCCTTGGAATTTCAAGACCGCGGGGAAGGCGTGGCCGATGATGACGGCGTGTCCGGCGAGCGAGGTCCATAGCGCCGAGTCCGATCCGTACCTGGCCATGAGCCAGACCGAGAGCCAGCCTTTAGCGATGTCGAGAAGCAGCGTCGCGACGCCGAGGCCGGGACCTTCGCTGCGGAGGACGTTCGTCGCGCCGATGTTGCCGCTGCCCTTCGTGCGCACGTCTTCGCCGGTGCGCCAGCGGACTAACACGTAGCCGAATGGGATGCCGCCGATGAGGTAGGCGGCGATGAGAAGGAGGAAGGTCACAGAAGTGGGAACTCCTCTAGTTTGGTGTATTTCGAGCGGTCGCTTTCGTAGAGCCAGAACGAGCGGGCGGTGAAGCGGCCGAAGTTTGTCGACGGAAGACTGGCCACGGCCTTGCGCACATCGGCGAGACCGTCTGTTTCCCGGATACGCGCGAGCGTGAGGTGCGGCGTGTAGCGGCGTTCGTCCTTTTCGACGCCGATGGCTTCCACGCTTTCCGCGGTTGCGGCGGCGAGACCGGCGAGTTCTTTCGGCGCTTGAATGGCCGCGAAGAAGGCGCGGGGGTGATGCGGGTTGGGAAACCAGCCGATGCCCTGGACGGCGATATCGATGGGGCCGGGACGAGGCACGGCTTCGAGAACTCTGACGAGTTGGGGGTAGTCGTTGGCGGCCCATTCGCCGATGAACTTGGTGGTGATGTGGAGGTTTTCCGGCGGGCTCCACTTGAAGCGCGCCAAGGGTTTTAGCTGGCGCAGCAGATCGGCGAGCGTCGCGAGGATGTCTTCCGGGATGTCGATGGCGGTGAAAAGGCGCACGGGCGAGTGGTAAGTTTCTAGTCTACCCATTGCGCGAACCTGTATTGCTTGCGGAATCGTTCTATCGCCGTGACACGGTGACGGTGGCGCGGCGCACGCTTCTTGCGGAATGACCGAGCGGACGAAGGTTATTTACGGGCCGCCGGGGCGCGCGTATGTGTATCTGATCTACGGCATGCATGAGTGTTTGAACTTGATTGCCGAGCCGGATGGGACGCCGGGCTGCGTGCTGATTCGCGGCGTGACGGGCGTGAGCGGGCCGGGGCGGTTGACGCGGCATTTTGGGATTACGCGGGCGCTCAATGCGACGACGGTGTTTGAGGCGTCGAGTGTGATTCGGGTGTTCGATACGGGATTGCGGGCGGGGAGGATCGATGTGACTTCGCGTATCGGAATTTCAAAGGCTGTCGATTGGCCGCTGCGGTTTGTGGCGCGGGGTTTGATGATTGGGCGTAGAGCGGGATTGCTTGGGCTGGGCCGGTGATGGAACCGAACGTTCTGGTGCGGCCGTGGGGGAGGGTACGGTTGACTAATTACAGTCCGGTTACTGGAGTGATTTGCCGAAACACAGGCTCGTGTCGGGGGATGATAGGTACTCTCCAAAGAGTGGAATGCGCGAGTAACCCATTGGAGTTGTCCCCAAATCTGAGACACGAGTCTAGACACACAAAAATTCCCAAAGGAGAATTTGAGTCATGTCCGTGTCACGAAGAAAGTTCAACCGCGAGTTCAAGCTCGCGGCGGTCAA
>VFZW01000370.1 GCA_016871055.1 Acidobacteriota bacterium
AGGAGAGCGCCGTCGTTGGTAATGTCGACGGCACGCGTCCAATCGAACCATGAAACGTCGCCGCCGTTGGCGTAGGACTCCAGCCGGCGAACATCGCGGCTCAACAGCACGGTCCCGGTTGCGGATATGTCGCGCAACGAAACGACTCCGGGGAATCGTCCAACCAATCGCGACGGCGCGGCCCACAAGGAGCGTGGCGATCCGTCCCGCGTCGCAGCAAACCAAACCTCGCCGTTCGGATGCCAGGCGACCCCATTCACCGCGAGCCATTTCTCGCCGATCGTTTCGATTCCGCCCCCAATCGTGGCCACTTTGATCCAGCCGGTGTCGTCGTGACGGACCGGGTGATCGACGAAGGCGATCTTGTTGTCGGCTGCGTTGAAACGCACTCCGGAGATCCAACCCGAGGTGCGAAATAGCACGTTGCCCGCCGGCAATTCAAGAGTGCTTTGCCCGTTGGCGACGCGGACAAGGGCAAGTTGTGCGCCGTCCGGATGCCAGTCGGCGCTCATGATATTGTTGTTGACTTCTACCGGCGTGCCGCCATTCATTGGCACTCTTGTTAGCCGCCCGCCCGATGTCGGCATGGTGCCGCCGTATTCGTACAAAGCCAGCTGCCCTTGCTGCGAGACCGAAAACAACGACACGCCGTGTAGGCCGAGTGCGCGTGCCTCCGGACTGACGCCGTTGTTTAAATAGATCTGCCGCGGCTTCTCGTCAAACTGTGCGGAAAAGATTACGCTATGGCCGTCCGGCGCGAAGCACGCGCCGAAGACGGGGCCCTTCCGAAATGTGATTTGACGGTACGACGGCGGTTCGGTTTTTCGCACCGCAAGCCAAACGGCCGCGAACGCGAGGATCGCCGCGATGGCAGGCCAGACGTAACTTCGACGAGGCCGTGTCTCGTAGACGACCGGAATAGAGTCAGGCGCGTAGTACGTGACCGGAGCTATGAACCGGTAGCCCGTTCGAGCGAGCGTCTCGACATAGACCGGATGGTCGGCCGAATCGTTGAGAGCGGTGCGAAGACGTTTGGCGGCCGAGTTGAGGCCGTTTTCAAAGTCGACGAAAGTGTCGGCGGGCCAGAGACGCTTCTGCAAATCGCTGCGCAGCACGACTTCGCCGGGAGTCTCGAGCAGAGCGGCCAGAAGTTGCAGAGGCTGGCCGAGCAGCCGTAAACGGACCCCGTGTTTCCGCAATTCGTTCGACACGGTGTCGAATTCGAATGGGCCGAAGCGCACCAATCAACGCGGGCGAACCGGTGTTGGCGCGGTGCTGGAGGCCATGTTTGCAGTATGCCACTGTGCGGGCTACTGGTTGTCTTTCCACTCCTCGTACCACGCCATCTGAATCGCTTCGAGTTTGCCCTCGTTTGATTTGGCAGGGTCGTCGGCGAAGTCTTCGAGCTCGGTGATCCACTTGTGCATGTCGGTGAAGCGGATTTTCAGTGGATCCTGGTCCGGGAACTTTTCATACAACGCGATGCCGATATCTTCAAAGTCTGTCCAAGTCAGCTTCTTCATGCGTCGATCTTGGTTCCTTTCATTAATCCCTGTACGGCGGTGTTCATCATCAACTCGGCGAGCTTGAGCGTCGCCTGATTCAAGCCGTCCATTTTGTTGTGGATCAGATTGTGGTCGCTGCCGTGATAGGCCAGGATCAACTCGGCGATCGCTTGATCGACGCCAGCGCGCTCTTCGTCGCTGAGATCCATGTAGGCGTCGTCGCCCTTCGCTTTATCGACGGCGTTCAAGATGCGATCGGCCTCGACGCGTACCTCGCGCAGCTGCCGCTCGCTGAAGTCTTCTTCGGCCTTCTCGAATGACTCGAGTACGATCGCTTCCACCTGCTCGTCGGTGAGGCCGTAACTCGGCTTTACCTCGATCGTCTGCTCTTTGCCGGTGCGCAGATCCTTCGCCGATACGTTCAGAATCCCGTTGGCGTCGATCAGGAACTTCACCTGGATTTTGGCCATGCCGGCGGGCAGAGGATCGATTCCTTTGAGATCGAAGCGCGCGAGGCTGCGGCAATCGCGCACCATTTCGCGTTCCCCTTGCACGACATGAATCAAGACGTTCGATTGTCCGTCAACAGCCGTAGTGAACGTTTCGGCGGCGCTGGCGGGAATCGTCGAATTGCGGTGAATCAACTTCGACACGATCCCGCCCATGGTCTCAATGCCAAGGCTCAATGGCGTGACATCGAGCAGAAGTTTGTCGGGCACATGGCCGCTCAGGATTCCTGCCTGCACAGCGGCGCCGAGCGCGACCACTTCGTCGGGATTCAACTCGGTGTGTGGCTCGGCTTTGAAGAGATTGCGCACGGCCTGACGGACCAGCGGAATGCGCGTCGAACCGCCGACGAGTACAACTTCGTCGATTTCATCGGGTGTAACGCCAGCGTCCTTCATGCAGTCGCGGCAGGGCGTGAGAGTGCGGTCGATCACCGGTGCGATGAGTTTTTCGAACAGTTCGCGCGGCAGTTCTCGGCGGTAGGACTTGCCGTCGTGATGGACCTCGATCACCGCCGCCATCGCCGTCGAGAGCGCGTGTTTGGCTTCGATCACGGCTCTGCGGACCCGCTGCACGGCGCCTGCATCGCTGCTTAGGTCGACGCCCCACTCAGAGGCGATATCTTCAAGTGCGATGCGCATCAGCAGGTTGTCGATGTCGTCGCCGCCCAAGTGCGTATCGCCGTTGGTGGCGAGCACTTCGAAGATGCCGTCGTGCAACTTCAAGATCGAGATGTCGAACGTGCCGCCGCCGAGATCGTAAACCGCCACGACTCCGTTCTGCCGCTTGTCCAGCCCGTAGGCCAGAGCGGCGGCCGTCGGTTCATTCACCAGGCGCATGACCTGTATGCCGGCGATGCGTCCGGCGTCCTTGGTCGCTTGTCGCTGCGCGTCGTTGAAGTAGGCCGGCACCGTGATAACGGCGTGTTCGATCGGCTCGCCAAAGAAGTCTTTGGCATTTTGTTTCAATTGCCGCAACACCAGCGCGCTGACGGCGGGCGGCGTGAACTTCTTGCCGCCCAATTCGAGATGGATCACCGTATCGGAATCGGGCGCGATGTGGAATGGGAAGAGCTTCAACTCATCCTGCACGTCGCCCACGCCGCGGCCCATCAGCCGCTTCACCGAAAAGATGGTCCGCTCGGGATGCGTAATTAGCCGTTCGACGGCGGCGTGGCCCACAATGGGTTCGCCTTTTTCCGGGATGGAAACCACACTGGGAACGATGACTTCGCCTTGCGGGTCCGGTATGACGGTCGGCCCGGTCAGGTCCATGAAGGCGGCGAGCGAATTCGTCGTACCAAGGTCGATACCGATGACCTTGTGCTCCTTCTGTCCGCCGAAGTCGATTTGAAAAAGTGACATGGATTATTCCATTGTGGCCCGCGCGTCGCGGACCAGATTCTGGAGGTACTTGCGTTTGTCGAGTAGTGCGCGCAGGGCTGGGATCGCGGCGGCGTCACCCAAGTCGATGCGGAGGAATAGCGCACCGCGATCGGCGTCGAGCGATTCGAGCATGGCGGTGAAACGCACCAACGCCGCGGCGACTTGCGATTTGGCCCCGGTGTCCCCGTCGCGCGCTTCCTCGAGCGCCATGTTCAATTCAAAGACCTCTTCGAGCAGGTCGGGGGGCGTTTTCTTGGCGTCCGTCTTCACGCCGGCAGCTGTCAGGAAATATTCGGCCCTGGCTACTGGATCGCGCAGCACTCGCCATGCGTCGTTTAGCGTCGCCGTGGCTTGTTCGGCGAACTCGCGCTGTTCCGCCGACGCGCGAGCGTGGCGGTCGGGGTGCCACTCCCGGCTGCGCTCGTAAAAACGGCGCTGGAGTCCTTCGACGTCCAGCGCCAGTTTCTTTTCGATCCCGAAGATCTCGTAGTAGCCGGAGGGAGGCGCTTCCATCGCTACGCGGAGAACGAGGTCCCGCAGCCGCACGACTTCTGTGCATTGGGGTTCACGAATTCAAAGCCCGACTGCATGATCGATTCCTTGTAGTCGAGCGTCATGCCCTGCAAGAACTTCATGCTCTTCGGATCCACCCACACCTTGACGCCCTGAAAATCGAAGACGTGATCGTTCGAGCGCGGCCGCGTGTCGAACTTGAATTGGTAGCTCAAACCCGAGCAGCCGCCGCCGAGCACGCCGAGCCGCAAGCCGCCGTCAACACCCTGTTTGGTGAACGCGGAGCGGATCTTTTCCACCGCCTTGGGGGTGACGTCGATCATGTTAGTGCGTCACCGCTTCGGCCGGGGCGCCGGCGCCTTGCTTCGCCTTGTAATCGTCGATGGCCGCCTTGATGGCGTCTTCGGCGAGCACCGAACAGTGAATCTTTACCGGGGGCAGACTTAGTTCGTTGACGATATCGGTGTTTTTGATTTCGAGCGCCTGGTCGACGGTCTTGCCCTTGAGCCACTCGGTGGCCAGCGACGAACTGGCGATCGCGCTGCCGCAACCGAACGTCTTGAACTTGGCGTCTTCGATCACACCGGTCGCCGCGTTCACCTGGATCTGCAGCTTCATCACGTCGCCGCACTCGGGCGCGCCGACCATTCCCGTGCCGATATCGGCGCGGCTCTTGTCGAACGATCCGACGTTGCGCGGATTATTGTAGTGGTCTACGACCTTGTCAGAGTAAGCCATGATTTCTGTTCCTCGTTAGTGAGCGGTCCACTGGACCTTGCTGAGATCGATGCCTTCCTTGAACATCTCCCAGAGCGGGGAGAGTTCGCGGAGCTTATTGACTACGTCGATCATCTTCTTGGCGACGTAGTCGACTTCTTCTTCGGTGTTAAAGCGCCCGATGCCAAAGCGGATCGACGTATGCGCCATATCGTCGCCCAAGCCAAGCGCCTTCAAAACGTAGCTCGGTTCGAGCGTAGCCGACGTACAGGCCGAGCCGGACGAAACCGCGATATCGTTGATGCCCATCAGCAGGCTTTCGCCTTCGACATAGGCAAAACTCATGTTCAAGTTGTGCGGGAGACGGTGCTCCATCGAGCCGTTGATGTAGACCTCTTCGAGGTTGGCTTCGAGCGTGGCGCGAAGCCGGTCTCGAAGTCCGCGCAGCCGTACCGATTCGGTGGGCATATCGTTTTGCGAAATCTCGCACGCCGCGCCGAGACCGGCGATACCCGGCACGTTCAATGTGCCCGAACGCATCCCGCGTTCGTGGCCGCCGCCGTCCATCTGCGCGGTCAACTGCACGCGCGGACCCTTGCGGCGGACATACAACGCGCCAACGCCCTTGGGGCCATACATCTTGTGTGCGCTGAGCGAAAGTAGATCGACGCCGTCTGCGATTACATTCACCGGAATCTTACCGCATGCCTGCACCGCGTCGGTGTGGAACAATACGCCCTTTTCCTTACAGAGCTTGCCGATCTCCGCGATCGGCTGCACGACGCCAATTTCGTTATTCGCGTACATGAGGCTGACCAGAATCGTCTTCTCGGTAATCGCATCGCGCAGCATGTCGAGGTCGATCAAGCCGTCGCCCTTCACCGGGAGGTAGGTAATACGGCAGCCCTTTTTCTCCAGGTGCTTGCAGGTATCGAGCGTAGCCTTGTGCTCGGTGGCGGCCGTGATGATGTGATTGCCTTTCTCGGCGTACATCTCCGCTACGCCCTTGATGGCGAGATTGTTCGATTCGGTCGCGCCGCTGGTGAAGACGATCTCCTTTGACGTCGCGCCGACCAAAGAGGCGATCTGCTTGCGAGCTTTTTCTACCGCGTCTTCAGCGGTCCAACCATAAGAATGGTTGCGGCTCGCCGCGTTTCCGAAGTGTTCTGTGAAGTACGGCAGCATCGCTTCAAGCACGCGCGGGTCGACCGGCGTGGTAGCGTGATTGTCGAAGTAAATGGGCTTCATGTTTGATTGGTGCTAATTCAGAATGGTGAGATGCGTAGGAGCTTCGCCGGGATGCGGGATTGCCGCGGGCGGATCGGCGGCCAGATCGAGCATCGTCATCGCTTCGAGCAAGCCGAGGATGCCTTCGTGGACGCGCCGGAGCGGATCGCGAATACTGCAATGATCGAGGTGGTTGCAGTCCTTGCCGTTTTCGGTAAAGCAGGAAGCAAGGAAGACCGGGCCGTCGATGGCACGCACAATTTGCAGAGCGGAAATTCGATCGGGATCCTGGGCCAGACGGTAGCCGCCGTTGGTTCCGTGAACAGAGGCCAGAAACCCGTGTTTGGTCAACCGCTGCAGCACTTTCGAAAGTACTGGAACCGGGATATGAAATCGTTCCGAAATTTCTTTGGCGCTAGCGCTTCGCGGACGCACCACCGTCAGGTGCTTCAGTGCGATGAGAGCGTAATCGGCTTTTTTGGTGAGCTTCAGCATGTGGCCCGGATATGCGACTGAACAGGTCCTAATTAGACTATATCGCAAAGGTGCTCTTCGAGCAACCGAAATCAGACTGTTTTAGTCCAATATCATCCTTCTCATCTCTAGACCGCGACCTGCCGATAAGAAAGATAGGGGTGCGGGTCTTGGTGTATAATCCAAAAGAGTTTGTTTTCTTTCACTTCGGCGGTGATGCGCAGCGCGAACGACGCCCTCAAAGGCAATCATGATCAGAGTTGGACGGGTTCTTATCGCTGATTCCGGTCGCTCTCGGGAGCGGAGGATCGACCTTTGATCCGGCTGTTTCGTGTTTTCATTCCAGCCAGTACCCTCGCTTTGGCGATCAGTGAGATTATCCTTCTCTATCTGAGCTTTGTACTCGCTGCGTTCCTAGTACTAGCCAAACACATTTGAAATGTTGAAACCATCGGTCGTCTGTCGGATGATCTTGTTGTCAAGACGAGAACAGGAGACTGGCGACCGATGGAAACG
>VFZW01000371.1 GCA_016871055.1 Acidobacteriota bacterium
GAACCGGATCATCTGCCCGGAGGCGGGCCATCTGGGAGCGTCGGGTGCCATCCAGCGCCGGCAGCGCCTGGCTGGCATGCTGAACTATTACTACCGCAACGCCGCCTGACCCCACGAAGTCGTAACCGCCCCGCCATGCTGCATCAGTGATGAACGGCTGATACGCCGAAGGTCTGCGCCGTGTCCACGATTTTGGCGCCTCTTGCTTGATCCGCGGAGTCTCCGGAGCACTCGCCCGCTCAAGTTCCGAAGTTTCGCACAGACCTGCATCCACTGGGTGGCCTTGGGGTGCGGCTGGTCGAGTTTTCGGACCATACGGGGCCGAAACCTCGACACTCTGCGACAACTCGCCAAGCCGGAGCATGACGTCAAGGCGGGCCACCTGCTGGACGGCCAGTGCGAGGTTGGTCTGACGCACCGTGACGAAGCCCTGCTTGCTCAGCGAAAGGTCATACCGGCCAGGGAGAAGCGAGGGGAGATTGTAGAAGCCTTCGGCATTGCTTTCGGTGCCACTGACGAGCCCGCTTTCGATCGATCGGACTTCGACGCGAACACCGGGAACAACGGCATCACTGCCGTCCAGGACGCGGCCGGTGACGGTTGCGGTCTGCGCCACCAGCAACGCGGGCGGAGCGAGAATCAGCAGTGCACCAGAGCCGTTTGCAGTATGCTAATGGCCATGGTCAAGTTCGCCTCGCCGATATTAAGCGTCACCCTCGTCCTCTCCTCTCTGGCCGCGCAGGACTGGCGCTTCTACGGTGGCGACTCGGGCGGAAGCAAGTATTCGCCTCTCAAACAAATCGACAAGGCCAACGTCGCGAGGCTACAGCCGGCCTGGACCTATCACACGGGCGACGTAAGCGACGGCACCACTCTGCTGGTTCGCAGCACCTTCGAAGGAACTCCGCTCGTCGTCAATGGGGTAATGTATGTCACCACTCCATTCTGCCGCCTGATCGCGCTTGATGCCGAAACCGGGCGCGAACTCTGGGTTTTCGATCCCAAGCTCGACCGCCAGAAACTCTACTTCAGCCTCTACGTCAATCGCGGCGCCGCATATTGGACCGACGGAAAGCGGGCCCGTCTCCTCTTCGGCACGCTCAACGGCCGCTTGTACTCCATCGATGCCGCCACGGGAAAACCCGACGAGAGCTTCGGTGAGGGCGGCTTCGTCAACCTCCGCTCTGGGATGGCCGACAGGTTCCCGCAACCGAGCTACGGCATGTCGTCGCCGCCGACCGTTTACAAGAACCTCGTTATCTGCGGTTCGCGCGTTCCGGACGGCGAGCCGCAAGGGCCCAGTGGCGACGTCCGCGCGTTCGATGTGCGCTCGGGCAGACTCGTGTGGCAGTTTCACGTCATTCCCCGGGATGGCGAGTTCGGTAGCGACACCTGGGAGCCCAATTCCCGCCAGGATCGCGGCGGCGCCAACGCATGGTCCATCCTGACTGTCGATGAGAAGCGCGGCATACTCTTTCTCCCGCTCACCTCGCCCGCCACGGATTCCTACGGCGGCGATCGCAAGGGGCAGAACCTGTTCGGGGATTCTCTCGTCGCGTTGGATGCGGCCACGGGCAAACGCCTCTGGCACTTTCAGACGATACACCACGACATTTGGGACTACGATCTTCCCGCGCAACCGAATCTCGTGCGGGTCAGCCGTGGCGGTTCGCTCGTGGACGCCGTAGCCCAGGTCACCAAAACCGGCTTCACCTTCCTCTTTGAGCGCTCCACCGGCAAGCCGCTCTTCGACATAGTTGAGAAGCCTGTTCCCGCCAGTGGTATTCCCGGCGAGCAGGCTTGGCCCACGCAGCCGTATCCAGTGAAACCGCCGCCTTTCGCCCGCCAGAGCATGACACCGGACGAACTCACCGACCTTACTCCCGAACTCCGCGCGGCTTGCACCAAGCTGCTGGGCGATGCCGTTCCCGGCCCGCTCTACACGCCGCTCGGCCTACAGGCTACGCTGCTGTTTCCCGGAGCCGATGGCGGCGCAAACTGGGGCGGCGCTTCGTTCGACCCGGAGACCCGAACGCTCTATGTCAACTCAATGGACGTGGGCCGCCTGGTACGCATGGAGAAGCGGCCCCGTGGCTCAGTCATCCCCTATCGCAGCAGACAAATGGGCTCGATCGATTCGCGCTTCTGGGATCCGCACATGATTCCCTGCCAGAAGCCTCCGTTCGGCCACCTCACCGCGATCGATCTCGACAAAGGGGAGTTCCGCTGGCGGGCCGTGCTGGGCGTCGTGGATGAGTTGATCGCCAAAGGCATACCGCCGACAGGCGCCGTTAACTTGGGCGGCTCGGTCGTGACAGCGGGGGGCCTCGTCTTCATCGCCGCCACGAATGACAGCCGTTTCCGCGCTTTCGACAAAGACACTGGCAAGGAACTCTGGGTGACCCGCCTTCCCGCCAGCGGTCATGCCACTCCCATGACCTTCCTGAGCAAGAGATCAAAAAAACAGTTTGTCGTGGTGGCATCCGGCGGCGGGCACAAGTACAACCCGAGACATCCCGCTGGATATTCAGATTCCCTGGTTGCTTTTGCCCTGCCATAACTAGGCATTGGGCATCGTATAATGAGCGCACCGCGCTCGCCACGCAGAGATCAGGCTCGGCGCAAAATTAAGGAACCTTCCATGCCAACCTCTTGCCTCGTTCTGCGATTCACCCAACTGTTCGTGCTGAGTTGCGTGCCGCTCCAAGCACAAGTAAACACCGCTACTCTTCTCGGCCGCGTCCTGGACGCTTCTGGCGCCGCGGTCCCCAAGGCCAAGGTCACCGCCAAGAACATGAGCACCGGACTCGAACGGAGCACCTCGTCCGATGACGCCGGCGCGTTCGAAATCGCGCTCCTGTCCATCGGCGGTTACCAGGTGACGGTCGATATGAAAGGCTTCAGTCCCGAGGTAAGGGAGGGTATCACGCTCGCCGCCGGCGACCGCCTGCGTCTGGACTTCTCCTTGAATCCCGGCCAAGTCACAGAAAGCGTCACCGTCAGCGGTACAGCCACGCTTGTGAATACGACCTCGCCCGAACTCGGCACCGTGATCGATTCAAGCAAAGTACAGGGTCTGCCCATCGCCAACCGGAACTTCACCACATTGGTCACCTTGCAGCCCGGCGTGCAGTCGAGCAACGTGGGAGGACGCAATTCGTTCAACCTCAACGGCCTCACGCAATGGGGGCTGAACCTGACGATGGACGGTACGGACGCCTCTTTCATCGAGTCGCCCAGTTTTGGCGATCCCAGCGGCCGTTCCGTGCTGAATACGGTCAGCGTCGACAGCATCGCCGAGTTCCGCGTTCTCTCGGGCACCTTCTCGGCCGAAACGGGCCGCGCTTCCGGTGGCGCCGTCAACATCATAACCAAAGGCGGCACCAACAGTTTCCACGGCACGCTCTTCCACTACTTCCGCAACGATAACCTCGACGCTCGCGTACCAAACTCGATCAGGCGCGACCCGCTCGCCCAAAACCAGTTCGGCGGCAACCTCGGTGGACCCATCGCACGAAACAAACTCTTCTTCTTCGGCAGCATTGAACGCGCCAGCCGCCGCGTCGGCCAACAGATCACCGCGAACGTGTTTACTGACGCCCTGCGCAACCGCACGCCGGCCGTCTATGCGCCGTTCGTTTCCGTGATGCCGCGGCCCACCGAAGCCACCACCAATCCCGATATCGGCATCCATCGCCGTAGCGACCAGTTGAAGACCGACGAGAATCTCGGCAATGTGCGCGTGGACTGGAACACGCAGAAGATGGTGACGTCCGGGCGATACAGCATCAATTCCTCGGACAACAGCATTCCGTATCTCATTCCCACCAACCGCCAGAGGTTCGACATCAAGAATCACGTCGCCACGGTGAGCAACACGTATTCGATCTCCCCACGCCTGTTGAATGAGTTGCGCCTTGGCTTCAACCGGTGGTTCATCCCGCGTCTCAACACCACCTACTTCGGCGGCTTCGGGGAAGTGATTGTCTCAGGTCTTTACACCGCCTCTAATTTCGAAGGATTGCTGCGTTTTGCCACCAATTCCTTTACCCTCGCTGACAACCTCAGCTATCGCCTCGGCCGCCATTCCATGAAGGCCGGGTTTGAAATCCGCAACATTCGCGCCGGCCGCATCCAGCGCCAGAATCCCATCTACACTTACAACAACGTAAACGACTTCCTCGCCAATCGCCTGAACAATGTACGCATCATCTTTGGCACCATCGGAACCGAGCAGCGCCAGTTGCAGAACGGGTTCTTCTTCCAGGACGACATTCAGCTTAAACCACGCCTGATGCTCAACCTGGGAGTCCGCTACGAGTACTACACCGTGATTCGCGAACGCGAAGGGCGCCTTTTCAACGTCCAGAGCGATCCGTTCGGCCCGTTCCGCGGGCGCGGCGAAGCCATCTACTCACCCGACCGCAACAACTTCAATCCCCGGGTGGGACTGGCGTGGGATACGCGCGGCAACCAGAAGACCGTACTCCGCGCTGGCGGCGGTATCTACAGCTCGCCTATCATTCCCTATTTCATTTTCGACACGGCCACCATCGACCCGAGATTGCCCTTCGCCAACAATGCCACACCCCTGGATGTACCCGGCTTGGCCTTTCCGTTGACCGGCGCAATCCGCCAGGCAGTTGACAACCCCAACGACGCCGTTGCCCTCGGTCTTGCGCCGGCCATCGTCGGCCGCCGCATCATCGATCCCAGGATGCGCGATAACTACTCAATCATGTGGAACCTCACCCTGCAACAGCAACTCAACAACAACCTCGTCTTGCAGGTGGGCTACATCGGCAACAACAACTCAAAGGCGCAGAACTCACGCACGCTGAACCTCATTGACCCCGTCCTGCGCCGGCGTCCCAACCCCATCATCGGCGAAATTCTCTATGTCGAATCAAGCGGCCGCCGCAACTACAACGCCCTCCAACTGGAGCTCAAGGGTCGCCGGTTGAAGCGCCTGACGTCCGACGTTTTTTACACTTTCAGCAAAAGCCTCACCTACGGCGGTGACGATTGCTGCACTGGCAACAACCCGGATGTGATGGACTTCGAAAACATCGCCGCCTCGCGCGCCGTTGCGAACACCGACATCCGCCACCAACTCACTTGGGCCCTCGCCTATGATTTGCCGGGCCGCACGCTGTGGCAGGGCTCGGCCGCTAACAAACTGGTAAGCGGTTGGTCGATTCAGAACATTACACGCATCCGCTCGGGCCGCGCCGTGAATATTACAACCGGCAATGATGTCCGCGGAAACGGTTTTGCCGGATCGCAGCGTCCCAACTACGTCGTCGGCGACATTTACGTGGCCGATAGAAACCCCAGTCGCTGGCTGAATCGCGCCGCGTTCGCCCCTCCTCCCGCCGGACAATACGGCAACCTCGGGCGCAACGTCGCGCGCGGCCCCGCCGCCTACCAATTCGATGTTTCGTTCCTCAAGAACACCACGATCTGGCGCGAGCACAGTCTGCAGTTCCGCGCCGAGGTTTTCAACCTGCCGAACACTCCGATCTGGGACAACCCGGTCAGTGCACTGAATAACCCAAACTTCGGTCGCCTCCTCACGGGGGTCGCGGCTAGCCAGCGGCAGGTTCAGTTATCACTTCGGTATCAATTCTGACCCATGCTGTCGCGCAATCCGTACGAGGGAAGGCTCTGGTGCAAATTCCGAGTCAAACCAAATTCGGTAACGGCCGACGTCTCGATCGATCCCGACCCCAATCACGCTGCCAACGCGGCCCGCCAGATCTCCGGCATCGTCGCCGCTGCCCCACCCAGTTTGCCAAATTTGAATTGCCCTTCTTGATCTTCTCCGCCAGTTCGATACCGCTGATCACAATGGTCGCCGACTCAAAGCTCTTGAGTCCCAGCATCGGCCGCAACCGCTGTTTCATCCTGCGATGGCGCTCGGTTGCCAATCCGCCCAAGCCGCCGACAACCAGAGGCCCACAGGAATCGATCCGCAGCCGTCAACTTCGGCCGCTGCACCGAACGTTGCAGAACACCGAGCTGATGACGGAGGGCCAGAATCTCAAGCTGAAGCGCCGTTCGCTGGCGAAAGAAAGCCAAGAAAGCCGCCGCCAGCGCCACCAACGGAGGAGAACAAGGGAATCGAAGGAAGAAAGGCAAACCCCAATTTATCAGCAACTTCGAGGTTTGCGAGAACCACAGTCATCCTGGCAAACGGGCTGTCGGTAGATTTGACCAAGAACTTCAATGAGTGGCTGAATGTAAATTTGGGTCGCCCTTATGTATGGGGCGCGACAGGGCACAAAAGCTACGACTGATCTGGGTTCGTTTGGCGGATGCTGACAGATAACGGCGTGCTGATCAAGCGCACGACGGCTCGGAAGTTATATATGGCCACCGAGTCAGCGGAGAAGGCCCAGTTTGGAACGTTGGTCTTTTTCGATGATCTGAAGCACGTGGGTATTGTTCGGGATAAAGATACGTTTTTCCACGCAGCAACAAGTCAAGGAACGACACAGTCCCTTTTTGCCCCGTACTGGCGCGCCAAGATCGTGGGTTTCCGAAAGATGCCGACAGGGCAGGAATAGTTGCCGCCTTGGCTGCCTGATCGGAGTCGGGATCGATACGCGACCCGCGAGCCGAAACGGTATCGACCCAGCTTCAACCCAGATTTTGCACCTAGTTCTCGCAGCCGCTGTGTTTTGTGACGTCGCGGAAAGTTATGCTTGTAGTAATGGACAACTTCCAAGTCATCACGGCTGGCTATCGTTGTGGGCGCTCGAAGACCAACAACCTGATCAACGTGTAT
>VFZW01000372.1 GCA_016871055.1 Acidobacteriota bacterium
CGGCGCCCGGCAGATAGATCAGCTTAATCTTCGCCAGCGAAACGAAGATCTTGTTCTCTTCGTAGACCTTTTGAATGTCGGCCTCGGTAAACGCGACTTGCGATTCGCTGACCTGCATCAAAGCATCAGTCAGCGCCTGCAAGCGCATCATCTCGAGTTGGGTCCGGTACGGCGATCGCTGATCGAATTTCTTTTCGATCGCCAGCGCCGCCGTCCGCTCCATAAAGCCCATGCCGCGCAGCAACTCGCCGATATTGTTCTTCAAACCCTCTCGCAGCTTTTCTTCCATCGCTCCCAGGTAGCCATCGATTTCGCGCTGCGTCACCGGACGTCCGTCCAGCTTTGCGACCACCCGGTCCGGCGACGTCCCCGCCGATTGAACGGCCTCAATCTTCAGTCCTTCGCGGATCTTATTAACCCAATCGACGCTGCGCTTTTGTTTGATGTCAGTGAAGATCGAATCCTTCACTTTTTCATACGGTTCGACCGTTACCTTGGTCCGCTGAAAGATGTAGTATCCATTCGGCAAACGCACCGGCTCGCTATAGTCGCCGTCCTTCTTCAAGCCGAAAGAGACGTCCTTGATCGACTGCGGAACCTGATCCGACATGCGGATCTCGTCGAAATCGCCGTCCTTCGCTCTCGACGGTTCGTGCTTTGAATACAGCTTCACCATCTCGACGAATCCCGCGCCCGCCTTTAGCTTCGCGTGCGCCTCCTCGGCCCGGCGCTTGGCCTGCAGTTCTTCGGTCTCATTGGCGAACGGCAGTTGAATCATCTTCAACATCACGGCCGAGTACTGGTTGATGTTCTTCGTGTAGTACGCATTCTGCTCGAACGGAGTTACCGGGTCTTCCGTCTCGCGTTCCTGCACCGCTGCGTTCGACAACAACTGCAAACGCGCCAGTTCGATCTGCTTCTTCACGACCGGATTGTCGTGCACACCGCGCTTTTCCGCCTCCGCCGCCATACGACGCATCCAGCCAACCAGCCGCAGCGCCTCTTCGCCGGAGTTCTTCGTCGTTTCGCGCATCTTCGCGTCAAGAGAGACCAGCAGTTCCTGATACTCGGCCGCCGTTACCGGCTTGCCATCGAGCGTCGCAACGACTTCTTCCGGCTTGCTCGGGTCCAACACGATCGGCTTGCCGGCCTGCGCCCAAGCCGCTAGCGCCAGCGCACTGGCGGCGACAATACTTTTTGCCATCATTCCCACTATACTGAATACGAT
Organism: Acidobacteriota bacterium; assembly: GCA_016871055.1. Taxonomy (GTDB): domain Bacteria; phylum Acidobacteriota; class Terriglobia; order Bryobacterales; family Bryobacteraceae. The sequence goes on from VFZW01000372.1 coordinate 1,229, forward strand.
CTACATGCAGTTTTGTGAGCAGGTAAACAAGTGCCCCTTTTGTCTGTACGATTGCTGCTGATTGTGTCCCTCGCGCTGTGCGCCGCCTCGCCGCGGCCGCGCGATCCGCGTATCGGAAAAGGGTGGCGCCAGCCGATGAATAACGGGTGGATCGCGGTTCACCTCGAAGGCACACCTTCGGAAATCGGCTACCAGCACGGCGCGTTGCTGCACCACGAGATTGCCGAACTTCAAAAGGTGATCGCTCTCGAACTGGAACGCGATACCAAGAAAGACTGGGACTTCTACCGTAAGGCAGCCGAGGAGATCCTGTGGCCGAAGGTCGATCAGGAGTACCGCGAAGAACTGCAGGGAATTGTGGAAGCGCTGAACAGGCGCCGCATTAAGCTCGACATTTGGGATATCGTGGCGCTCAACGGTTTCCTGGAACTGGGCCCCTACTACGTCCCTTACTTCGACAAGCTTCACGGCGAAAACAGCCCCAAGCCGCCGGTTCCAGAACGCTGTAGCGCGTTTATCGCCACCGGCTCTTATACAAAGGACGGCAAGATCGTTCTCGGTCACAATGCGTGGACCGGCTACCTCAACGGCCAGCGCTGGAACATCGTTTTCGACGTCGTGCCGGCGAAGGGCAATGCGTTCATCATGGACGGACTGCCCGGCGTGATTCACAGCGGGGACGACTTCGCGATCAATGCCGCCGGACTCGCGATCACCGAAACGACCATCAGCAATTTCTCCGGGTTCGATCCCACGGGGACACCCGAATTCGTCCGTGCCCGTAAGGCCATGCAATACGCCGAATCGATCGACGAATTCAGCGCTATCATGATCGAGGGCAACAACGGCGGGTACGCCAACAACTGGCTTATCGGCGATAACAAAACCGGCGAGATCGCCAGCCTCGAGCTCGGCCTGAAGAACGTGACTTTGCGTCGAACCACGGACGGCTACTTCTCCGGATCGAACTATCCGGTGAACGAAAAATTGATCGCCGAAGAAACCGCCTTTCCGGTTCACGACAAATCGGTCAGCGCCAACGCCCGTCGTATTCGATGGGATCAACTGTTGACCGCACACAAAGGCCAGATCGACGTTGCCGCCGGCCAGTCTTTCCTGTCCGATTCCATCGACAGCTTCACCGGAAAGGACGACCCGAATGAACGAACGCTCTGCGGCCGGATCGACCTCTCCCCGCGCGGCATCACGGGCTGGATACCGCCCTACGGCATCGGCGGCGCTGTCCAGAACAAAGTTGCCGATTCGGCAATGATCTCCGCGATGAGCTTTGAGGGCGCGATCGGTCCCCAGTGCGGCCCGCCGTTTAGCGAGAGAGAGCACCTTGCCAAACACCCCGACAATCGCTGGGCCGCGCGGTATCTGCGCGACCTACCAGCACGGCCGTGGACGAGGTTCCAGGCGGCCGCGCGCCCGTAAACCTGCCTTGCCTCAACGGTTCGGCAATGCCAAGCCGTCTGGTTAGGACTTGGTGAAGATCGAGTTTGTGAGCGTACCGGTGCTGTCCGCGAAGGTCTCTTGCTCCACTTCGAGCGCGCGCAGGATGCTGACGTACATGTTCGACATGCGTGAGTCGCCTTGCCGCCAATATACGCCGTGCTGGAGGCCCATGTTCTTGCCACCGGCGATGAGAGTGGGAATGTTTGTCGGATTGTGCGTGGTCGACGCGCCGCTGCCGTAGAGGACGATGGTGTTGTCGAGGACGGAGCCATTGCGGTCCCTGTACTCGTTCAGCTTGCCGAGGAAGTGCGCGACCTGCGTGCACAGAAACTTGTCGTACTTGGCGAAGTTGAGTTGGCCTTCCTTGTCGGTGGCGTGCGAGAGGTTGTGGTGTGTTTTGCCAAGCCCCAGCTTGATCGGGAATGTATCGCTGATGCCCATGCCGTCTTCGCGGTTCAACATGAAGGTCACCGAGCGCGTGATGTCGGCGTCGAAGGCAAGCGCGATGAGATCGTACATGCTGCGGTAGAAGTCGGCGGGTTCGCCTTCGGAGGTCGCGTCGAGATCGACGTGGGAGTAGTCCTGCTTCTTGAGCGGAATGTCGATCCATCGCTCGGAGGCGATGAGGCGCGACTCGACTTCGTTGAGCGAAGTCAGATACTGCTCCATGCGTTCACGGTCGGACTTGCCGAGTTGTTTGTCGAGGGACTTGGCGCTCTGCGCGACGGCGTCGACGAGTTTGATGCGGCGCTGCAGGTGTTCCCGCTCTTGGGCGATGGAGGTGCGGTCGCCTTTGAACAGACGGTCGAAGATGCGCCGCGGGTTGTTCTCCGCGGGAATCGGACGGCCTTCGAGGCTGTAGGAAATCGTGCCGGTGCGGGAGAGGAAGCCGGTGCCGGCGTCGATCGATAATACGAGTGAAGGCTGGCGACAGAACTTTTTCGTGTGGAGCGCGATGACTTGATCGAGGCCCGCGGTGTTGTAGGTGCCGGGCTTCGGGTTGTAGAGCGGCGCACCGGTAAGCCACATGTCCGAGCAGGTGTGCGGATCGGACTTCGGTCCGCTGGGGTGGTGCATGCCGCCCATGAAGCTGAGCTGCTTGCGGAACGGGCTGAGCGGTTCGGTCGAATTGCCGAAGACGAATTCATCGCCCTTCTTGGCGGTTGGGAAGAAGCTCCAGTCATCGATACCGTGATCGACACGCGGCAACGACATGCCGTTGGCGGTATAGAGGGCGCAAAAACGGCGGGGAGGGTTGTTGGTCACTTCGGCGCCCATGGCATCGAGCGCGGGGAGGGCGAGGGAGGCTCCGCCAAGGCCTCTTAGAAACGCACGGCGATCAATTTGGATACTCATTGGGGGCTGCTTTGCATTCTACTACTTTTCGAGAAAGATTTTGCTGGTCACGATGTAGTGGATCATGTCCTTCATCCGGTAGCCGTTCGCCTTGAGCTTGCGGCCGTCGGACTTGAGGAACATTTGCTCGTTGTAGGTAAGCGTGCGGCCGGTGGCGTAGGTGGCCAAGTGCTTCATAACGCTGAAGGCGACTTGATCGATGCGATCTTCGCTCAAGTAGCGTTTGAGGTCGATCGCGCCGGAGACCTCGGTGGAATCGGGCAGCTTCGAGCTCGCGTCGGCAGCTTCTTTCTTCAATCGCCCGCCTGCGTCGAATTCTTCGAACGCAACGCCCCAGGGATCGATAGCCTGGTGGCACTGGCGGCAACCGGGCTGATTCCGATGCTGCTCGATGCGCTGACGGAGCGTGAGGCCTTTGGCGTCCTCCTTCAAAGCGGGAACGTTGGGCGGCGGATCGGCGGGTGGTTCGGCGATGATTTTGCGCGCGACCCAGGCGCCGCGCTTAACGGGATTCGATTCACGGCCGTCGGAGAGACCGGCCATGATGGCGGCCTGGGTGAGCACGCCGCCGAGTTCCTTGCGGCCGTGTGCGACGGCCGTGAATTGCAGTCCGTTTTCGACTTTGTCGCCCATATCGTAGTAGTTGGCGACGGGCTCGTTGACCATGATGAAGTCGGAGACGATCAAGTTTTTCGCGGGCAGGTTATTGCGGAAGAGATGTTGGACGAATTCGATGGGCTCGTTGCGCAGGTGGGGACGGACGTCACGCGAGAGCTTGGGGAATTTCTTTCGGTCGGCTTCGAGCACGCTGAACTTGTCGAGGCTGAGCCATTGCGAGGTGAACTCGCGCGTAAACTGCGTGAAGCGCTTGTCGGCGATCATGCGATCGATTTCGGCTGAGAGTTTTGCGCGCAGAGTTTTCGCCGCCGCGGCTTGTTGCAGAGCGGCGTCGGGAGGGCCGTTCCATAGGAAGTAGGAGAGCTTCGACGACAGTTCGAGATCGGTCAACGGTTCGGGACCGGGCGTTGTGCTGGTCTCTGTTATGAACAGAAACTGCGGCGAAGTGAGCACGACGAGCAACGCGTCCTTCACGCTGTCGTTGAAGCCGCGTTTGGCCGACTGCGATTTTTCGAAGACGGCCATGAGCGTGGATTCTTCGGCGGGCGTGATGGGACGGCGATAGGCACGCACGGCGAAGTTGCGGATGATCTCGCGCGCTTGGCGCTGCGTGGCGCCGAAGATGTTGGTGTGTGTTTGCGGGGGCCACACATCGTAATAGGGGCCTTCGAATTCTATGGACTTGATGAGCAGGCGCGGCATGTCGCGGCCGTCGGCGTATTCGCTGCGAACCGCGATTTCACGCACGCCGGCGAGGTAGTTGACGTTGTCTTTTTCGACGTCGGGGCTGGGGAAGTTGCGGATGGCGCCTTCGAAGATGAAGCGCGAGGGTTTGTCGGCGGCGACGACCCGCGGCGCGCCGACGGGCGCGAAGGTGGAGCCGCAATCGCGGCGAAGTCCTACGTGCACGCCGAGCTTCGGCGCGCGTTTTTCGAAGAGGGCGAAGCGTTTGGCGGCGGCGCCAGCGGGATCGACCGGAGTGAGGACGATGTGATCGATGGTACGGATGCCGGTGTTTTCGGTAACGGTTTTGAGCGGTCCGGCGGGCAGGCGCACGAGCGCGAACGCGGGCTGTTTCAAGGCGCTGCTGAAGGAGCGGTCGCCAAGATTCACTGTTACTTCTTGCGGGCGTTCGGTGGGTGGAATCGCGAACCGGCGGCCCGGTTCGACAATGGCTTGGATCTCGGCTTCACCGATAGCGCGCCGGTAGATGCGGACTTCGTCGATGTCGCCTTGATAGAACTGCTGACGGTTGGGAATATGGCCGAATTGAACGTCGAGCTTCGGGTTGTCGAGGTTGGCGGAGCCGATCTCGCCGGTTGCAACCGGGAAACCGTTGATGAAAATCTGCGACTCGCCTTTACGCTTAATGACAACGGCGATGTGCTGCCACGCGTCGGCCTTCAACACACCCGGCGTTGTTGTTATCGTGCCGTTCGGTTGCCCGTCGGGACCGGAGGTTTCCAAACGCAGCGTGCCGCGGCCATCGGGAATTTCGAGGTTCCAACCGTGCGTATATTCGTGGCCGCCGCGCCAGAGAATGCCGGCGCGTCCGACGCGGCTGGGTTGAATCCAGGCGGTGATGGTGAAGTCGCCGGCGCCGACATCGACCGCGGGCGACTTGGGCACTTTGATCGCGCCGCCGAGGCCTTGCATGAAAACGGCGCGGCCGAACGGAGAGTCGGTGACCTTGGCGTTGCCTTCGAGAACAGCGGGCTTGCCGTCGTCGTCGAAGGTCCAGTGCGATCCAAGTCCTTCAGTCAATTTCGACGCGTCGGGTTTCGTCGATGGGACGATTTTTTCGGCGGTGTGCACGTCGAGCTGATAGATGCCGGCCTTGGCGATCTGTACGGTCTGCGGCGTTTTCGGATTACGGATGGTGAGCGAATCGGGCTTGTTCTGCGGCACGGCATCTTGATCGAGAAGCAAACCGTCGTTATATTTCGACGCAGTGACGATCACGCGGAAGCGGCCGTTGTCGGGCAGTTCGCGCAGAGAAATCTTGAAGTTCGCCTTCGGCCCGTAGGTACCATCGGCGTCGAACTGTTCTTCGTTCGGAATGGCAGGTCGCAACAGAAGGCCGGCTGGCACGGTACTGTAGGCGAGGC
>VFZW01000373.1 GCA_016871055.1 Acidobacteriota bacterium
GCGGCGCAACTGTTCCGCAACATCTCCGACAACTACAACTTCCCCTACACAATCGCGGGCAATGTAATCCATTTCGTCGTGGCGCCGGGATTTGAGATTCACACCGGCGACGTGGTGAACGCCTGGACCTTCTTTACAAACCCAAATCCGCCGGGCACCCAATTCCAGTTCGATGTAACGTACGTTTGCAACGACTGCGACGTTCCCGAACCCGCGTCGTTCGCGATGCTGGGCGCCGGCTTTATCGGTGTCGCACTGATTCGACGGAGGCGCCTAGCGAATCATAAATAATCTCCGAAGAAACTCTTCACTACAGAACCCCAGCGGATTCGAGCCCCGCTGGGGCTTCCCCGTTTCGGCAATCCGTGTTTCAGTCTGTTATTCTGTCTGCCTATGGGAGCGCGCCATGCTGATTGAACAACAGATAGACGAACGGCGAGGGAGGGCCGAAAACGCCATTGTGAAGCTGCTGAGCAAGCCGCTAACCGGTCCGTACGGCGACTACCGGATTCAATCGGCAAGCGGCAAGGCTTATCGCGTGGCGATGCGCGGACCTGGCCTGTTTGAAAACTATTGCTCCTGCGCGGATTTCGCGGTCAACACGCTCGGCACCTGCAAACACATCGAGGCGATCTTGCTCAGACTGCGGAAGCGCCATGGATCCGCGCTGGCGAGCAAAATCTATCAGCGCTCGCGTGCATCGATATCTTTGCAGTACGGCGATAAGATCGACGTTCGTTTGCGGCTGCCCGAATCGCCCTCGGAGGCTCTGCGAAAGTTAGCTGCCGAGTACTTCGACGCCGGTGGGATGCTGCGGCGAGACCATTACCGTAGTTTTCACCACGTGCTCGACGCCTTTCGCGCCGCCGATCTTGACGCCGTGGTATACAGCGACGCGTTGGAATTTCTCGACCGCGAGAACGAGTTCGCCGACGGGCTCGATCTCGAACGCGACTTGTTGGAGAAGATCAAACGCGGCGCCGATCCGTTGAAGGATGTGTTGAAGACCAAGCTTTTGCCGTATCAGAAGCGCGGGGCGATTTTCGCGGCTTGCCGCGGACGCGTAGTACTGGCCGACGACATGGGCCTCGGAAAGACCGTGCAGACCCTCGCCGCCGCCGAACTGCTGCGCCGCCGCCGCGGAATCTCGCGCGTGCTTGTCATCGCGCCGGCATCGGTGAAGTATCAATGGATGACCGAGATCGAGAAGTTCACGGATCTCGACGCGCAGGTCGTCGACGGCCTGTTGCCTCGGCGGAAGGAACTTTACGCGGCTGCGAAGTTCTTCAATTTGACCAGCTACGAATTGGTGCTAAAGGATATTCGCCAGATCCACGAGATGGCGCCGGATCTGATCGTGCTCGACGAGGCGCAGCGAATCCGAAACTGGACCACGGCGACCGCGCGCACGATTAAACAGTTAAAAAGCCGGTACGCCTTCGTTCTGACCGGCACGCCGCTCGAGAACAAGCTTGAAGAGTTGTTCTCGGTGGTCGAGTTCGTCGATGGGCGGCGGCTTGGCCCTGCGTTCCGATTTCTTCATGATCACCGGCAGGAGGACGAGAAGGGCAAGCTGGTCGGCTACCGCGGACTCGACAAGATTCACGATCAACTGAAGCCCGTGCTTCTTCGGCGGACGCGGAAGGAAGTGCTTAAAGATTTGCCGCCGCGCACCGACCGAATCTTGCACGTGTCGCTGATGCCCCAACAGGCCGCGCCGTATTGGGAGCAGAGCGATATCCTCGCCGCGCTCATGCGGAAATGGGAACGGCAAGGCTGGTTGTCGGAGATCGACATGAAACGCATCATGTGCTGCCTTCAGAACATACGTATGCTCTGCGATTCGACGTTTCTCTTCGACAAGAAAACGAACTTCTCGCCGAAGCTGGAGGAGTTTCGCGAGGTGGTTCGCGAATTGGTTCTCGAGCAAGGAAGAAAAGTTGTGGTCTTCAGCGAGTACGAACGGATGACGTTTCTAGCCGGCGAGGAGTTGAAGGCGCTGGGCATCGGCTTCGTGTCGCTGCACGGAGGCGTGCCTTCGAAGAATCGTGGCGCGCTGATGGACAAGTTCCGCGGCGACTCCGCTTGCCGCGTGTTCCTGTCGACGGACGCCGGCGGAGTTGGATTGAACTTGCAGGCCGCGTCTGCCGTGATCAATTTCGAACCGCCCTGGAACCCGGCGCGCCTTGAACAGCGCATTGGGCGTGTGCACCGGCTCGGCCAGTCGGAACCCGTTCATGTCGTTCATCTCCTGACCAAGGACAGCATCGAAGAGCGAGTCTGGCAGACGCTGCAGTTGAAGAAGTCGCTGTTCGCGGGCGTGTTCGATTCGCCGACCGGCGAGGTCAGTTTCGCGGCGCTGGGCAGGAAGTCCGTGCTGCAAGAGGTGAAGGAGATTTTCGCGGACCAGCCGCAGCGGCCGAAGCCGATCATCGATCCCGTTGCGCCAGTTGCGATACCAGTGAGCGGAACGCCCGCTTCGCCTTCCATCGATCAGGCCGCGGCGGAACTGGCCGGCGCGGGCCTGCGGTTTTTGGAGTCGATCGCCGCGCCTAGTGGATTGTCGAAACTGGTTTCGCGCGATCCGAATACAAACAAGCCATCACTGTCCATACCGCTTCCGGACGCTTTTGACGAGAAGCGGTTGGCGAATGTTATTGGCGCGCTTGCCGGGTTTTTTGGGAAGTCGAAATAGGGAGTAGTCACGTGGGACGTAAGAGATTGAAACGCCGGCTGGGCAAGATCGGCTTGGCAGCCAAAGACTTCAACCTGGGGAACGAGATCGCCTATATTCGACGAAGAGGGGAGGAGCGCGACGGCCGATGGGTGGAGGTTGGCCCTCTCGCGTTCTTTTCGACTGAAACCGGCGATGCGTGGATATTGGATCCGGCTGGGCGGCTGGCGGCCCGTTTGGCGCGAGACGGCGCGCCCGAAGATTTCTACTTTGAAGAATCCGAGACCCGGTTTGCGATTGAATGGAAAGGCACTTACCGCGTTGAGGGAGATGTTTTCGAGTTTTCCGAGCGCGACTCGGGCAAATCTTTCTCCTTTACTGGATACCCCACGCGCAGGATAGCCTTTCTTGGCCAGCCTCATTAGTCCCCGCGGCTGGCCCACGTGTGCGCCAGTGTTGCGCCGATGATGATCGCACCCGCGCCGAGCGAAAGCGGCCCCGGCGTTTCGCCGTGCAGGAAATACGTCCACACGGGATTCATTGCGGGTTCGAGCAAAATCAGAGCCGATGTTTCGAACGCCGGCACTTGGCGCACGCCGCGGGTGAGACAGACATAGGCGAGGCCGATTTGAAAGACGCCGAGGTAGATCAGTGCGGCGATGCCGGTTGCGCCGATCGAAGCGATCGGAAACGCGAATGGCGCGGCCAGCGCGAAGGCCGTAAGATTTCCGGTCGCGACAACCGAGAGGTTATTCGTCCCCGGTTGTTTACCAAGCTTTCGCAGGCCCGTAAGCGTCAGCGCCCAGGTGAGTCCCGTGACGGCGGCGAGGGCGTTGCCGAGCGCGGGGTTCGGCGCGAGAGCGGTTGTCGACGGCGCGTCGAAGAAGAAAAGCAACATGCCGATGCCGACCGCGCCGCCGAGCAGATAGTCGCGTTTTGTGTTTGGCTCCTTGAGCAGCAGCGGGCCGATCGCGAGCAGGTAGAACGGCGCGGTAGCCTGCATGAAGATTGCGTTGGCCGATGTCGTCAGCCTGGTGGCAAGAACGAACAGAACCAGCGTCAGGGCATGCGAGAGCGAGATGATCCAGACCAGCAGAGTCCAGCCTCGGCGCGACTCCGGGACGAGAAGTAAAATCGCAATCGCGGCGATGAGCGATCGCAGCGAAGCGACTTGCCAGCTCGTCAACGAGATCGCTTTGATGGCAGCGCCACCGGTTGAGTACAACAGCGCCGCGGCGAGTATCAGCAGCCGCGGCTTCATTCCGGTTTTTTCGCTTCCGGCATGGCCTCGTAAACACGCTCGGTGAATCGCCCCTTCAACGCTCCGCCGAGGTTGATGGTCTTGTCGCCAAACTTGTCGCGGAGCGCGTCGGCGGCTGTGAAGACCTTCTTCAGCTTTTCATTGCGGTCGCCGTCGAGCAAGCTGAGTTGGCCTTCGTTCTCCTCGAAGCCGGAACAGTGCACGCCGATCAGCCGGATTGGCGTGCGGTTCCAGTTGAGTTGAAACAACGCGCGTACGGTATGAAGAATTTCGGTGTCCAGTTGCGTGGCGTGATCGAGCGAGTGCGCGCGCGTGAAGGTGGAGAAGTCGCTGTAGCGGAATTTGAGTTGCACGGTGCGGGCGTGAAGGCTGTGTTCGCGCAGGCGGCGGCCGACTTTCTCGGCGAGGTGGGCGAGAGTCGATTCCAGCTGCACGGCGTCGTTGGTGTCGGTGTTGAAGGTATGTTCGTGGCTGATGGACTTGGGCGTGTCGTCGCCGCCGATCTCGCCGTCGAACCAGGCGCCTGCGTCGGCCCCGCGCGATTTGCCGGCCAGAGCGAGACCCCATTTGCCGAAGCGCTGTTCGAGAAAGCGGTCATCGAGTTTGGACAGGTCGCCGACCTTGTAGATGCCCAGCTCGTTCAGGTTCTTCTCGGCCACTTTGCCGACGCCGGGGATCTTGCGCACGTCGAGCGGCGCGAGGAATGCGGCCTCCGCGCCGGGCGGAATCCACAACACGCCGTTCGGCTTGGCTTGATCGGAGCCGACCTTCGACACGAGCCGCGATGTCGATGCCGAGATGGAGTTGTTGAGCTTCGTTTTGCTTTTGATCGCTTCGTGCAGCTTATGCGCGGCAGAGAACGGCGGGCCGTGCAACCGCTCGGTACCCGTCATGTCAAGATAGGCTTCGTCGATCGAGGCCATTTCGACAAGCGGGCTAAAGGTCTGCAGGACCTCGCGGACTTCTCCGGAGTGTCGGGTGTAGCGATCGCGATGGCCTTCGAGGAAGATCGCATGCGGGCACAGGGCGTAGGCTGTGCGCAGAGGTATTGCCGAATGCACGCCGAATTTCCGCGCGGCGTAAGATGCCGCACTCACCACGCCGCGTTCATTCGCCTTCCCGCCGACGACGACCGGTTTCCCCTTCAGCGAGGGATCGTACAACTCTTCGACGGAAACGAAGAACGCATCCATGTCGATGTGGAAGATGGAGCGCATCGACCGGCGCACTATTGCTTCTTGCGGCGCGGCGTGGGTACCGTAACCGGCGCTCGCTTCTGGTACTTGAACGATTTCCAGTCCGTCGTGGCGCGACCGTTCAAGTCCCAACGGACGATACCGTCGCGGATGGTGAGTTCGGCGGTGAGCTTCTTCGCGCCAGGGAATGTCGCTCCGGCGGAGTCGATGAAGCCGAAGGAGCCCTGCTCGACGCGCAGAACGGTGATGTCGGCGACGGCGCCTTCGTCGAGATGGCCGAGGTCGACACGCTTAATTTCCCTGGCGGGGTTCCAGGTGCTCATTTTGATGACGTCGTCCAACGATGCGCCGAGGTTGAGAAACTTCGACATGACGTTGGTCATGTCCTTCATGCCGGCGTTCATGGAACCGGTGTGGAGGTCCGTCGAAATGGAATCGGGCCAGAAGCCCTGGCGCGTGAGCGGTTCGGCGACGTTCCAGTAGAAGCTGCCGCCGCCGTGGCCGACGTCGAAAATGACGCCGCGCTTGCGGCCCACCTCCATGGCTGGGTTGGTCTTGCCATCCTCGCCGAGTTCGCCGCGATGGCCGGAGTAGCAGTGGGTGTAAATGTCGCCGGTGCGAAGTTTGTCGCCGAGTAAAGTGCGCAGGGTGCGATCGAGGCTGAGGTAGCCAAAGTCGACCATGACGGGCAGATTCGTCGCGCGGCCGGCCGCCAGTGCGCCGTCGACCGAGGGCCAGCCTTCGCCCGCGTAGTGGGCGGTCTTGAAGCCGACGACAACGTCCTTGTGTTTTCGCGCGATGGCGGCGGCTTGGTCGCCTTGCATTTCCGAGGGCGTGTCTTCGCCGGCCGGGCTCATACCATTGCCCACGATGTTGACAAATGCGAGGACGCGGGTTTGAGCGCGGTCGATGATGCGCTGGCGGAAGTCGTCGAAGTTGCGCCAGCCGGCCGAGCCTGCGTCGACCATGGTCGTCACGCCGCTGCGGAAGCTGAAGCTGTCGGGATAGACCGAGGAGTCGCCGGTCAGGGCTTTGACGCCGGTTCCGGTGTAGACGTGGACGTGAATATCGATCAGGCCGGGAGTCACGTAGAGGCCATCGACGCGGGCGACGCGCGAGGCGTCGTCGGCGGGAATATCCGCAGCGACCTTGGCGATACGGCCGTTTTGAATGGCGACGTCGAGTTTGGCGGAGCGGCCGTTTTTGGGGTCGATGACATGGCCGCCCTTGAGTAGGAGGGAATACGGCTGGGCGGAGGCAGCAATGGCCGCGGTCACGAGGAGAATAATGCGCATCAGAAGCATCATATACCCAGGGGCCTAAGGTTTTTTCGACGAAGTGCCGATTAACGGACAGGGGCCAACGATGCCTTCGTGCGGTAACCAAAAAGTTCGGCTTCGAGCACTAGCCGTCGCGCTAGTGTCCTGTCTCATATAACTATGTACATATAGGCAGAGTTGCCTCATACTGGGTCATGTTCACCCCAGCAGCTCCCTTGGCGGTAGAAGCGAGCCAACGGGAGCAACTCGAAGCCTTGCTCCGGAACGGAAGCTCCCCCCAGCGTGTGGCGCTACGCTGCCGGATTCTCCTGTTGGC
>VFZW01000374.1 GCA_016871055.1 Acidobacteriota bacterium
AATCAGCGAACGCTCGCCGAAGAAATTCAGGACTTGCTTCGCGGTCCGCTTTCGGGACCGAGGCCAGAAACGCGTACCGCGCCCTCCAGCCAGAATGATTGCGTACGAATGGTTTGTTTTCATTTAGCGCCCGAGCGGATAGGACCGGATCAACATAAACGTCCGATTCCAGCGCGTCTTCGAAAAGAAGTTCGTGACGAGATTGATAACCTGATCGACCGAGTAAGTCGCCAGATGCTCGGTCGACGCTTCGAACGACCACCAGATGATGAGCGGCTTGCCCATGATGTTTTCGCGCGGCACCAGCCCCCAGTAGCGCGAATCGTCCGAATTCTCGCGGTTATCGCCCATGCAGAGGTAGTAGCCGTTGGGCACGGTCAACTCGCCGTCCTTCACGTTATCCCGCAGCATCTCCGAGCCGCGGGGATAGATGAAACTCATCGGCGGCAGCGTCGGGAAGTTAGCCGCGTACGGGTCGAGATTGCCGCCCGTGAACTGCGCGTACGGCTCCTCGGTCAACGTACCGTTGAGGATTAACTTCTTCTCCGCGAATTTGATCTTATCGCCCGGTACGCCGATCACCCGCTTCACATACGGCAGGTTGATATTCAGCGGGTAGCGGAACACCACGACGTCGCCGCGCTTCACAACCTGATACGGCAGGATGTACTTCGTAATCGGTCCGGGCGGCGCATAGGGAACTTTGTCCACAATCAGGTGATCGCCCGTCATGATCGTCGATTCCATCGACGCCGTCGGCACAACGAACGGCTGCGCCACGGTCGACGTGAACCAGACAAGCAACACGATGTTAAACGCCCAGTCGGCGATCCAGTATCGCTCCGGGCCGGGTTTCGGTTTCTTTTCTTTGAGCCAGTTAAGCATTAGTCTTTCGATGGATAGCCCTTGATGAGCCGGAACGTCCGGCTCCAGCGGGTCTTCGAGAAAAAGTTCTTGCCAAGATCCATGACATGCTCCGCCGTCGGCGTCGACGACTGCAGCCGGTGCGTCGGAGCGTCATAGGACCAATAAATAATGAGCGGTTTGCCGATGATGTTTTCACGCGGCACAAGTCCCCAGTAGCGGGAATCAAGCGAACGGTCGCGGTTATCGCCAAGCGCGAAGTAGGCGTTGTCGGGAACCACGATTTCATTGTTTTTCGTATGGTTGGCGAGCATCGACTTCGCGCCCGCCTCGACGCTTGTGTTCGGTTCGGACGGGAAGTTATCCCGGTACGAATCGAAATAATCGTCTTTCTGATACTTATACGGCTCTTCAATTTCCTTGCCGTTGCGATAGACCTTGCGGTTTTCGATCCGGATGCGGTCGCCCGGAATTCCAATCACCCGCTTTACGAAGGTGAACTTGATATCGGTCGGCCAGCGGAAGACAATGATATCGCCGCGCTTGATATCGCTGTACGGCAGGATGTACTTACTCATACTCCCGCCCGGCGCGTAGGCCAACTTATCGACCAGTAAGTGATCGCCGATCAGAAGCGAGTCTTCCATCGAACCGGTCGGGATCACGAACGCCTGCACCAGAGTTGTAGTGCCGAACAGCAGCAGGAGAGCGGTCACGGTCCATTCGGCCAGCGCGCTGCGGTGGCCGTCGGTGCTCGCTCCCGACGCCAGTACGTCTTTGATGACGTTCGAGGCATCGGCTTCCGGCAACGAAGTGGATGTGGACACGGTTCTCCTTTCTTGAGTGTACTAATCGAACAGCCAGTGACGAAGGTAACGGAATAGCTCGATCAACGCGATTAAGATATTTACCGTCCCCAAGCCAGATACGGCGCCGCGAATCCAGGGGTTCACCCAGACATCGTGCCAGGCCGGCCGAAGTGTCGCGAAGTAGTTTTGATCCCAGCCGTCCATCCAGGGATAGACCAGCAGGAACGCGCCCAACTCGAAACAAAGCACGATCCACGCCAGCCCGGAGAACATCGCCATCCAGGACCGGCTTTGCCCCATCATCGGCGGCGCTTCCGCGGGCAGTTGCACCGAAGGCTGCTGCTCAACGAAAGGCGGCGGCGCCGGCGCCAGTTCCGGCGCTTTCCGCCATCCCGCCTGCGACGGCGGCTGATCGGCCTTGCCCGGCTCGGCCGGGTTATACCAGCCGGCTTGGACTTCGGTCACCGGCGGCGGCGAAGCCAGCGGCGGTTCGGGGTTGCGGAACGGGTTCTCGCTCACCGGCCGGCCTCCTTGAAGAGGCTCGGCTGGAGCAGGTTGCGAACCGGCGCGAAGGTCTTGCGGTGTTCGGGCGTGGGGCCTAACTTGCGGAGAGCGGCCAAGTGGTCCGGTGCGCCGTAGCCCTTGTTTTTGGCGAAACCGTATCCCGGGTAGGTAACGTCCAGCTCTTTGAGCTTCGTGTCTCTTGCCGTCTTGGCTAGAATCGAAGCCGCGGCGATCGACCGGCAGCGGGCATCGCCTTTGATCAGCGCTTCCTGCGGCAGCGGAAGATCGACCGTTGTCGCGTCGACTAGCAGGTAGTCGGCCGCGACCGGCAGCGATTCGACGGCCCGCTTCATGGCCAGACGCGAGGCCTGCAGGATGTTGATGCGGTCGATTTCGGCAGCCGAGGCGGAAGCGACGGCCCAGGCCAGAGCGCGATCCCGGATCTTCGGCGCCAGCTCTTCGCGAGTCTCCTCGTCGAGTTGCTTGGAGTCGTTGAGACCTTGGATCGGCTTGTCCGGATCGAGAATCACGGCGGCGGCATAGACTGGGCCGAATAAACAACCCCGGCCCGCTTCATCGACGCCGGCGATGGCGGCAAAGCCCGCACTTCGGGCTTGCCGCTCGAAGGCGGATGTGCAGCGGAGCTTTCCAGTCGCCGCCGGCAAGCGTGATTACTCGCGTTCGCGGAGACGGGCGGCCTTGCCACGAAGGCCACGGAGATAGTAGAGCTTGGCGCGGCGAACCTGACCGGTGCGCACGACCTCGATCTTATCGACGACCGGAGCGTTGAGCGGGAAGATGCGCTCGACGCCGGTGGAGAAGCTCATTTTGCGGACGGTGATGGTCTCGCTGATCCCCTTGTTCTTCCGGGCGATGAGAGTGCCTTCGAAGATCTGGATGCGTTCTTTATCGCCTTCCTTGATCTTGACGTGCACTTTCAGCGTGTCGCCGATGCGGAGGTCGGGCAGATCGGTGCGGATCTGCGGGGTTTCGACTCTGGTGAGGGCTGCGTGTTGCATGTTCGTGTTCCTCTTCTTGCGTTGAATTAGATCTTTGGGAGCAAATCGGGCCGGTTGCGGGCCGTTTTTGCCAGCGACGCCGAGCGGCGCCATTTCCGAATTTCTTCGTGATTACCACCGAGCAGAACTTCGGGAACAGTGTGTCCCCGGAAATCCGCCGGGCGGGTAAATTGTGGACAATCGAGCAGTTCGCCGCTGAAAGATTCGTTTTCGCTGGAGGCCTCGTTGCCGAGGACGCCGGGTACGAGCCTTGCGACCGCGTCGATGATGAGCGCGGCGCCAAGCTCGCCGCCGCTCAAAACAAAATCGCCAATGGAAACTTCGTCGTCAACCAGATGTTCCGCAACCCGTTCGTCGACTCCTTCGTATCTGCCGCAGATGAGCAGGATTTCGTCGAGTTCGCTCCACCGGCGCGCCGTTGCCTGATTGAACAGACGGCCCTGCGCCGAGAGAAGAGCGATCTTCTTATTGTCGCTCTTTTCAGGATCTCGCGCACAAAGGACTCGCTCCGGCTCGGCCGCCGAGCCGGAGCGGCCTGTGCGCTTGTCAGGCAGTATTGTTTGCGCCGCTAGAAAGATGGGTTCTGGTTTCATGAGCATGCCTTCGCCGCCCCCGAAGGGCCGGTCGTCGACGGAGCGGTGGCGGTCGAAAGTCCACTGCCGCAGGTCGTGGATGCGAATCTGGATTTTGTTGGTTTGGATGGCCCGGGCCAGGACTCCGTGCTCGAACGGGCCCCGGAAGAACTCCGGGAAGATCGTGAGCACATGGAAGATCATGGGATCAAGCCTTCCGGCAAGCGGACGCGAATTTCGCGGGCCGCGGTATCGATTTTGACGCAGATGCTCTTGACCAGAGGGATTAGCACTTCCCCTTCGATTTCGAGCAGGCCGCTGGAGCCCATCTGTTCATGGAAGGCCACCACCGAACCGTACCGCGTTTGATTGTTGTCGTCGATTACCTGGCAACCGACCAGGTCATCGATAAAGAACTCGTCAGGACCGGGGACCGGTCTTTGGGATTCCGGGATGGATACGGCCAAGCCTTTCAACTCTTCGGCTTCGCCGATCGAGTCGACCCCTTTAAACTTCAGGATCAACTGACCCTGGTGATCCCAGGCGTCTTCGATTTCGGCGGGCCGTTCGGTTTTGCCGATCAGCGTTACGTGCTTCAGATCGAGGAAGCGTTGCGGGCCGGTGGTCATGTTGATGACGATCACCTCTCCGCGATTGCCCCTCGGCTTGATGACCGAAGCGAGCGTAACCCATCCGTTCATGATTTTGTTACTCGAGGATCTCGAGATTAAATCTGCGGTTGAGTTTCACACCACAAGCGCCGAGCAGAGTTCGGATCGAGCGGGCGGTGCGGCCTTGCTTGCCGATCACCTTGCCGATATCGCTTGCCGCGACGCGAAGCTCAAGGACGGTCACCTGTTCGCCTTCGACTTCCTTGACTTGTACTTCATCCGGGCTGTCGACCAGCGCTTTGGCGATATCCTCGACTAACTGTTTCACCGCTGCCATGGACTGCTCCTTTCTATTCGGACTAGGTAGTTGCGGGCGCGGCCGCGGCGGCGAGAAGACGCTTGATCACGTCGGTGGGCTGGGCGCCAACCTTCATCCAATATTGGACGCGTTCGTGATCGAGCACAACCGTGGCCGGAGAGGTGCGGGGGTTGTAGTGCCCCACGACTTCAACGGCGCGGCTGTCCCGGGCGCGATCCTTATCGATCACGACGACGCGGTAGGTCGGCGCTTTTTTGGAGCCGAACCGCGCGAGACGAATTGCGAGCATTAGTGAGTTACTCCTTCAGTTAAAGTTTGAACAGGTCGGACAGATTCGGGATCTTGCCCGAGCCGAGTTTAGCGAGCTTTTTGCCAAGGAAGCCTTGGCCTTGCAGCGAGCCCGAGAAGGTTTTCATCATCTTCCGGGCCTGGGTGTACTGCTTCAAAAGATTGTTGACGTCGTTGACCGAGGTGCCGCTGCCTTTGGCGATCCGCTTGCGGCGGTTGCCGTTGATGATCATGTGGTTGTCGCGCTCGCCGGGCGTCATCGAATCGATGATGGCGACAACGCGCGAGATCTCCTTGGGATCGACCTTGGCGTTTTTGAGTTCCTTCATCATGCCGGAGGCGGCGCCGGGCATCATGCCGATCAGGTTTTCAAGCGGACCGAGTTTGGAGATCTGCTTCAACTGATTGCGGAAGTCTTCGAGGGTGAACTCGTTGTCGATGAGCTTGCGCTGCATCTCCTCGGCCTGCTTCTTGTCGAAGGTCTCTTCAACCTTTTCGATGAAGCTGAGGACGTCGCCCATACCGAGGATGCGGTTGGCGGCGCGATCGGGGTGGAAGGCTTCGAAGGCATCGGGCTTTTCGCCGAGACCGACAAACTTGAGCGGCTGGCCGGTGACGTGGCGGATGGAGAGGGCCGCGCCGCCGCGGGCGTCGCCGTCCATCTTCGTCAGGATCACGCCGGTGATGCCGAGCTGGTTGTGGAATTCGGCAGCGGACTTGACGGCGTCCTGGCCGGTCATGGCGTCGGCGACGAACAGGATTTCGACAGGGCCGAACGTATCGCGGAGTTCCTTGAGCTCGGCCATCAACTGTTCGTCGATGTGGAGACGGCCGGCGGTATCGATCAGCAATGTATCGCGGCCGGTTTGGATGGCTTCGCGGCGGGCGGATTTGGCGAGATCGAGCGGTTTCGTTTCGCCCTCGACGCCGGCGTAGAGAGGGAGGTTCAGAGACTTGGCGAGGACGGCGAGCTGGTCGCGCGCGGCGGGGCGGTAGACGTCGACCGAGACCATGATCGGCGTGTGCTGGTTCTTGGAAAGCCAGCGGGCGAGTTTGGCGGTGGACGTGGTTTTGCCGGAGCCTTGGAGGCCGACGATCATGATGATCGAGGGGGGATCGTTGGCGAAGCGGAGGCGGGAGGTGTGGGTGCCGAGGAGCTTGATGAGCTCTTCGTGGACGATCTTGACGACTTGCTGCGAGGGGTTGAGGGCGTCGAGGACTTCGGTGCCGACGGCCTTTTCCTTCACGGCTTCGATGAGCTGCTTGACGACTTTGAAATGGACGTCGGCTTCGAGCAGCGCGACGCGGATTTCGCGCAGAGCGGCTTCCATGTTCTCGGCGGAGAGTTTGCCCTCGCCGCGGAGATTCTTGAAGACTCGTTGGAGCTTGTCGCTGAGATTATCGAACATGGCTCGTCCTTTCTCTAGGGTAGAGGGTTCCTTTCCTGTCTTTCCTGCTATACTCTGACTAGGCTGACTAGTTCAATGTGGCAACTTCAAGATGCGAAAGCCCGGTTTAGTGAGCTCTTCCGCAAGACGCTGGCTGAGGGACCGCAGGTGGTCACCCGTCAGGGCGGTGGAGAAGTTGTGGTTGTGAGCCGGGCGGAGTACG
>VFZW01000375.1 GCA_016871055.1 Acidobacteriota bacterium
GACCTGCGCGAGTACGACGCCGAGACGTTGTTGGCCAGCGACGACTGGGCGGATGTTCTACTGGCGCTGCTGGCCAAGGGTGACCCCGAGAAGGCGCTGGCGGTGGCGATCGCAAGGTTGCGTGAGATGGGACACGAAGAGCGCGCTTGGGCGATGGGTACACTGTTGGTGCTTTCTGGCATACTGGGAATCGAAGAGACTGCGAACGAGAGACTGAAGGAGTTTGACGTGATCAATGTAATGGAAAACAAGGTCCTGGGTCCGTTGATTTTGAAGGAATTGGAGAAGGGGCGGAATGAGGGGCTGCGGCAGGGCATTCAAGAAGGCATGCAGCAGGGCATGCAGCAGGGTGTGCAGGAAGTGCTCACCGAGCTCTTGACGGAGAAATTCGGCCCGCTACCAGCGTGGGCCGCGGCGCGCGTACAATCGGCATCGAACGAAGAACTACACTGCTGGGCCAAGCGCGTGCTGCGCAGCGCGTCGCTCGAAGACACGTTGCGATAAGACGGCGGTTATTTGGACACTGGCGCCTTCCGCCGCAGTTCATCGCCGAAATTCAGCAGAAACGTCAGCCGGGTCGGCGGTTTATCGTCGTCACCCGCGACGAATACACCGGCCAGACGCTTGCCGTCCGGCGCGACGTCGTAGCGGTAGCCGACGCTTTCACTTGCCGCCAAACGGGCGGTCTTCCAGACGCGCGGCTTCTCAGCCACGAACTCGCCGCTCTTAACCGTGTACCGCACAGCCATGATCTGCCCTTCGGCTGCATAAAACAGTCCGCGGCCGTCGGCGGACCACTGCGGATAATGGCCCCCTCCCGCCGAGATCTGCACTTTGGCGCCGGGGCCCGGGAACGGCCGCACATATATCTCCCGAGTACCCGACTCCTCCGATGGGAATGCCAGCCATCGGCCGTCTGGAGAGAACATCGGCGTGCGTTCGTAAAACGGCGTGCTGGCGAATAGCTCCGCTTTCCCGAGGCGGAATCCGGGGCCACCTGGCGTCGAGTCTGCTTCGATCGGCAGAGTAAAAATATCGCCGAGCCGATCCTTCGTATTCTGCACGACAGCCAATCGTTTGCCGTCCGGCGATATCGACCACGGAGTGCCCGCAGTTTCGCCGCCGGGTACGAGCTTCGGTTCGCTCGATCCATCGGCGCGAACGGCGTACAAGCGAGAAGCGGTGGCGCCCAACGATTGGAAGAGGATGGATTTTCCATCGGGTGTCCAAAAGGGCAGGCGGTTCCATCCAGGCGAGTAACTCACCCTGGTCAGCGTATCCCGTTCCAGATCCTTTACCCAGATATCGGAGCCGGTAGCGCCTCGGATTTGGAGCGCTAGCTTCTTGCCCCCGGGCGCAAGCCGCACATTCTCATAAAAGTGGCGCTCTGCATGAAGCGGGGAGAGTGCGCCAGCGGCGTCAACCCAGTAGAGCAGATCGGAGGCCTGTGCTGCTTTCCCATCCAGATAAGCGAAGACCCCGTTCTTTGCGGTCGTGAAGTGCCCACCAGAATTCAGCCCGCTGGCGACGTCTTGCAGGATTGGCGCCGGAGGTCCAAGTGCCGTGAGTTTATCCGGGTCGAACGGCGCGGCGAAAAGCGTGCTGTCGTGTTGGTAGATGACGTGTCCGGAACCGCCGGCTGCCGGCACATAACGAGCCGAGTGCCCGCCGCGTACGATCACCTTGCGTTCCTTGTTTACCACCGAAACGGCTTCGACGTTCGCTCCATCGCTGTCGGTCGAGGAACTGAAGGCGGTGAACAAAACCGCCTTGCTGCCCGGCAGGACGTGAGGCCACCGGTGACCCTCACCCGGTTTCCGCTCGGTGAGTGGCGCGGAATCGCCGCCATTGGCCGAAATTCGGAAGAGAGCCCCACGCGACGCATGGACGATCTGCCCGTCGTTGCCCCAACTCGCGCCGGCATTGTTGCTGGAGCCACCAATCGTCGCCGCCGCTCCTCCCTCAACCGCCACCTTTTTCAGATTGCCTCCGTCAAGAAATCCGATCCAGGCCCCGTCCGGAGAAAAGAAAGGGAATGTCGCATTCTCCGCTCCGGCGACTGCCGTAAATCCCTCCTGATGTTGCAGACGGGTGTGGATTCGAATCTTGCCATCGGCGCCACGCATCGTGATAGCCAACCGGGTGCCGTCTGGCGAAAGGGCAAGCGTGTTTCCCCTTCCTGAGATGTCGTTCGTGGCGGCCATCAGCGGTGTTTCCGGCGGGAGATCCAGGTGGAGGCGAAGCATCGCGCGAGTCGGCGCGGGGCGGGTGGCGGTGGTGTACCAGCCGATTCCGGTGGCGACTAAGCCAAGCGCGAGCGCGCCCGCCGCCCACGGCCACCAACCGGCCTTTGCGGGCGGAGCGGATTTTTCGGGCGCGTAGGTTTCGAGTGCGATGCGTGCTTCGCCGATGTGGGCGAGGCGGGTCTTGAGGTTGCGGTCGAGGCAGCGCCCGATTAGATGTCGAATTTGCGCGTCTTCGATCATCGATAGGTCGATCGGCGCGCGCACGACATCGGCTAGCTTGTGCGTCACGGTTTCCCCGTCGAACATGCGCTTGCCGGTGAGCAGTTCGTAGAAGACAACGCCGAACGACCAGATATCGGCACGGCGGTCGACGGTTTTGCCTGCGGCTTGTTCGGGTGACATGTAGCCCGCGGTGCCGAGGATCAGACCTGCTTCGGTGGCGCGCAGTGTTAACGTCGGCGAGTCGGGGCCGACGACGACGGGCCGCTCGTTGACTGCTTTCGCAAGTCCGAAGTCCAACACTTTAACGACGCCTTCGGGCGTGACTTTTACGTTGCCGGGCTTTAGGTCGCGATGGATAATGCCCTTGTCATGCGCGGCTTCCAAGGCTTCGGCGATCTGCTTGGCGAGAGGCAGCGCTTCGCTTAACGGCAACGGGCCTTGCAGCGTGGCTCCTTCGACCAGCTCCATCACAATCGCGTTCTCTTCGAGGCCGTAGATCGTCGCGATGTTTGGATGATTCAACGCGGCCAGCGTTTGCGCTTCGCGCTGGAAGCGCGCGAGGTAGTCGGCGTCGTTGGCGAGCGCGTGCGGCAAGACTTTGATCGCGACTTCGCGGTTCAGCTTTGGATCGCGCGCGGTAGACTTCGCCCATGCCGCCTTTGCCGAGCAGGGCTACGATTTCATAATTCCCAATTTTGTCACCAGTTGATAGCGGCATCGTTCACTTCTTCAGTCCCGCCGCCCAGTTGAGCACGATGTTCACGGGAGCTTCTCCCTCTCCAAGGTCGCGAATCGCAATTAGAAAGCGGCCATCCTTGCTCACATCGAAAGAACCGACAGAACCGGTCGACGGGAACAAAATTTTCGGCACGTCCGCGGAGAATTTAGCTCCTCGCGTGACCTTGGCCGCCGCGAGCTTGCGGTCTTCGGTCAAGAAAAATAGCTCCGACCCGTCACGGCTCCACAGCGGCGCCCGTCCGCCGGAGGTCGAGACTTGGAACTTGTTGCCTGGCGTTGGGAACGATTGCACGTAGACCTCGCTCCGCTTGGTCTCGTCGGAAGGGTACGCGATCCATCGGCCATCGGGCGATATCTTCGGCGTGGCTTCATTGAACGGCGTGTGGAAAAGGAGTTCCGGCTTCCGAGCTCCAGAAAGTTTCAGAATCCAAACCTCCCGGCCGCGATTGCTCGCCGTCGCATCTCCAACGAGATACTCTCCGTCGCGCGACCAGTCAGTAACTCGTTTCACCAGTTTGTCGTCGCCAAGCTGTTCTTCTTCACCCGCGCCGTTGGCGGCCTTCAACAGGATTTCGCCGGCCGGTCCGCTGTATGCGATCCGGCTGCCGTCTGGGGACCACACCGGGTTCGCTCGGCCCCCTGGTCCAAATGTGATCCTCGAAAGCGCGCCTCGGCTGAGATCGTGTACCCATATGTCCGATTCCCGCTTCGCCGGGTCGTATACGTTAATCGCGATGTTTTTGCCGTCAGGCGAGATCGAACTGAGGCCAGCCGAATTGACCAACTCGCCGACGCTGCCGGTTTCCGCGCCAGAGCGAGCAAACCACTTCAAACGGATAAATGTCTCGTTGTGGCCAATCGTGTGGGTAAGCGTGCCAGTTGAGGAGATTGAGAATTCGCCCCCAAACGGAGGGTGTATGGGGCCGACGCCTTCGGCGAGCACCACCGGTTCGCCGGAAACTTACCCCTTGTTCGCGTCGAACGCTATCGCGAAAAGCTTGGAGTCAATCGCATAAAGCAAGTAGCCCGGCTCGGCGTACGCCGCGTTTGAGTCGGCCGCCAAGACCAATTGAGACGCTCCCGATTCCACATCGCTTAAATAGATCTTCCCATCGGCGGTGTAGACGAATCGGCGGCCGTCCGGAAGGAAGAAAGGATAGAAGGCGCGATTCTCGCTACCTGTCGAGCCGGCGACGGCGAGCGTCGTTTCAGCACCTCCCGCCGCGGATATCTTGCGCAATTTCGTTCCGGTCCCAAAGAGAATGACGTCGTTCGCCCCCCACGAACCGCCATTGCGGGCAGCGTTGCTTTCGGCAAGAGTGATTACGGCGCCGCCATCGATATCGGTGCGCTTCAGTTTCCTGCTGGCAAAGAAACCGAGCCGCCGGCTGTCGGGCGCCCAGAAGACATCGGTGGCGCCTTCGGTTCCCGGAAGCAGCCGCGTCGCCAACGAATCCAACTCGCGGATCGCGAGACGGAATGAACTGAGGCGAAAAACCACGCGTTTGCCGTCGGGCGAAATGATCGCGTCGTTGATGCGCGAAGGCTTGAGCTCTTCGGGCGGCGACAGAGTGAATCGCATCCGCTGCGGTTCCGCGGGCCGCCACCGATACGCCACTACGCCCAGCGCCACCGCTGCCAGAGTCGGGATCGCGATGAGCCACGCCGGCACCGCCGATTTGCGGCGCTCGACGGGTTTGTCGGCGTAGTGGTCGATCACATAACGCGCCTCGCCGATGTGCGAGAGGCGGTTCTTCAGGTTGCGATCCAAGCAGCGCCCGAGCATATCGCGAATCGCTCCCTCGGGGATCTTGGAGAGGTCGATATCGGCGCGCAACACATCGGCCAATGTGTGAGAAATGGTCTCGCCGTCGAACATGCGCTTGCCGGTGAGCAATTCGTAGAGCACAACGCCGAACGACCAGATATCCGCGCGGCGGTCGACGGTTTTGCCTGCGGCTTGTTCGGGTGACATGTAGCCCGCGGTGCCGAGGATGAGACCTGCTTCGGTGGCGCGCAGTGTTAATGTCGGCGAGTCGGGGCCGACGACGACGGGCCGCTCGTTGACCGCTTTCGCAAGTCCGAAGTCCAACACTTTCACGACGCCTTCGGGCGTGACTTTGACGTTGCCGGGCTTTAGGTCGCGATGAATGATTCCCTTGTTATGCGCGGCTTCCAAGGCTTCGGCGATTTGCTTGGCGAGAGGCAGCGCTTCGCTTAACGGCAACGGGCCTTGCAGCGTGGCGCCTTCGACCAGCTCCATCACAATCGCGTTCGCTTCGAGGCCGTAGATCGTCGCGATGTTTGGATGATTCAACGCGGCCAGCGTTTGCGCTTCGCGCTGGAAGCGCGCGAGGTAGTCGGCGTCATTGGCGAGCGCGTGTGGCAAGACTTTGATCGCCACTTCGCGATTCAACTTCGGATCGCGCGCGCGGTAGACTTCGCCCATGCCGCCTTTGCCGAGCAGCGAGAGGATTTCGTAGGGTCCGAGTTTGTCGCCGGAGGAGAGCGGCATTACGTGCCTCTACATTTTACATGTAAGAGGCCGAAGGGGATCGGATCACGCCTGCTTTCGTCTACGCTTCGCCAAGACCGCCGATTTCGCAGCTTCGGCTACGGCCCGCAGCGCCTGATTAACCGCTGCGCTGGTGGGCAAGATCGCCGCGAGATCGGAGTCGATGAGCACGAGATTGGTCCCCGCGATAGCCCGCTTGTAGTACTTGCCGCGGACTCCGTCACGCAGCTTCGCGAGATCGTATTCAGGGCGAAGTTCTACGCCGTTCTCAGCTTTCGATTCCTTCTTCATAGTGTTTTCGTTCCGCTCGTGTAACTCGCCGGGCGCTGATAATCCGAAGTCGCGATCCGCGTTCGCAATGACAAACGAATACGCAATGCTTCTTTATTCTATAGCCGATCGTGATCTCGCGATTCGCCGATTCCGAAGAATCCGGATCGGCGTACGTCAATGCCAATGGATCGAGAAAGACCGTGGCGGCTTCGTTGAACGAAACGCCGTGCTTCGTTTCATTCAACCGAGCCTTCGTTGCGTCCCATTCGCAGTGTACAGCCCTTGTTTCCCCAATCGTGCCCGCCAGTTCTTCACCACGACCATTGGCAACTAGATGATCTCGGGACCGCGTTCGACCGAATAGCCTTTCTTCATCATGACGAATCGGCGGCCGTTCAAGGCTTCATCGTAGATGTGGTGTCGTCCATCGGGATATCGAAGTCCGAGGTCTTCGGATTCGTCTGGAGTTGTCCCCAAATCTGAGACACGAGTCTAGACACACAAAAATTCCCAAAGGAGAATTTGAGTCATGTCCGTGTCACGAAGAAAGTTCAACCGCGAGTTCAAGCTCGCGGCGGTCAAGCGTCTG
>VFZW01000376.1 GCA_016871055.1 Acidobacteriota bacterium
GGCAGGTGGTGAGGATCGTGAGGAGGAGAAGTGATGACACACTAGATATATCGGTTGTTTGAAACAAAACATTAGAAAAAATGGGTTAGGAAAAATCTGAGAAGAGTGAGACGGGACGGGGCGGGGAGTGGCGCGGGGCGGGGAGTGGGACGGGGCGGCGTGTGAAGGCGGTGGTTGGCGGGTGACGCGGCTCGACTACTTCTGGGCACGGTATTTGTCGGCGGCGCAGGGGCGGTTTACGAGTGTGGATGCGCCGTTTGCGGATCAGCATGCGGCGGATCCTCAGAGCTGGAATCTCTACGGCTAAGCCAGAATCAACCCTCTCCGTCTCATCGATCCGACGGGGCGAACGCGAACGGCCTCGCATGGATGGAGCCACAAGCAAGATGATCATTGTGGTGTCTTAGGTGCACCCGATTGCGCCAGCGGCCTTTCCAAAGACCCAAAGACCAGTGCTGTCTCACCGCCGCCACCCAAACGCGGACCGTCGAGTCTACAATGGGTTGCGTGGCGAAATGCATCCTCCTTCTCCTGGTTCCTCTCGCACTGAGCGCGAAGGTCACTCGTGTTGAGATCTCAGAGCGATCGCTAATACTGAACGGCCGGTCTTTCGGCAACGCCGGTCCATACGAGCGCCTGATCGGTAGAGCCTACTTCGCCGTCGATCCCGAAGCGGCTGTCAATCAGGATATCGTCAACGTCAAACTCGCGCCGCGCAACACGAGTGGGCAAGTGGAATTCCATGCGGACATCGTGCTCTTCGCCCCGCGCGATCCCTCCAAAGGGAACGGCACCCTCCTCTTCGAAGTCTCCAACCGCGGACGCAAAAGTCTCCTGCAGGTGTTCAATCGGGGAGAGGGATCCAACGATCCGCGGGACGAACGCGAGATCGGCGATGGCCTCCTTTTCGAGCAAGGCTACCTGCTTGTCTGGATCGGCTGGCAGTTTGATGTGCCGCGCGAGCCACCACTGATGAGCGTCACGGTTCCCGTCGCCCGCAGGCCCGACGGCTCCTCGATCCTCGGTGTCGTCCGGTCGGACTTCGTGCCCGACGACTCCATCACCCGTTTCTCGCTGGGTGACCGGCTCTTCTTCCCTTACAAGGCCGCCGACCCAAACGATCCGGGCAACACGCTCACGGAACGCAGCCTGGCGAACGGACCCCGGCGGCTGATCCCGCGCTCTGACTGGAGGTTCGCGCCGGACCGGGGCGCCGTCGAGAAGGCGTCGGGATTCGAAGCCGGCAAGATCTACGAAGTCGTCTATCGTTCCCAGGATCCGCCCGTTGCCGGCCTCGGCATGGCCGCCATTCGCGACTTGATCGCGGATCTCAAGGCAGGCAGTGCGCCGCCGCCGCTGCAAACGTTGGCCCCGTCCGCTCGCCGAACCCTCGCCTATGGCAGCTCCCAAAGCGGCCGATTTCTTCGCACCTTCCTTTATCAAGGCTTCAACAAAGACGAGGACGGCAGGCGAGTTTTTGACGGTATGTGGATCAACGTCGCCGGAGCGGGACGAGGCAACTTCAACTATCAGTTCGCTCAGCCCTCTCGCGATGCGCGGCCGTTCTTCAACTTCTACTATGCCACCGATATCTTCCCGTTTACCGATCTGCCCCAGACGGACCCGGTCACCGGGTTGACCGACGGTCTGCTTACGCGCGCAAAGAAAGACGGCGTGCTGCCGAAAATCTTCTACACGAACTCGTCGTACGAGTACTATGGGCGGGCCGCTTCGCTGATGCATACCAGACTCGATGGATCCGCGGACATGCCACTGGGACCGACGTCACGGCTCTACGTCATGGCAGGCGGCAATCACGGTCCCGGCAGTTTCCCGCCCCGGCCGTCGAAGACCACCCGCTACCTGAACAATGCTAACGATTGGGGTTGGTATAACCGCGGCCTGCTGCTCGCCTTTCAACGCTGGCTTGCGCAGGGCCAGGAGCCTCCGCAGTCGGTCTACCCCACAATCGCCAAGAAGCAATTGGTAGCGATCGAGCACGTGCGCTATCCCAGGATCCCCAACGTCCTATCGCCGGTGCGGCTGCATGATGTATTCCGCCTCGATTTCGGCCCTGAGTTCCGTACTCGGGGAATCATCTCCCAGGAACCACCCAGAATGGGCCCCCAGTTCGCCGTACTGGTCCCCCAGGTGGATTCGGATGGGAACGATCTTGGAGGATTGAGGACACCGCAAGTGGCGGTTCCCTTGGCGACGCACACCGGGTGGAACCTGCGCAATCCGGCCATCGGCTCGCCCGAGGAGTTGTTCAGCATGACGGGCTCTTATTTCCCTTTCCCCAGGGAAGAGGTGATGAAACGCTATCAAAGCAAGGCGAACTATCTGGCGCAGATTCGGGCGGCGGCGCAGAAGCTCATTGCCGGAAGGTACCTCCTCGAACGGGACCTGGGAGCGATCGAGGAGCTTTCCTCTCGCGAATGGGATTACGTGGCCGCGACCAAGCGTTAAGATCTTGCCGGAGGATTAACCCGAAGAACGGATCCCATCCATGGCGAATTGCCAATTTCCGCGCTGTTCCGGCAACAACGGGTGATCAAAACAAACCGCAGGCACGGGCCCGCCTCTCTAGAGAACAAACGAAGAACGTTCTCCGGAATCAACGACGCGCCGCTCCTTCGCCGGAGGAGGTTGCGGCACGGTCAGTGCCCGGAAGGGGCATTCCGATCAACCCCGTTACTGGAGTGAGGCGCCGGGTGTTATCATGATCGGGTCCGGGAACGCAAAACGGAAATCCCGTTTCATCCGAAGTTCACATTTCTGATTCAGAGAGTCCCGCATGCGACCAATCGCTCTTTCCCTGCTGTTCGCGACTCTGTCGTGGGCGCAAACCAGCACGACTGCCATCCTCGGCACGGTTACCGACCCGGCCGGCGCCGCCGTCTCCGGAGCGAAGGTCCGCGTGGTCCACGACGCCACACAGACCGTGCGCGAAACCGTCACGAATGAATCCGGCGCTTACTTCGTCTCGCTCATCAATCTGGGCGCATACACCGTCACCGTCGAACAGACCGGTTTTCAGACCGCGCGCTACGCCAGTATCAATGTCGAAGTGAATGCGCGCGTCCGCGTCGATGTTGCACTCCAGATCGGCGGTGTCACCGAGAGCGTCACCGTCACCGGCGGCGCCCCCGCGATCCAGACCGACCAGGCTTCACTTGGCGAAGTCATCAACCAGAAGAGAATCATCGAACTGCCGTTGAATGGCCGTAACGTGCTGCAGTTGGCAACCCTTTCGGCGGGCATCAAGCTTGGCTATCGCGCCCCGGCGGCCAGTCCCGGCGGCGGGGACGCCATCCTCGGCGCGGGCGCACGGGAGAACATGAACTCGCTGCAGATGGACGGCATCTCGATCGTCAACAACCTCATCAACACGACGACGATGCGCCCTTCGATCGACGCCGTTCAGGAGTTCCGCGTTCAGCACGGCAACTATTCGGCCGAGTACGGCATGTACCTCGGCGTGCACGTCGACTTCATCACCAAGACAGGCGGCAACGACCCGCATGGGGCGTTGTTCCACTTCGTCCGCAACAACGTTTTCGATGCCCGCGGCTTCTTTGAAAACCCGCGCACTCCGCAGAATCCGCTGCGCCGCAACGAATTCGGCTTCGTCCTCACCGGGCCTGTGTATCTGCCCAAGGTTTACAACGGCCGCAACAAAACGTTCTTCATGACGAACTACGAAGGCCTGCGCTTCACGCGCAAGGGCGCGGCGCTCGACTCCGCGTTCACCGAAGCGATGCGGCGCGGCGACCTGTCGGCACTCGGCGGCGTGATCCGCGACCCCGCCAACCCCGGACAGACGTTCCCCGGGGGCATCATTCCAGCCAACCGCATCGCGCCGCAGGCGCTTGAAGGACTTCGCTGGATGCCCTTGGCCAACCTGCCCGGGGTGCGTGCCAACTACCGGGCGACCACCTTGCTCGGCACTCGCCGCAACATGGCTATATCGCGCATCGACCACAACTTCGGCAGCAAGGCCCAGTTGTTCGTCCGCTACGGCTGGCAGAACGCACTGCGCCCCACCACGCAGACCAATCCGTTCAGCGGCAAGGAGGAAGAGGTCCCCGACCGTAACCTTGCCGTCAGCTACACGCATCTGGTGCGTCCGAACATTTTGAACGAGTTCCGTTACGGCCGCCAGAAGGTGCAGATCGATTCGCTGAACCTGTTCCGCTTGAGCAATGCCGACGCCGGCGCGCGCCTCGGCATTCGCGGCATTACTTCCGATGCTTCCAACCCAGGCATTCCGCGGTTGGTGATCGCCGGCCACATCCCGGTTGGCGATCAGGGCGACGGCACGCAGTGGTTCCATCGCGACGGTACGCATCAACTCTATAACGCCACCACGATCACGATCGGCAACCACTCCCTGAAGGGCGGCTTCGAGATGCGGCATCTAGCCACCAGCCGCGCCGCAGCCAACGATGCCCGCGGCCGCTTCAACTTCACGGGCGCCATCACGGGCAACGCGGCGGCCGACTACCTGCTCGGCTATCCTTCGCAGGCCATCACCGCGCTTCCTCCGCAATGGATCAACATGCGCGGCTGGCGCTTCGGCGGCTTCTTCCTGGACGATTGGAAGGCCACGCCGAAGCTCACTGTCAACCTCGGTCTGCGCTACGACCTGAGCACCGTGCCTTTCGAAAGCACGAAGAACGCGTTCATTGTCGACGCGACGGGCTCGCGCCTCGTGCCGGCTCATGAGAACGGCGGCATCGTCGACGGCGACCACAACAACTTCGCTCCACGCATCGGCCTTGCCTACCGCCCGTTCGGCAACAAGACCGTGTTCCGCGCCGGATATGGGGTTTACTACAATTCGAACCAACTGAACAACTTCACGTTGCTCGCAAGCAACGGCTTCGCCGTCACGCAGTACGACTCGCCGGCAGCCAATCCCAATATCCTCATCGCCGATCCGTTCCGCGGTACGCCCGGCGTCGCTCCACCGCGCTCGCTGGTGGCGCTCGATCGCAATATGCCCAATGCGTACATGAATCAATGGAGCTTTAACATCCAGCGCGAGCTATGGACCAGCTTCGGCGTCGAGGCCGGTTACATCGGTTCCCGCACCTTGAAGCTCGATCGCAATTTCCAGATGAACAATCCGCGCCCCGGACCGGGCAACGTGCAGGCCCGGCGCCCCAACCAACGCTGGGGACCGATCCGCCTGATCTCCAACGATTCGTTTGCCAACTACAACGCGCTGCAAGTTGCCGGCCGGCAACGCTTGCATAAGGGGGCTTCCTTCCTCATCAGCTACACCTGGTCGAAGGCCATCGATACAACCGCGGAATCCAACGGCGGCGGCACGAACATGGACCCGTTCAACCTGGCGCTCGATCGCGGTCGTGCCAACTGGGACTTCACCCATCGCTTCGTTGGCAGCTATCTCTATGAACTGCCGTTCTTCAAAGCCACGACACAACCGTTCGCGCGCTGGGCGCTCGCAGGCTGGCAGGTGAACGGCATCGCGACACTGGAAACCGGGCAGCCGTTCTCAGTCACCATCGCCGACGATAATGCAAACCACGGTCAGTTGGGGCAGCGCGCCAACCGCATTGGCGCGGGCACTCTCGATGGAGCGCAGCGCACGCTGCAGCGCTTCTTCGAAACCGCGGCGTTCAATCGGCCCGCGCAGTTCACCTTTGGCAATGCGGGGCGAAATATCCTCAATGGCCCCGGCATCGTGAACTTCGATCTCTCGCTGTTCAAGAACTTCCGTTTTGGCGAGCGGACGCAACTCCAGTTTCGCTTCGAGGCTTTCAACAGCCTGAACACCCCCATCTTCGCGCTACCAGGCTCGGTGCTCGCGACGCCGATCTTCGGCCAGGTAACCGCAACCGCCCAGGACAACCGCAGCCTTCAGTTCGGGCTGCGCTTGAATTTCTAGTCAGAGGAGCCACCGATGATCATTCTTCGCAGACGCCTGTTTCAAAATGCCGGCTGGCTGTCGATGTTCAGCCAGTCCGCGAGGGCCGCGGCCCCAGCCGTGCGCGATCCGGAAGAAAGCCGCAAGGCGTACACGAAACTCGGGCTGCGCCCGATCGTCAACGCCGCGGGCACCTACACTACACTCGGCGGCTCGCTGATGCCGCCCGAAGTCGTCCAGGCGATGGACGATGCCGCCCGCCACTATGTGCCTATCAAGGACTTGAGCAGGGCCGTGGGTACGCGGATCGCCGAACTCACAGGCAATCCCGGTGCGCTCGTCACTACCGGCGCCGCGGGCGCGATCTTCGTCGGCACCTGCGCCTGCATCGCCGGCGACGACCCCGACAAAGCCAAACGCCTGCCGTTTACCGACGGCATGAAGAATGAAGTGATCGCGCAGAAGCTGCACATCACCGGCTGGACGCGGCAGTGCGAAGCGGCCGGTGCGCGGCTAATTGAAGTGGATCACCGCGACGAGATCGAGCGGGCCATCAACGGGCGCACCGCGATGATGTATTACCTGATCGCCGACCGCCACTTCGGCAAGCATCGCGATCAGCCCGATGCCCCCGGCGCCCGCGT
>VFZW01000377.1 GCA_016871055.1 Acidobacteriota bacterium
CAGACGCTTGACCGCCGCGAACTTGAACTCGCGGTTGAACTTTCTTCGTGACACGGACATGACTCAAATTCTCCTTTGGGAATTTTTGTGTGTCTAGACTCGTGTCTCAGATTTGGGGACAACTCCAGATTCCAACGCGATTCTTAGATCCATCTAATTCAACAGTCGCGAGCAAAATTCTTCGCCGTCGACGACGTCCCCAGATTCGCCTTGCGCGAGCCCTCGGTCCATCTTCGCGTGGAGCCATTCCAATTCTTCGCGCTCCTTCGAAGTCAGAAGATCGAAGGCCAAGCGGACGACGTCTTCCGCGGATGAGTACTGCCCCGAATCAACGCGGCTCTGAACGAGCTGTTCAATCTCGGCGGTTAGCTGAATTGCCATAACATCCTCAACTCTGAAAGTATCGGCCGGCGCGACGGCGTCAACCACCGGCGCGTACCGGCTCATCTCACCGGCGGCATCTCCAGGTCCATTTCAGCAAAAAACTCCGTCATGAAGGCCTCGCCGTCAACACTCTCGCCGCGTTCGTCTTGCTCGATAGAACGGCGGATCTTCTCTCGAAAGAGCCGGCGCTTCGTCTCACGATCGCGCTCTTCGATTTCCAACAGCTCGAAAGCCTCTCGCAGAACGGCATCCGAAGACGAATATTGCCCAGAGATCACGCGGCTCTGAACGAAATCCTCCATCTGCTGGGTGAGTTGAATAGGCACAGCGTCCTCACTGTTGAAGGTATAGGGCGAATGCGGCGGTATCAACCGCCAGCTATCCCGAAACAACGGACCGATTCAACCGGATCACCATCGAACCCGACAAATGCGGCGGCAACCCCTGCATTCGAGGAATGCGCATCACCGTTCGCCGCGTCGTCGAAATGATGGATATCCATCCCGATCACGCCGAGTTGATTCGAGAGTATCCGTTCCTCGAAGCCGAAGACCTGACGCAGGCGCGGGAGTATCAGCGAACAACGCGGAACCCCGCCAACTAACGCGGTGTCCAAACCGATCAAGCGCCCTACCGCATCATCACTGTCGTATGCTTCGCCGCACTATCGGCAACGTTTTGGTTTCCGGCATCGGAACAAATCGTCAAAGAAACACCGCTTTCGAGCGATGGCGGTTTCTATGTCGACCCATGCCAAATGCTCGGACAGTTGCCATTCTCCACAAAGGCAGCGGCACTATCGTTCATAGCCGGACTCTTTACACTCGCCATTTACGGACTCTTCAACCACCGCGCTCCAATCCGGGCAACGCTCGCCTTCGGCGCCGGCTGGATCTGGCTGCTCGAAGGCCAATCCTGGGACATTCAACACTGCTGGACCAGCCGCGACTGGCAAGTCGCCTGCCTCAAAACGGCAATCATCGCGATCTGGGTTCTGAGCCACATTCGCAGCCCCCGCCCCATTTAGAAGTACAATACTGGGTTGCAGCCGCCTCGGGTTACCGTCGTCATTCCGACGCTTACCGCCGACATGCCGCTCTGGGAGTCGATCGAGAGCCTGCGGGGCCAGACCTATCGGAATTTACGCATCGTGATTGTCGACAACAGCGGGTGTGAAAAGGTCGCGGCGTCCTGGCCCGCGTCGATCCCCCGCGACGGCGTGACCATTCTCCATCCCGGTTCGAACATCGGATTCGGCGCCGCCGTCAATCGCGCCTACAAAGAAGCCCCCTGTGACTTCCTCGCCGTACTCAACGACGACGCCACCGCCGGGCCCGACTGGATCGACGCTCTAGTCGACGCGCTGGCTAGAATCGCAAACGCCGGCTCCGCCGCATCGCAAGTCAAGCTCCACGGCGTCGCCGACAAACTCGACTCCGCCGGCATGCTCATCGCCGCCGACGGGACCAGCAAACAGCGCGGCCACGGTGAGTCGTCGATCAGCTTTTCTAATGAGGAGGAAGTCCTCCTCGCCAGCGGCTCGGCGTCGATGTATCGCGCCAAGATGCTCGCCGAAACCGGCGGCTTCGACGACGACTACTTCCTCTACTGCGAAGATACCGACCTCGGCCTCCGCGCCCGCTGGGCCGGCTGGACCTGCCTCTACGTCCCCGGCGCCGTTGTAACCCATCGCTACTCCCATTCCGCCGGCCGCGCATCGAACCTGAAAGCCTACTACGTCGAGCGCAACCGCCTCTTCACCATCATCAAGAACTTCCCCGCGGGCCGTCTCCTCACAGCGCCATTCGCAACCATCGCCCGCTACTGGCACCACCTGCGAGCCATGCGCGCCGGCCACGGCGCCGCGGCGCACGCGCACACCGACGGCACTTCGGCGCTTACGCTAGCGACCCTGGTCGTCAAGGCTCACCTGGCAGTCGTAATAAACCTCCCGTCCCTGATCGGCAAGCGCCGCGCCATCCCCAAACGCATCGACAGCGCCACGTTCAACGCCGCGCTCGACCGTCACTCGATCAGCGTCGAAAAGGTGGCCTGGCTGTGATCCAACCGCGCGGCGACAACTCGCTAATGATCCTGATTCCAGCTTTCAACGAAGAAGGCGCGGTCGGTTCGGTCATCCGGGAAATCCGTTCGCATCATCCCGATCTGCCGATCCTCGTTGTCGACGACTGCTCGGCCGATGGCACCCGCTCCATCGCGAAACGAGCCGGCGCCGACGTACTGTCAGTCCCCTACCATCTCGGCCTCGGCGGCTGCGTGCAAGTCGGCTATCGCCTCGCCTACGATCTCGGTTTCGAGTTTGTGATTCGCCTCGATGGCGACGGCCAACACGATCCGCGCTACATCACGCTGTTGCTCGGCACGCTGAAGTCGTCCGGCGCACAGATGGTCATCGGCTCGCGGTATATCGACGGCACCGGCGAACACACCTCGCGCGCCCGTGGCATTGGTATTCTCTTCTTCCGCTGGTTTCTCGGCCTGATCCTTGCCAAGAAGGTTCACGACCCCACTTCAGGCTACGTCGGCGTCAACCGGCAGGCGCTCGAAGTCTTCGCGCGAAGCTTTCCGCTTGAGTATCCCGAAATCGAAGCGCTGGTCGTATTGAAGCGCTTGTTGTTCCGATTCGAAGAAGTGCCCGTGAAGATGCGCCCGCGCATGGCCGGCAAAAGCACCATCACCGCGATGCGATCGTTCTACTATGTCGCCCATGTTCTGCTTGGCGTATTAGTCAACATCCTCAAGTATCAAGGAGGCCGAAAAACCTAGTATGGAACGCATGTTGTCGTTGATTGCGGGCATGAGTATTCTGCTCATGGGGCTAGTACTGTTCAACATTCGTCGCGCGCACATCCGCGTCGAGTACTCTGTCAGTTGGCTCGGCGCGGCGTTTGTTCTTCTCCTACTCTCCCAGTGGGAGTGGGGACTGATGTCCTTCGCGCAACTGATCGGCTTGAACGACCCGCCCGTAGTGCTGCTGCTCATCATCGGCGCTGTCTTCCTCATGGTTTTCTTCCGTTTCTCCGTCGTCATCTCCGACCTCAAGGACGCCAACATCGCGCTCACGCAAAAAGTCGCGGTGCTCGAATATCAACTGAATCGCCTGCATGAAAAACCCCAAGCAACCGATAACGAACGATAAACCCTGGTGGCCGCTCGCCGTCGGACTCGCCCTCGCCGTGTTGGCCCTGATCGAAATCTATCGCTCCGCGCTTTACGGCCCGTTCCTGTTCGACGATCTCTACCTTCCCTTCCTCGTTCCAAACTTCGCCACGCGTCCACTGCAGGACTGGGTCGTTGGCGTGCGCCCAACACTGCAAGTCTCCTACTGGCTCAACTACCGCATGTTCGGTCAGGACGCGTTTTATTACCATTTGATGAACCTCGGCCTCCACGCCGCCGCGGCCTACTTCGTCTGGTTGATAGCGAAAAAACTAATCGGCTTCGTCACCGAAAACGGCCAATGGTTCGCCGCCTTCGCCACCGCGGTCTTCGTACTCCACCCCCTGCAAACGGAATCGGTCGGCTACGTCGCCAGCCGTTCGGAAGTCCTCAGCGGTCTCTTCTTCCTGATCGGATGGGCCGTATTTCTCTACCGCGCCGAATCGGCCATCCGTTTCCCAGAGGTCGCGCGGATCCTCTTATTCTTCGGCCTCGCCATCACTTCGAAAGAACACACCGCCGTGCTGCCCGCGGTCCTCCTGCTGACCGACTACTTTTTCAACCCCGGCTTCACATTACAAGGCATTCGCGCCAACTGGCGGCTCTACGCGCCGATCCTCGCCGGCGCGGCGCTCGGCGTCTTCGCGGTCTTCAAGTTTGTCCTCGGCGGTGCGCGCACCGCCGGCTTTGGCATGAAGGACCTCACCGCCCTCGACTACCTCTACACGCAGTTCCGCTCCATCGTCGGCTACTTGCGCTTGTTCGTGCTTCCGCTCGGCCAGAACATCGATCACGACGTTGTCATCTCGCGCTCGCTCGCCGACCAACTCTCCTGGCTCTGCCTGCTGATCCTCCTCGGCCTCATGGCGCTCGCTTGGAAGACGCGCCGCGAGTATCCACTCGCCGCCTTCGGCTTCTTTCTCTTCCTGGTCCTGCTCGCGCCAACTTCGTCGTTCGTTCCTATCCGCGACGTACTTGTCGAACGCCGCATGTACATGCCGGTATTCGCCCTCGCGCTCTGCGTGGTCGATGTACTCCGCCGCCGACGCAGCCCCCAGTTTGTGATCATGGCCGCCATCTGCATCGTGCTCGCCGCCATGACGTGGAATCGAAATCACGTCTGGGCGAGCGGCGTGGAGCTTTGGAAAGACTCCGTCAGCGGCTCGCCGAAAAAGTACCGCCCTCGCTTCCAACTCGCTTACGCCTACTACCAGAACGGCCAGTGCGCCGAGGCGACCGCACAGTTCAACGAGGCCGCGAAACTCGAAAAGCCCAACTACGATCTGCTCGTCGATTGGGCTCTCGCCGCCGACTGCGCCAACCGCTCCGCCGAAGCTCTCACACACCTCGAGGAGGCCGTGAAGATCGAACAGCGCGCGCATGCCTATGCGCTAATGGGCATGGTCCACGGCAAACAGAGCAACTTCGACCGAGCGCTCGAAGTCCTCGCGCAAGCCGAAAAACTCGATCCCCGCTTCTCCATCACATTCGTGTATAAGGGAAACGTGCACATGGCTCGCAAAGAGTGGGACCTCGCCGCCGAGGCGTACGGAAAGGCCGTCGAAATCGAGCCCGACGAAGCCATGGGACGCAAGGGCCTGCAACAAGCGCTCGCCGCGCAACAGAAGGCGTCGATCCGCCGATGACCCGCAAACTGCGAATCGGAATCAACGTGCTGTATCTGATTCCCGGCGGCGTCGGCGGTACCGAAGTCTACTTGAAGCAACTGCTCGCGGCGATTACCCGCAAACCGCGAGGCCATTCGTTCATCGTATTTACAAACCGGGAAATGGGAGCCAACATCGAAGTCGACTCGCCCGCCATCTCGATCGTCGAAACCGGTGTCAACGCCACATCGCGCCCGGCGCGAGTCTTGTACGAGCAGACCGGCCTCGTCAGCGCCGCTCGCCGCGCCAGGATCGACGTCATGTTCAACTCCGGATTTACCTCGCCTTTGCTGCTTGGCCGTCCAAACGTGACGTTGATTCACGACCTGCAGCACCACCATCATCCTGAGTACTTCAAGGCGTCCGATCTGCTGGCCTGGCGATTCCTTGTCTGGGCCTCGGCAAAAAACGCCAAGCGCCTGATGACCGTTTCCGAAGCCTCGCGCGAAGACATCAACGCCGTTTACGGCGTGCCGCTCGATCGCATCCGCGCCGCCGAACCGGGCTTCGAGCCGGAGTTCCTTACCCTCGATCGCCGCAAAATCGAGCCGTTGATCCTATGCGTCTCCACGCTCCATCCGCACAAGAACATCGAATGCCTCATCGACGCATTCGCCGACTTTTGTTTGAAACGTAAAGACTACAAATTGGTTTTAGCCGGCATGCGCGGCTTCCACGCCGAAGCGATCGAAAAGCGCATCGACGATCGCGGAGTCCGCGATCGCGTGACGATCACCGGATGGATCTCCCGCGCCGAAGTAATGGCGCTTTACGCCAAAGCCCGCATCGCCGTCTTCCCATCGACCTTCGAAGGCTTCGGCATACCCGTGATCGAGGCGATGGCCGCCGGCGTGCCGCTCATCACCTCCGATATCCGGCCGATGAAGGACACCACTGGCGACACCGCGCTTCTCTTCCCGCCTAACGACACCGCCGCGCTCGCCGATGCCCTGGAGAAACTCGCCGCCAACGAAACGCTCCGCAACATGATGGCCTCCCGCGCCAGGAAACGCGTCACCGCCTTCACCTGGGAACGCGCGGCGGCCATCGCGCTCGACACGCTCGAACAAGCCGCGAAATAAGCTGTTAGAAACAGCGGCGCCGCGCGACTATCTAGTGTCCTGTCTCATATAACTATGTACATATAGGCAGAGTTGCCTCATACTGGGTCATGTTCACCCCAGCAGCTCCCTTGGCGGTAGAAGCGAGCCAACGGGAGCAACTCGAAGCCTTGCTCCGGAACGGAAGCTCCCCCCAGCGTGTGGCGCTACGCTGCCGGATTCTCCTGTTGGCGGCGAAAGGCGTC
>VFZW01000378.1 GCA_016871055.1 Acidobacteriota bacterium
ACCACGATCTCGCCATCGAAGTGGCGGCCAGCGAACAGCTCTTCAACCGGAACGAAGGAGGGCATTGCGTCATTCTCTCTCATCTCGGCAGGTTTGCACCAGAGCCTTCAAGCCGACCTCGACCTGCGTGTTCGTCGCCGGGCCGATCATCGCGAACTGCTTCTTGCGCCGTAAGCTGACGTAGCCCTTCTTCGGCGCTATCTCAAACTCGCCGAATTTCGAGATCGCCGCCATCAGTTTGTCGTGCACCGGCTTCAGCGCGACTTTTGCGCCGGTGTAGATCGTGTCGTCTCCGGCTGGAGCGGGCGCGGTCTTCGCATGACGCGCGATCGTGTTCGCATCGCCATGGCCGAGGCCGAGCGTCGTTTTCAGCATCGCAACGATCTCGCTGTGCTTCTCCATTCCTGAGCCCCGTACAAACGCGGTCAACTCCTCGAGGCTCTTCCCGGTCTTCTTCTGAATGTTCGCCAACTGGGTCGCGACGGTTTTGTCGAGAGTACTCATATCGCACCGGCAATCATAACGCGGATACAATGACCTTTTCATGCGACACATCATCTCCGCAGCATTCGGCATCACTGGCGCGGCCGCACTGGCCGGTATCGCGATCAATCGCGGCGAGCCGGTTAACAGCATGTGGCTCGTCATCGCCTCGGCCTGCATGTACCTCTTCGCCTATCGTGTCTACGCCTCGTGGATCGCCGCGAAGGTCATGTCGCTCGACGACAAACGGGCCACGCCCGCCGAGCGCCTTCGCAACGGCCACGACTTCGAGCCGACCAACAAATGGATCGTCTTCGGGCATCACTTCGCGGCGATCGCCGGGCCGGGACCGCTGGTCGGGCCGACGCTCGCGGCGCAGTTCGGATATCTGCCCGGCACGCTATGGATCATCATCGGCGCTGTGCTCGGCGGCTGCGTGCAGGACTTCATCATCCTGTTCTGTTCGGTGCGGCGCGATGGCAAATCGCTCGGCCAAATGGCGCGCGAAGAGATCGGCCGTGTCGGCGGCATGACGGCGCTCGTCACGGTGTTGCTCATCATGATCATCCTGCTCGCCGTCGTTGCGCTTGTTGTTGTGAATGCGTTGAAAGGTTCGCCGTGGGGCACATTCACGATTGCCGCTACGATGCCGATCGCGGTGTTCATGGGCCTCTATCTGCGCTACCTGCGCCCTGGCCGCGTGCTCGAGATTTCGGTGATCGGATTCCTGCTGGTGCTCGGCTCGATTTTCGCCGGCGAGTGGGTGGCGCATTCGCCCGACTGGGCGCCGTACTTCACGCTAAGCGGCGTCTCGCTTGCTCTCTGCGTCATCATTTACGGCTTCGCGGCCAGCGCGCTTCCGGTGTGGCTGCTGCTTGCGCCGCGCGATTATCTTTCGACATTCGTGAAACTCGGCGTCGTGTTGTTGCTCGGCGTTGGCATACTGTTCGTGCAGCCGCAGCTGCAGATGCCTGCGCTCACGCGCTTCATCGACGGCACGGGTCCCGTGTTCGCGGGCGACGTCTTCCCGTTCTGCTTCATCACGATCGCATGCGGCGCCATCAGCGGATTTCACTCGCTGATTTCGTCCGGTACGACGCCGAAGATGCTGGCGCGCGAGGGCCACGCGCTGCCGGTCGGCTACGGTTCGATGCTGCTCGAAAGCTTCGTCGCCATTATGGCGATCGTTAGCGCGTGCGTGCTCGACCCGGGCGTCTACTTCGCGGTCAACTCACCGGCCGGCGTAGTCGGAGCCACCGCTGACGCCGCCGTGAAGACGATCAGCGACTGGGGCTTTCCGGTGACGGCGGCGCAGATGTCGGACCTCGCAAAGAGTGTCGGCGAAGAGACGCTATTCTATCGTACCGGCGGTGCGCCATCGCTGGCGCTCGGCATGGCGCATATCTTCGCCAAGGGCGGAGGCGGCGAAAAGATCCTCGCGTTCTGGTATCACTTCGCAATCATGTTCGAGGCGCTGTTCATTCTCACAGTCATCGACGCCGGAACGCGCGTCGGCCGCTTCATGTTGCAGGACCTCTTGGGTCACATCTGGAAACCGCTCGGGCAGACCAGTTGGATGCCGGGCGTGATCGCATCGAGCGCCGCGATCGTCATCAGTTGGGGCTACTTCCTCTATCAGGGCGTGCGCGACCCGCTCGGCGGAATCAACTCGTTGTGGCCGTTGTTCGGCATCGCCAACCAATTGCTGGCGATCATCGCACTGTGCCTTGGCACCACGGTGCTTGTCAAAATGCACGGCAAGAAGTTCATGTGGATCACGATCTTGCCGATGACCTGGCTGACGACCGTGACTTTTTCGAGCGCGCTGATGAAAATCTTCAGCGAACACCCGCGAATCGGCTTCCTGGCCGGCGCGGCGGTACAGGAGAAACAAATCGCCTCCGGCGCGCTCACCGTGCAGCAGATCAATGTGACGAAGACGCTGATCTTCAACAACTACCTGGACGCCGCCGTCTGCGGACTGTTCCTGATCCTGGTGACGACGATCATCCTCGACAGCGCACGCCAATGGCTTCGCACCTTGAACGGCGCGCAAGACCGCAAGAGCACCGAGACTCCGTTCGTGATGACCACCCTTAGCACGGAGGAGATCTAACGTGAAGTTCTGGAACATCGTCCTATCCATCCTGCGCGAACTCGGCGACGAGAACGCTTACCGACGGCATTTGCTGGTGCACGGCCGAACGCATTCGGCGGAAGAGTACCGCCACTTTCAGCAAGAGCACTTCAAAGCCAAGTACCAGCGCGCCAAGTGTTGCTAGCGCGCGTGGTCCGTTTTGCGATAAGCTTCCGCCATCATGCGCGTTTCTTTGATCGCCGCCGCCGCACTGCCGTTGCTCGCAGTCGATTTCAATAAAGACGTCTACCCGATTCTTTCGACCAAGTGCTTCAGCTGCCACGGCGCTTCCGTGCAGCAGTCCGGGCTCCGCCTCGACAAGCGCCAGAACGCGCTACGAGGCGGCGACTATGGCCCCGTCATCGTCCAGGGCAAATCGGCCGATAGCAAGCTGATTAAGAAGCTCGTCACCGGCGACGGCGGCATGTTGATGCCTCCAACGGGCAAACTGCAAGACGACGAAATCGCAACGCTGAAGGCCTGGATCGACCAAGGCGGCGAGTATGGCGATGTTGCGCTTGGCGATGAACCGAAGCCCATCAAGGTCGACCCCGTCACCGCCGCGTTTATCAAGGCGATTCGCGCAAAGGACGAAAAGGCTGTGAAGGCGGCGCTGGCCGCCAGACCCGAACTCATTAAGGCCACCGATGCCGACGAAACTTCGCCGCTTCACCACGCGGCGGCGTTCGGCACGATCGAAACGATGAAGTTGCTCATCGCCAAGGGCGCCGATGTGAAGGCGCTGAACCGTCGCAAGGCGCAGCCGTTGCATTGGACGATCGGCGATTTGGCGCGCGTGAAGATCCTGCTCGACAGTGGCGTGGATGCCAACGCCGCCACCGGCGACGGGCGCACCGCGCTGTACCTCGCCACGCTTGCTGAGAACAACTTCGACGTTGTGCAGTTGTTGCTCGCCAAGGGCGCCAATCCGAACAAGAAATCCGTGAATGGTAACAGTGTGCTTGCGGCGGCGGCAGCGCGCGGCGACGTGAAGACGATGCGCGCCCTGCTGGCCGCCAATGCCGATGTTCACGCCACCGCGGGGACCGGCAACACGCCGCTGCACTCGGCGGCGATGAGCCGAAGTCTGGAAGCCGTCCAACTACTTGTCGAGCGCGGCGCCAACGTCAATGCGCTCAACAAGCGAAAACTCTCGGTGTTGTCGAACGCAGCGATGTACGGTTCCGAAGACATCGTGAAGTACCTGCTTGGCAAGGGTGCGAAGGTGAACGGGCAGGACGAGCGTGGCTACTCCGCACTGATGTACGCCGCGTATTCGGAAGCTACGCCCGCTGACATCGTAAAGGAATTGATCGCGCGCGGCGCGGATCTCGACTGCACCGGCGAAGGCGAAACCGCGCAAACGCTCGCGGCGAAGCGCGGTGATACCGAAGTCGCCCGATTGCTCAAGGTCGCGGCGAAGACGACGAAGCTGCCCGGAGATGGCGCGCGCACGCCCGCAAGTGCGATCACCGCCGCTCTCGATCAACTCGAAAAGCAGAGCCCCACGTTCGTGAAACGCGGAGGTTGCAATTCCTGCCACAACCAGAATCTGCCATCGGCGGCGATCGCCCTCGCGCGACAGCGTCATATACCCGCTCCGAAGTCGTTCGTAAAGGTCTCCAACGAGATGCGCGAAGTCAGCGCCGACCGCGTGATGGACTTCACCACCAACGCCGTCAACAGCGTCGGCTATGAGCTGTTCGACCTTGGCATGAACGGAACTCCGCGAACCGAATACACCGACGCTTTGGCGCGCTACATCGTACTCATGCAGACCGCCGAAGGCTACTGGAAGACGCCCGGCAATCGGCCGCCGCTGACATACGACAACTTCATCACGACAGCCATGGCCATCTACGCGCTGAAGCAGTACGGCGAACCCGGCGTCGCCGAAGACCGTCTCCGCCGCGCGGCCGCGTGGCTGGAAACCGCGCAGCCCTCGACCACGCAGGAACGCGCCTTCCATTTGCTCGGCATGCATTGGGCCGGCGCGAATCCAAAGCCGATCGAACGCGCCGCCGCGGCATTGTCCGATACCCAGCGCCCCGACGGCGGCTGGCCGCAACTGGCCGCGATGGAGACTGATGCTTACGCCACTGGCCAGGCGCTCTACGCGTTGCAGTTGGCAGGCAAGCTGAAGCCGTCGGCGCCGGTTGCCAAGAAGGCCACGAATTATCTGCTGAAGACGCAGGCCGGCGATGGGACGTGGCATGTCCGCACCCGCTCGTTGCCCTTGCAGCCGTATTTTGAGAGCGGACTGCCATACGGCGAAGACCAGTGGATATCGGCCGCCGGTATGAGCTGGGCTTCGATGGCGCTTACCTATGCTGCTCGTTAAGCTCGCGATTGTTTCCACCGCCGCCTTCGCGCAGCCGAAGCTGATCGACGCACACGTGCACTTCAACGGCGATCCCGCTTTCCTCGACGCCTTCGCGAAGAAGTTGGAAGCCGTCGACGGCCGCGCGCTACTCATCGCGGCGCAGAAAGACATCCCGGTCGTGAAGGCTTATACCGCCAAGCATCCGGGCCGCTTCTACGGGATCGGTCAGATGTCGCTTGATCATCCGGACGCGATAAAGCTTGTCGACGAATTTGCCGCCGCGGGCTTCCGTGGCATCGGCGAACTGACGGGACCCGAAGCGTCCTTCGACGACAAGCGCTACTGGCCCATCTACGAGCGGGCCGAGAAACACGGCATGATCGCGCTGTTTCACACTGGCATCGTCAACCGCCGAAACTTCGCCGAGCCCATGAACGTTAGCTCGGACCGCATGCGTGTGATGACACTCGACCTCATCGCGCGGCGCTTTCCGAAGCTCTTCCTGATCGGCGCGCATCTCGGCAACCCCGACTACACGTGGGCTGCAGAGATCGGGCGTTGGAACCCGAACCTGGTCTTCGACGTCTCCGGTTCGTCGCTTTACAAGAAACAAGCAGATCTCGCCTTTTTCAAATCGGTCTTCTGGTGGGACAACCTCGTCAGCCCGCACACCCCGAAGACCGATATCAGCGCGTTCGAGAAACTCGTTTTCGGCTCCGATGTTTTCGGCGGCGAGATCGCCGAGTTTGACCGCGCTCTGGCGCTCTACAAACAGATGTTCAACATGTGCGGCGTGAAGCCGGCGTCGCAGGCAAACGTCCTCGGCGGCACGCTGTGGAAGGTGTTGAACCGTTAGAAACGCTTGACGATCCATGCGGCGATGTCGACGAAAAAACTCTTGACGCTGCTCGAAAGCTGCTGGGCCTCGCGCCTTCAACAACGATGTACTCTTTGTTCTTGCTCGCCGCTTGTGCGCAGTGAATCTCGTTGTCGCGGATAAACGTGAACCGCGCATCGCCGCACGCGGCAAAGGCACGGTGCTGCTTCTGATAGGGAGCGACCCTGTCAAGCCTTTCGATAGACGAACAGAAAATATTCTGAACG
Organism: Acidobacteriota bacterium; assembly: GCA_016871055.1. Taxonomy (GTDB): domain Bacteria; phylum Acidobacteriota; class Terriglobia; order Bryobacterales; family Bryobacteraceae. The sequence continues at coordinate 6,048 of VFZW01000378.1, forward strand.
GCGCCGTCTTCCCGCGGCCAGCGGGAAGACGGCGCCTGTTTTTGTCGAGGCCAACCTGTAAGTGTTCCCGCCGGAACGGAGCGGAGCCGTCCAGGGCGCGCCCGGTTTTGGCGCGGCGGAGCGAACCCTTGACGGCGAGCGCCGTTGTGGCATTGACCGGGAATCTTCGACGGGCGGCGTAGCGGGAACACGTTCCCGTTGGTGGGCCCCGAGCATCCGGGTTTGGACAGCAGGGCCGATGACAGCCCAGGAGTTGGCGCGACGATTGATCACTCTGATATGCGCGGGTCGAAACCGCCTGGACATGATCCGTCGGGAGCTGCCTCGGACTAGACGCGCGGGTTGGGTTCGGAAACCGTTCCGCATAGAACCTAACCCGGCATAGCCGGAACCAAAGAGGGAAATCGGATACGATGCCGGGATGGGCGTTGAATCACTGACCGAGCGGTACGGATCGCAGATCGCGGGGGTGTTGGGTTGCT
>VFZW01000379.1 GCA_016871055.1 Acidobacteriota bacterium
CAAGCGGGGGCCTTCTCATGGAAGCCGCGACCGCAAGGAAGCGGACCTTCCCCAACCCCAAATGCTGACTTTCAACAGAGCGGTCTCTTCCCCAACCCCCACTGCACAACCGCTACTGAAACACGCGCTCTTCCGGAATCACCGTAATCTGCTCCGCCTTCAGCCCCAGCTTCTTCGCCGCCACAGTCTTATCTTCTTCCAAAATATCGCCCGGCTTCGGCGAGTTGTACTTCATCGGCGACGGCTCATCGGCAACCAGCATTTTCTTCAATGCCTCGCCGTTATCGGTAATCGCGACGATATGCAGCCGGTCCTTGCGCAGATGTTTCTTGATCGCCGCCTGCACCTGCGCGTAGGTCAGCTTCGCCAGCGCATCTTGGATGTACTTCGCGTACTCCGGAATGCCGTAGACCTTGCTGTCGATCGCGTAACCAAGCTCGGCCGACTTCGTCTTCATCAGCAAGTTCACACTGCGCGCGACAAAGTCCCGAGTCGTCTCAAAATCCGACTCCGTCATTCCACGGTCAACCAACCGGTCGAGCTCAAACAACGCCAATCGCAGCGCGAAGTGCGCCGTAGGCGGCTCGACGGGCCGCACCCAAATCTGGAAAATCTGCGAGCGCCTCGGCATGTTCGGATCGGGCTCGAACTGATACATGCCGCTGGGAAAGTACTCGATGTAGGAGTAGTCGCCGTAGTTCAAGCCGCGAATCTCACGCATGCGTTGATACAGATTCCCGCCGCTCGATCGATGTTTGCCGAACCAATCGCTCGCCACCAGCAGCGCGGGATAGTCGGGATGATTGCGCGTCACCGCGATCGGATAGCCAATCGAGTACGCCACCGCGCGCATCTTCTTATCGACGATCGTCACACGCGATTCCGCCATCGGCTTCAGCGCAGGCAGCTTCACCGCCGCCGGCGAACCCTTCGGCAAGCTCGCAAAGTCCTTCTGCATGCGCTCGACAAAACCCTTCGGATAGTTGCCCGCAACACCAATGATCAAATTCGCCTGCGTGAAATGCGCTTTGTAGAAGCCCTGCAAATCCGCCATCGTCATCGCCGCAATCGCGCTCAGTTTGCCCAAATTCACATTCCCGTAAGGATGCCCTGTGTAAAGCTGTTCGTAAAGAACCTCCTTACCCAACTCCTCATCGTTGTTGCTGCGCAGCGACAACTTCAATGCATTCGTCTGCGCATCGCGAATCCGTTTCAGATCGTCTTCGCGCCAGCCGGGCGTAAGCAGCGCATCGCGCAGATTCGCATAGAACGGCTCCAGATTCTCCGCATGCGTCGTGCCCACAAACACGATCATCTCTTTATCGACCTGCGCGCCGAAACGCGCCGCCATCGGATACATCTCGTCGAGCAACTGCTGCCGCGTCTTTGCCTTCGTTCCGCCGTCGGAGAGCATCGCCGCCGTAAACGTCGCCAAGCCCGCCTTGCCCGCGGGATCGTTAGCCGCGCCCGCGCGAAACGCAATTCGAAAATTGATAATCGGCGACTGCCCCGGCATCGCCACAACCTCCGCCGCCGGCAGCACGAGGGAAAACAAAGCGAGTAGAAGTTTCATTTCGCTTTCGGCCCCGTCAGAGTAACCACCGTGCGTCCGGATTCCACGAAGTACTTGCGCGCCACTTCGCGAATATCTTCCGGCGTCACCTGTTCGTACATCGTGTACAAGTTGTTCAGCGTCTCCGGCGTGCGGCGCAGCGCGATCGCCCGTGTCAGCGCCTCGGCAATCGCCTCGCTGTTATCAAGCGACAGCGCGAAGCTGTACCGCAAATTCTTCTTCACCGCATCGAGCTTCTTCACATCCACCAGCGTGTCCTTCAGCCCGTTCAGCGTCGACACAATCGACTCGCGCACCGGCTCGACATCGGCGTCTTTCTTGATCCTCGAAGTGACGGTGAACAGATACGGATCGACGTGCGGCGATGCGCCGCCGCCAATGAAATCGACCTTCTGCTCCTGCAACACCAGCCGCTGATAGGCCGGCGAAGTCGGTCCGAACGCCAGCGCGGAGATGATATTCAACGCCGCCGTCTCTTTGTCGCTGTCCGAATACGCCGGCACCTTGTAGCCGACCGAAATCCACGGCGCTGTCGCCACCGGCCAATCGACATGACCCTTGCGCTCACCGGTTTGCGCGGGCTCTTTCGGAATATCGGCCACATACGTGCCGCGCTTCCAACCGCCCCAGTGCTTCTCCGCCAGCGCTTTCACTTCGGCGGCCTTCACATCGCCGACGACAATCACCGTCGTGTACTCAGGCCGGTAGAAGCGATCGAAGAACTGTTTCGAATAGGCGTACTGTTCCGGCATCGCCTTGATATCGGTCAAAAAACCCATCGTTGTGTGTTTGTAGGTGTGCGCGTCGAACGCCGCGTTGCGCATGGTTTCATGGATCCTTGAAAACGGTTGCGCCGAGTTCTTGTTGTACTCGCCATTCACGGCCAAGGCTTCGGTGCGAAAAACGTTCTCGGCGTAATCGAGATTCTGAAAGCGATCCGCCTCAAGCTCGATGATCGACGCCAAACCTTCTTTCGCAAACGTCGCATGATACGCTGTCAGGTCGTCGCTCGTGAACGCATTCGTCGCCGCGCCGGCGGCCTTCATCGTCGCTTCCCATTTCTGCGGCGGATTCTTCTTGGTGCCTCGAAACATGACATGTTCGAAGAAGTGCGCGAATCCGCTCTTGCCGGCCTCGACCTCGTTGCGCGAGCCGGCATTCACGACAATGTACAACGCGACGATCTTCGGAAAATCGGTCGGCGCCGTGATCAGACGCAGACCGTTCGGGAAATCGGTCTGTTCGTAAGCGTAGGGAAAAATCTTGCGCGGCTCGGCGGCGGTAAGCACGCCTATGCCCGCAATCAGCAGGGTAAGTAGTGGACGGGTCATCCTAACTGTAATTGTAGACAGCGTCACCGCTCCGGCGGCAGTGGAAAGGGGCCGCGCGCTTCTTCCAATTCCCGGCCGGCCGAAAGCAGCGTCTCTTCTTCCCATGGCCGTCCGATCAATTGCACACCGACAGGCAAGCCCTCCGGCGTGAATCCGAAAGGCAACACAAGCGCCGGGAAGCCAAGCACGTTCCAAACAAAAGACGCCCGCATTGTTTCGGTGTATGGGGCGGACCGCTCGCGATACGCCCACGCCGGAATCGCACACGGCGCGCTGATCAGCACCGGTACATCGTTCATCGCGCGCAGCACGGCCGCGCGCAACTTGTCCCGTGCGGCGAGTTGCGCCAACACCTCGGCTCCGCTTGGTTGCGGCCGGTCTTCTTTCAGAAGTTCAAGGCCCGTCCAATGCGCCTTTTCCGGCGCGCCCTCGATGACCTTCCGCTTCATGGCGTCGGGCAACGTGATGAAAAAGAACTCCCACAGATCCGCTATGCGGTCGATGCCGGGAACATCGAAGCCCTCGATGCCATGCCCCATTCGCTCGAGTTCGATCCCCGCGCGCGCCACCACATCGGCGATCGCCGTATCGCAGCGTTGTTCGACAAACCCGATTCGCATCGCGCGCACATCGGGCTCGCGCAACTCCACCGGTGCCGAGAACGGATCTTGCGAGTCGTACCCCGATAGGACTTGAAACAGGAGTTCTACATCGCGCACCGTCCGCGCCATCGGGCCCGCCACGCCCAGCAACCCGCCTGGATGCGAAATCTCCGGATGATGCCCAGCCACCGAAACACGGCCCGGCGTAGGCTTCAATCCAACAATGCCGCAGCAGTGCGCGGGCACGCGGATCGATCCGCCGCCATCGCTGCCGACGCCGCCCGCCGAACAACCCGACGCGATCGCCGCCGCTTCGCCGCCGCTCGATCCGCCCGCCGTACGCTGCGGATTCCACGGATTCGCCGTCCACCCTGTGATGTGATTGTCGGTCTCGTAGTTGGCCAGAAACTCAGGGCAGTTGGTCTTGCCGATGATCACCGCGCCCGCGCGCCGCAAACGCCGCACAGCCGTCGAATCGCTCGCCGCGCGATGGCCGTTTCGATAAAGGCTGCCGGTCAACGTCGGCAGCCCCTCCATGTCGAAGCTGTCTTTCACCGTCAGCGGAACGCCCGCCAGCGGCCCGCGCGAAAACTCTTCCTCGTCAATCATGCGGACGAACGCCTTGAGTTGCGGCTGCAACCGGCGGGCTCGTTCCCTGTGTTCGGCGATCAGTTCCGACGGCGTGATCTCACGCCGCGCGAGCGCGTCGCGTTGTTCCTCAAGGGTCCAGTTGCAGGCGCTCACTTTTTCATCGCTTCCAGAAGCGCCTTGATGAAGGGGTCGATCGACGCGCCGTTGATCCATCGCAACACGACCACCAGATCGTTCTCCGGATCGCAGTAGATGATGTTGGTGCCATTGCCGACGTGCGCGAAGGCGCTCTCCGGCGCGCTCGGCCAGGACCGCTTCGCCGTGTTCAAATACCAATTCATGAAGCCGTAGGTCGGCTGCACCGGCGTCGGCGTGCGCGCCATTTTGATCCACGATTCCGGGATCAACTGCTTGCCGTTCCACTTTCCATTGCGCGCCGTCAGCAATCCAAAGCGCGCCTGATCGCGCGCGGCGATCCACATCCCGCCGCCCCAATGCGAACCGCCCGCCACCGACTGCACCATCACGCCGTCGATATTGACCCACGAGTTTTCGTAACCATACCAGCGCCACGTTTGTGAGGCGCCGATCGGGTCCATGATGCGTTCCTTCAACACCTGCGGCAGCGGACGCCGCCACACGTGCAACGAACTTAACGCCAGCAGATTCACGCGGACATCGTTGTATTTGTACGACGTGCCGGGCGCGTTGTGTTCGCGTTTGCGATAGGCCTCGACGCCTTCCTTCGGCGGACGATCGGCCCAATCCGGCTTGCCCCACAAAGTGCCCTCCCAATCCGAGGTCTGGCGGAGCAGGTGATCCCAAGTGATCTTCGCGTTGAGGCCTTTTTCAAACTCGCCGGTGGTGACGTATCGGCCCACGGGGTCGTTGATCGAAGCAATCAGACCATCGTGAAGCGCAAGGCAAACGGTGGTCGAGACAAAGCTCTTGGCGACGGAGAACGTCATATCGACGCGATGCGGCTCGCCCCACTCGGCGACGATGTAGCCGCCGCGCACAATGATGCCCGTCATGTCTCCGCGCGGTTTGAACGGCCCGATCGCCTCGCCATACATCTCACGGCCGAAGCTCAAATCGTGGCTAAACTTCAAATCCCGCGGCGACTTCGACTCTCCCGCCTTCGCAATCGCAATCGCGGCTTCCAGCTTGGCGGCGTCGAATCCCGCCTCGGCGGGCGACTTCGTTTTCCAGTCGTTGTGCTTGCCAGGGTAGTAGAGCTGGGCGAACGCGGTGATCGAAAAGAGTAAGAGAGAGGTTCTTCGTAGCACGCGTCGATGCTACCACGACCGCTAGCGGCTCAGCTGCACCCGCGTTGACTTGAGATCGCGACCGGTGGCTCAGGACCAGTTGTCGACGATCGCGAGAATTGTCTCGATGATTCCGTTTGAGTAAAGCGCGACCGCCGTGGCGGCGTTCCACGTCGTTGTTCCCTCAATCGCCTGCAAAAGATCGGAGAGTGGTGCCGCCAGGGACAGGTATTCGTGAACGTGCTTCGGAATCGGAATGCCGACTCGGCCGGCAATTTTCCCTAGTCTGGCGGAGGCCGAGGGTCCTTCCGCTTTGAGAGACGCAACGATTGGCATCGAGTTGCTTGAAATACTCATTTCCAGCCACCCCATCAAGGCGACTGCGTAATATTCTTCCCTGGCAAGATTCCAGCCCAGGCGCCGAATAATGAGCATGTCGTGAAGCTCCTGTGCCTTTTCACCAATTCGGGCGTTGTCCGTTGGGTTCGCACCGCTGAAGTTCTGAACGTTTATCGACGCGATCCAGAGCTCTCGAAGCAGTTCCTCAAGGACCGCAACGAAGGATCGATTCGCCGCGGCAGGGCGGACATATGGGTACGGTTGCTGTTCGGCGCCATGATTGAGATCCATTCCGAACATCCGATAGTAGGCGTTACGACGTATTGCCCTGTGGTCGGGACGAATTTCGCTTTCGACGGCGTAGCTTAGCGTCGCGGCTGGGTGCCGGTAGAATAGCTCTTCAGTTAGGCGCAGCCACTGTGCGGCTGTCTCGTCGGGAGGGGCTAGGTTTTCACCCGTCGTGTACTCACGGATTACTTTGCCGACGATCTCGTACAGCATTGTGTTCTCGATCATGTACGCATAGATCAAGTGCTCCCAGGCGAGGGAGACGGTACCCGTTGGCGTGGGCTTCGTGGACAACGAAGGTCCGGCGGGGCTCCATTCGGTGTTGCCGCCCGCCCAAACCATTTCGAGGTAGCTCTGAATGACGGCTGGTGTTGTCGACTGGAAAGATTGGAAAATGATGCTCATCGGTGGTTCCTCTGTTTGCTAGTGTCCTGTCTCATATAACTATGTACATATAGGCAGAGTTGCCTCATACTGGGTCATGTTCACCCCAGCAGCTCCCTTGGCGGTAGAAGCGA
>VFZW01000380.1 GCA_016871055.1 Acidobacteriota bacterium
CCAACCCCCTTCACATGGAAGGCCTCCGCAGACGTTATCCTCGACAAGGTGCGCCGTTGTAAAGAATTATCCAAGACAGGAGGCTAGGCCGGTCTGTCTGCCGTATCCAATTGCGCGACTCGCAAGGCAATGTGCAGGGCTTCGGCACCGGCTTTCTCATTGGGCCCGGCGTGTTGATGACCAACAACCACGTCTTCGAGACACCTGGCGCCGCGCGCAACTCGCTCGCCGATTTCGACTACGAGGTTACCGCCAACGGCCGCGACAAAACGCCCGTCTTCTTTGGCTTCGGTACCAACGCCCTTTTCTTTACCAATCAGGCGCTGGACTTCTCGATCGTCGCGATCAAGTCCCGCTCACTCGACAACGCGCGTAATCTGACCGACTACGGCTGGCTGCCTCTGAGCGCCACACCCGGCAAGGCCGATCCCGGCGACTACCTCACCATCATTCAGCACCCGGCCGGCGAGCGCAAACAGATCTGTGTCCGCGAGAACAAACTGCTGAAGTATGACGGCAACGCGGCATGGTACACCACCGATACGCTCGGCGGCTCTTCGGGATCGCCGGTCTTTAACCGCTTCTGGCAGGTCGTCGCGCTCCATCACAGCGGAGTGCCGCGGAAAAACTCCAAGGGCCAATGGCTGACCAAGGACGGCAAGGCGTGGGATCAGTCGATGGATGAGTCGCGTATCCACTGGATCGCTAACGAGGGCATTCGAATCAGCGCGATCGTCAACTTCATCAAGACCGCGACCGGGAGTCATCCGCTGGTCAAAGCGGCGTTGACGACGGCACCGCCGCCCGCGCCTGAACCCGCGGTGTCAGGTGGTGTCGAGCTCAAGTCGCAAGCCAACGTCTGGGTCGAACAGACGGGCGCAACGGCGACGCTCGTCGTTCCGATGCGCATTCCGATCGACGTCGTCCGGCACGATCCCGATCCCGCGCCGGTGGCAACGGCCGCCCTCGTTGTCGCTGATTCCGATCTCGGCGCGGGCGTTGTCGAAGCGGTCAAGATCAATCAGAAGACGCTCGGAACGCGGCCCGGTTACAAAACGGACTTCCTCGGCAAGGGCAAGTTGTCGGTTCCGCTCCCTGTGATTCCGGCAGCGCTGAAATCGAAGGTTGCAACGTATATCAAGAAGCCGAGTGAGTTTGAGTTGAAGTACTTCAACTACTCGGCGGTGATTCGCAAAGACCGGCAGTTAGCCTTCTTCAGCGCCGCGAACATCGACGGCAAGCTGCGTCAGGATGTCGGCAAGCGCGAGGGCGATTCGTGGCTGCGCGATCCGCGCATCAAAGGCGAGTTCCAGCTCGGCGAAGAGTTCTACGGCAAACAGAAAACGTTCGAAGCGGACCGCTCACAGAACCCCTTCGACCGTGGCCATCTCGTCCGCCGTCTCGACGCGACGTGGGGCAACACGGTGGCGGCCGCCAAGGAGCACGGCGACGACACATTCCACTTCACCAATTGCTCGCCGCAGTTCTGGCAGTTCAACCAAGGGAAGAAACTGTGGGCGGGTATCGAGGACTTCGTGCTCGACCACCTCGAAGAGGCGAGCCGCAAAGCGTGTGTGTTCAACGGGCCTGTGTTTGACGGCCCTCTCGCGCCGAAGGGCGGGTTGCCCGATCCGAAAAAGGCCGGCAAGGCCGATCCGAAGTTCGGCGGCATCGCGATTCCGAAGTTCTTCTGGAAGATTATGGTCGTCGAACAGGATGGTGAGTTGGCCTCGACGGCCTTCTTGCTCAGCCAGCAGGATCAACTATCGAAGATCGATTGCATCGAAGAAGCGATGACGGAAGAAGATACCAAAGTTTTCCAGGTGTCGATCGCGGATTTGGCGAAGCTGACAAAGCTCGATTTTGGCTCGATTGCGAAAGCGGACACGAAAGAGGCGGCCGTTGCGGGCGGCCGCCTCATCGAAGTCATTGAAGACATCCGGCTGTAACAGTCAGTGTTTGTTGAAAAACCGAATCACCGCTTTGTTGAACTCATCCGCCCGTTCCCAAAACGCCGAGTGCCCGGCGCCGCCGATGATTACGCTCTCGGCGCCCGGTAGCGCTTTGGCAAATAGCCGTAGCGTTGCCGGCGGCGCGTAGAGATCGGCGTCGCCGGTCAGCAGCAGCACGGGCACAGTCAGTTTGCTCAGCGCGTCGAAGGTGATCTTGTTATTAATCGTCGCTTGCGCCGCACTCTTTCGGCCTGAAAGCGATAGCCATCGCGCCACCCCTTCCGGATCCGCCGCCCGATAGGCCGGGCCGAGTTCTCGGAACTCCAGAGGCATCTTCGAAAACGGCTCCGGCATCAGGCGCTGCAGCATCTCTCGATACGACTCATCTTGTACTCCGCCCAAGCTGCTGGCGATCGTCAGCGAGCGCACCTGGTCGGGATACGACAGCGCATAATCGATCGCAATCCCACCTCCCGCCGCTGCTCCGATTAGATGCACCGGATCGAGTTTTAACTGCGTGAAAAGCTCGTGCAGATCGTCGGCCGCCGTGCCCTCGGGCGCACTTCCAGCAGACCCGCCGTATCCGCGCCGGTCGACCGTGATCACCCGATACCCCGCGCTGCGCAACGGCTCGTGCTGCTTCTCGAACATCGCCTTGCCGCCCGAAGCCGGATGCAACAGTACTACCGGTTCGCCGGCGCCTGAGTCGAAATAGGCGATTCGCGCGCCGTTGACCAGAACGGTCTTCTCCTGGGCAACCGCGCAGACGCAAGCGAACAGTAAAATGCGCATGGCGCCATCATCCCAGAAAATCCGAAGGCGAAGGGCCCGGGATGATACACTGCATCCAAACAACTCCTTCGGGTCTTGCGCCGAAACGGCCGCAGGGGTCGCAAGAAGTCTTTTGGAGAATTCCATGTCCCGCATTCTCGCGTTGCTTCTTCTTTCATTCGCAGCCTACTCACAAACGGCCACCGGCGTAATCACCGGACACATCAAGGATGCCTCCGGCGCCATGGTTCCCGGCGCCAAGGTCACCGTCGAAAATCAGCGAACCGGCGTTAAACAATCCACGCTGGCCAATGGCCAGGGCGATTTTCTACAGTCCTATCTCATCCCCGGTGAGTACAAGGTCACCGTCGAGCAAGCCGGCTTTGATCGCCACGTCACCAGCAATATCAAGCTCAGCGTGCAGCAGACCATCGAGCTCGATATCGCGCTCAAAATCGGCGAGGTCTCAACGGCCGTCGAAGTCACCGCCAACACCGCGCAACTCGCGACCACGACTTCAACTGTCTCCACCGTCATCACCAACAAAGCCATGCTCGACCTTCCGCTCAACGGCCGCAACCCGTTCGGTTTGGCAACTCTCGTGCCCGGCGTCTTCCCCGGCGGCGGCTCCACGCCGTGGATCAGCGGAGGCCGGAATGCGTCGAGCGAAATCACGATCGACGGTACTTCGGTGATTGTCCCCGAAAACAACGTCAGCATCCAGGACACCGGTTATACGCCCATCGTCGACACCGTCGACGAAGTCGCCGTCATCACTAATGCTCTCGCGGCCGAATTCGGACGCACCGGCGGCGGTGTCATTGCCGTCGCCACCCGCTCTGGCACGAACACCTTCCACGGATCTTTGTTCGAGTTCCTCCGCAACAGCCGTATCGAAGCCAACTCCTGGTCGAACAACCGCAACGGCGTCAAACTCGCCGCGTTCCAGCGCAACCAGTTCGGCGGTACCTTTGGCGGGCCTGTGCGTTTGGGCAAACTCTACGATGGCCGCAACAAGACGTTTTTCTTCTTCGCCGAACAGAGCACCAAAACGCGCTCCGCTTCCAGTTCCTTCGCAACCGTGCCGCTTATGCCTTGGCGTCAGGGTGACTTCTCCGAACTCCGCAACGGCGGCGGCGCCGGGGTTACGATCTTCGATCCCGCCACCGCCACGCAAACGGGCGCGGTGTTTGTCCGCACGCCATTTCCCGGCAACCGCGTTCCCTCTGCGCGTATGGATCCGGTCGCAGTCGGAATGTTGCGATTCTATCCCGCGCCCAACGCAACTCCCACCAACGCGTTTATCGGTCAGAACAACTTCTTCGCGGCTGGCAAAGCGCCGAGCGGAGAGGACAAGTTCGACGCCCGCGTCGATCACAATTTCAGTGAGAAGCTCAAGATCTGGGCGCGCGGTTCCCACTCCAAGGGCTTCAGCACACCTTTCAACGGATTTGGAAATCCCGGTACATCCATCGGCGACGGCCCCAGCAAGAACCGGAACTACAACATCGCCCTCAACGCCGTCAAAACGTTTAACCCCACCACGATTCTCAATCTCAGTTTCGGCTTCGCTCGGAAAGTTTCCCATCGCGACCCCTTCTCGCAGGGCATCGATCTTCGCGCGCTCGGCTTCCAACCCTCCGTCGTCGCCGCGGCCGCCGAACAGAACTTCGAGTTCCCCCGCACCGACATCGGCGGCGTGAGTTCGCTCGGCCAAGCCACATTCACCACACTGCGCATTCAGGCGTACTCCCACGACTTCCGCTACGACGTCACCAAGGTCTTCTCCCGCCACAACCTCAAATTCGGCGGCGAGTACCGCAAGCTCTTCATGAACTTCCGTCAGCACGGTCAGCCCTCCGGCGCATATAGCTTTAACGCCGGCTGGACGCAGCGGCAAGTCGGCCAAGCCACGCCGCCCACCGAAGGCTGGGGCATGGCGTCGTTCCTTCTTGGCCTGCTCGGCGGCGGTTCTCTCGAACATACGTTCCGCATCGCCAGCTCCAGCAACTACGCCGGCTTCTATGTGCAGGACGACTGGAAAATCACCCGCCGTTTGACCTTCAACATCGGCCTTCGTTGGGATGTCGATCAACCGCGCACCGAACGCTACAATCGCCTTAGCTATTGGGACATCGACGCGCCGTCGCCCATCGCAGGCAGGGTGCCGGGCTATAACAACCTCCGCGGCGCGATGCGCTTCGTTTCCCCGGAGAACCGCCGTCAAACGCCGACCGATACCAATAACTGGGGCCCGCGTTTCGGTTTCGCCTACCAGATCAATGACAAGACCGTCTTTCGCGGCGCATACGGCATTCTCTACTCGCCGTCGGTGCTGCAAGCCTCTGGAACCTCCGGAAGTTCGGGCACGCAAGGCTTCACCGCCTCAACCGGCGTCAACACCTCGTTCGATGGCGGCGTCACGCCTGCCGCGACTCTCAACAATCCATTCCCGAACGGTTTCAACTTTCCGCTTGGCGCGGCCGGCGGCGCCGCCACGCAGCTTGGTCTCAATATCGGCGACAGCTACTTCAACGACTACGAAAACCCCATCGTCCAGGAGTGGAACGGCACGCTCCAGGGCGATCTCGGCAAGGGCTTCCTGCTCGAAGCCGGCTATCTCGCCAACAAGGGAAACCATCTCATCGATGGCGAGAGCAGCATGACGCACAATCAACTCCCCGCGTCGTTCTTCTCGCTTGGTAACCAGTTGCTCGGGAATAACACGGTGCCCAACCCATTCTTCGGAATTATCACCAACCCAACGTCCTCGCTCAGCCAGCCGCGCATTGCCTTCTCGCAAACCCTACGGCCGTTTCCGCACTACACGGCTGTCAACGCGTTCCGCAAGCCCCAGGGCAATTCGATCTATCACGCCTTCACGCTCGGCGTGACCAAGCGCTTCTCGCATGGCCTGAACATGCAGGCCAGTTATACGAAAGGCAAGTTGATTGACGACGTGTCGCAGACAGTTACCTTCCTCGGAGCCGCCGGAACCAAGCAGGACTTCTACAACCGCCGCGCCGAACGGTCGATCTCCGCGCAGGACATTGCGCAGCGATTCGTCTTCAGCGGCAACTACGAACTGCCCTTTGGTAAGAACCGCGCTCTGCTCAATACCATGCCGAAATTTGCCGAGTTCGTTCTCGGCGGCTGGCAGGCGAATGCGATCGTCACGTTGCAGACGGGCACGCCGATGCAGATCGGCAACAACGGCAACTTCACCAATCTCGGATCTCCCGGCCAGCGCCCCAACAACAACGGCAAGTCCGCGAAGAAGACCGGCCCCACCGAAGACCGCTTGAATTCTTACTTCGATCAGAGCGTCTTCTCGCAAGCCGGCAACTTCACATTCGGCAACACGTCCCGCACATCGCCCGACCTGCGCAACATCGGCAGCCGCGACTTCGATGCGTCGGTTTTCAAACGCTTCTACTTCCTGGCGGAAAAGGCCAACGCCGAATTCCGCGTCGAGGCGTTCAATGCGCTCAACCGGCCGGTTTGGAACAACCCCGGCCAGACGGTCAATCAGCCGGGCGTCTTTGGCGTCATCAACACCAAGGGCGGCCAGCGCAGGCAACTTCAACTTGCTTTGAAGCTGCAATTTTAGTATCGCAGCGCCGGGTCTAATCCCCCCGCCTTTCAGGCGGGCTGCTTTCAGCCACGGTACTGCAAAATGGAAAGATGGCCGAGTACCGACGGAGCGCGCATGCGGTTTTTGATTTGAAGT
>VFZW01000381.1 GCA_016871055.1 Acidobacteriota bacterium
GCGCCTCTTGCTTGATCCGCGGAGTCTCCGGAGCACTCGCCGGCTCAAGTTCAGAAGTTTCGCACAGACCTGCATCCACTGGGTGGCCTTGGGGTGAGGCTGATCGAGTTTTCGGACCATACGGGGTCAACCTCGCCGCGTCACGCGCCAGCGGAGACGACCAAAAAAACTATTCAAACGTGCGCGAAACCTTTGCCAAATTGATGACGCCGCAACAAATCGCAGACGCGCAACGATTAGCGCGAGAGTGGAAGCCGAAGCGCGAGACGAGCAGGAAGTAGCGGCGGCCCGCTCGGTGACCGTTGACCATTTTTGACCATTCCGTAGATGGATCAGCCGTAAATCACCAGTATTATCTACAACTTCCGATCTATTTTGGTGGCGGAGAGAGTGAGATTCGAACTCACGGTAGACTTGCGCCTACGGCGGTTTTCAAGACCGCTGCCTTAAACCGCTCGGCCATCTCTCCGCTCTTTCCAATATACGCGATGCGGATCTTGTCAAAGTTTTGTAAATGCGGAATCCGCGTGAAATCCGCGCCCGCGGTTTCCGCGTCTTATTGGCAGGAGACCTAAAATGAAACACACACTGATAACCCTTCTGATCGCCGGAGCGAGCGTCCTGCCCGCTAACGAAAAGGTTCGCACCGAACTGATCACGCTTCCCTTCTTGTCGGTTTATGACAACCTGTCCTACCGCGTCGACGGCGAGACCGTCTACCTTTCCGGGCACGTCATCCGTCCGACACTGAAGACCGACGCCGCCCGCCGCGTGGCACGCCTCGAAGGCGTCGCCAACGTCGTCAACAACATCGAAGTGCTGCCGCTGTCGCCCAACGACGACCGCCTTCGTATCGCCGTCGCGCGCGCCGTCTACGGCCACGTCGCGCTCAATCGTTACGCGCTCGGCGCCAACCCGTCGATCCGCATTCTCGTCAAAAACGGCAACGTCACGCTCGAAGGCTTCGTCGCCCGGGAGATGGAACGTAACATCGCCAACATCGCCGCCAACGGCGTCGCCGGCGTCTTCTCGGTAACCAACAACCTGCGCATTGGGTAACGTAGTTGGATGCCGATATCGCGCCGCGCCTTTCTGGCGACCCTTGCCGCAACAGCAACCGCCCAGCCCATTCGTCCGCCAAACATCATCTTGATCATGGCCGACGACATGGGCTGGGGCGATTTAAGCTGCCAGGGTTCGCCCGACATTCGCACGCCGCATATCGATCGCATGGCCGCCGAAGGCACGCGCTTTACGCACTTCTACGCGCAACCGCTGTGCGGCCCATCGCGCGCCGCGTTAATGACCGGCTGTTACCCCGTGCGCAACAGCCTCATGTTCAACCATCTGCCCAAGGCGCGCACCGGCATCCATCCCAACGAGATGACCATTCCCGAAGTGCTAAAGCAGAAGGGCTACGCGACGATGGCCATCGGCAAGTGGCACCTAGGCGACGCGCCGCCGTTCCTGCCGGTCAAACACGGATTCGATCACTGGTTCGACCTGCCTTACTCCAACGACATGTGGCCGTTCCATCCCAAGATCGTCAACCCCGCTCGCCAAGCGCAACAAGGCGACACCGCCCGCGCCCGCGCCAAGCTCACCGGTTATGACGGTGAAGGCCAGATCTATCCGCCCGACTGGTTTCCCGATCTTCCGCTCATGCGCGACGGCGATGTCGCCGAACTCAACCCCGAACAAAATCAACTCACCGAACGCTACACGCGCGAAGCCCTGAACTTCATCACGGCCAACAAGGCCAGGCCTTTCTTCATCTATCTCGCGCACACCATGCCGCACGTTCCACTCTTTCCAGGAAAGAACTTCGAAGGCAAGAGCCCCCGCGGCCGCTACGGCGACGTCATCGAAGAACTCGACGCCTCCGTCGGCGCGATTCTCGAACACGTTCAAAAGCAAGGTCTCGATAGCGAGACGCTGGTCATCTTCACCTCCGACAACGGCCCCTGGGCGCCCTACGGCATCGACGCCGGATCGGCCGGCCCGCTGCGCGGCGCAAAAGGTTCGCACTGGGAGGGCGGCATCCGCGTACCCTTCATCGCCCGCTGGTCCGGCCGCGTGCGCCGGGGCGTCGTGACCAACGAGATCGCCGCGTCCATCGACCTGCTTCCCACCTTCACCGCCTTCGCCGACGCCCACCTTCCCGCGCACAAGATTGACGGCCTCAACCTCGCGCCCTTCCTGATCGGAGCCGCGTCGAAAAGCCCCCGCGATGACTTCTTCTACTACGCCGCGCCCGCGCAATACCTCGCCGCCGACGGCCGCCCGGCCAATCAGCGCAACCTTGTCGCCGTGCGCAGCGGCCCGTGGAAGCTGCATGTCGCGACAGGCGAACTCTACAACCTCCGCGAAGACACCGGCGAACAGAAGAACGTCGCCGCCAAGTACCCGCAACATGCCGCGGGCCTTCGCGCGATGGGGGAGCGCTTCAACGCCGCTATCGCCGAGGAAGTCCGCCCGCTTGGCGCCCAATAAGTCGCCACCTACCGCCTGCGTCGGCGAGCGAAGCCAGCAGCCGCTAATCCTCCGGCTAACACCAAACCGGCGCTCGCCGGCTCTGGCATGCCCGCGCTGTCTTCGGTGAGCGAATATTGGGAGAAGCTAACACTCCCGAAACTGCCCTGACCAGGCAGTGCATAAAGGAAGGAGGTTGGTGCCGCCGCTCCGTGCAACCAAACGATGAAGAAGTCGGGTGCGGCGCCTTGGGACGATACGTTGTTCACTCCGGAAACAGTCCCGCCGATAACGATACCGAATTGGTTGTGATCCATCCCAATTTCCGGCACCGTGAAAGAATGGCCTCCAATCGTCAAGTCAATCGATGTGAACGCAGTCGCGGCATCGAGGGTCGACGGAGCCTGCCACCGAATCGTACCTGTCACCGGATTCGTGGGCGCTCCCTGCTGCATCGCGGCCGTAAACGTCAGCGTAATATTCGCCGCGCTTACGGTCATCGAACCGAGCAGCGCAAGCGCCGCCAAAATAGCGTGTTTCATGATCTTGTCACTCCGAAGATGGGATTCGGGCTGGTTTCCTCCCTAGCCTGTCGTCATTAAGTGCGGCTCGGAGGCCGGTTGTATCGAGAATTTTTTCGTCGAATCCGGCTGCGGTTTGGGCAACGTTCGCCATGCGCCTCGCCGACGAAGACCTAACCATGGTCACCCACGCCCGCATCCCGGGCTGATCGCGCCTACCCCTCCAGCAGCGCAAGTCGCCTGTTGACGCCGTCCATCGGAAACTCCTTCGGGTCGAATTCCTCGCCCAGCCATTGCACTGCGTCTTCATGCTCCGGATGCGCTGGATCACTCACCGCGCGAAGCAAATTGAAGTAACCGTAGGGTCCGCCGCAATCTTCAGGCGGACAACAGCCCTTACCCGTAATGCAGACCGGATAAACCTTTCCAGCCTCTCGCGAAACGGTCTTCTCCACCACAATCTCATGCCGCCAACCGTCGCCGAAATCGTACTCGTAGATCGCCTTCGCTCCCACTCTTCGAAGCAACGCGCGTAGCGGCGGACTGTCCGACGGCGCTGTCTCCTCTTCAGAAGGTCCAAACGCCATGCCGCCCATCGTGAAACGAAACAAATGGAAGTTATCCCATCCCATAGCGAACTGTAGGATAAGGTCCAACTGTTCCAACGAAATCGTCGGCCGGCACCAGCAGCCGCCGCCAGATCGGCGGTTTCGTTCCGAGTAGTGTGACCTTGAGTTGGTAGATATCGGCCGGCATTCGTTAATACACCACCTTCAGCCCAAACTGAATAATCCGCGGCTGGTTACTCTGCGCGTTGATCGTCCCAAACTGCGGATTGCCGAACGACGGATTCGGCGGCGCGAATCGCGCGGTATTGGAAATGTTGAACATCTCGGCGCGGAACTGCACGTTCATCCGATCCCGGAACTTCGTGTTCTTCGTCAGCGTCATATCGACCTGCGCCGTCCCATCGCTGCGGCAGCCGTTGAACGTGCGCGGCGTCGTGCCGAACGCGTATAACGGCGGGTTCGAAAACACGCCGCTATCCAGCCACCGCGTCGGCACGGGATTGGCGACGCATGGGTTCTGGCCATTCCAGTTCGGCCGCTGTCCGCCGCCTTGCGAGAACGTGTTGTTCACGGTCGAATTCACCCCCAACGGCCCGCCCGAAAAACTGCTCCAAATGCCGCCCACCTGCCAGCCGCCAAGCACCTTGCCGGCCACGCCCTTGTCGCTCTTGAACAACGGGATTTCGTAGACCGCATTCATGATGAACCGGTTCGTCTGATCGAGCGTCGACGGGCTCTTGTCGGCCGCCAGATTCGCCCAGTTCTGAAACCCGCCCGCGGCCAGCGCTTCGCCGGCGAACGGTCCGATCCCGAAGTCCATCAGCTTCGACCACGTATAGGACACCAGAATGCTGACACCGCTCGCATACCGCTTCTCGGCCTTCATCTCCAGCGCGTGGAAGCTCGACGATGCCCAGCCCGCGCCCTGGCTCGACACGCCGTCAAAATACGGGAACGGGCGCAGCAGTTGCGCACGGGCAACGGTCGGTCGCGACAACGCGCCAACCGCAATCTGTCCGGCGTACGGATTCGGAACCAGCTGCCGCAGCGCATCGCCGAGACTGAGAGTTCCGGCGCCAATTGATTGAACTGGCGGTTCTCCGGGAACTTCAAACCGCGGCTGCCCGCATACCCGGCTTCCAAGGTCACCTTCCCCCACAGCTCACGTTGAATATTGAAGTTCCACTGCGTGCTGTACGGCGTCACATTGCCGCGATCGTAGAACCCGACGCCTTGGCCAAGCAGTGTGCGCAATCCTGCCGACGAACCGGTCGGACGGTTGAAGCCGTTCGGATACGGATCGGTCCATTTCACGATCGGGTTAATCCCGTCAAGCGAGGTCACCATGGAAGTCGTCGCCAGGAAGCCCGACGTGCCAAACGGCCCCGCACCGCCGCCGACACCACCGTTATGGCCGTAGAACACGCCGCCGCCGGTGCGAATCACGGTTTTGTCATTCAAGCGATACGCGAGCCCAAACCTCGGCGCGAAGTTCTTCCGATCCGGCGTTGCGTTCGTGCGCGGCAATCCGCCGACACCAACGAAGGTCAGTCCGCCGCGCGCCGCAAGCCCCGCGGTTTGAATCGGGCTCGCGGCCGAGTAATCGAAATTCGTCAACTGGTTGAACCGGTCCGTACGCGGCGTTTCGTAATCCCAGCGCATGCCCAGATTCACTGTCAGTTTTGGCGTCACCTTCCAGGAGTCCTGTACGAAGAAACCCTGGAACTTGGTCGTCAGCGCCAGCGCCGGGACGGCGTTGACGTTGCCCGCCGGAATCCCCAGCAGGAACGATGCAAGTCCCAGCCCGACGGTCACGCCCGAAGTATTCGGATTCGGTCCCTGCGTCCACGCGGGGCTGAACGTGAAGTTGTGCGCCTGATCACCCACTTGCAGATTGTTGAACTGCACCGCGCGGAACTCGCCGCCAAACTTCAGTGTGTGCGCCGTAAAGTTCTTGGTGAACGTTCCCTGCACAGTCTGCAGCGTATGGCCAAAGTTGATCAGATCGGTCGCGCCGACAAGCCCGCCGACGATGATGTTCGGTACCGAGCCGGTATTCGAATAACCCGTGATCGTCACCGGCGGCAGCGAAAGCGGATCCACCATTCCCTGCCGCATGTAGGAGGGAAGACCCAGCGACTCGATGTTGAAGTTGTCCGAATACGGCCGGCGGAAGTTGATCAACCGGCTCGCCGAATAGCGGAACACGCCGAGCATCGACGGCGAGAACGTGTGTGTATCTTCGACAACAGCGTTCCATCGGGTGAAGATCTGCGGCCCGGCGGTCGGCGCGATGTTCGCCAACTCCCGCCCAAATACTGGCGCGCGAATGAACGGCGTATCGTCGTACGAGTACCGCGCGAAGAGGCGGTTTGCGTTGCTGAAGTTGTGATCGCCGCGGAAGCTGTAGGAGTCCTTCGGTACGCGGTTTCCGTCGGCGCGCGTGTAGTTGATCGCGCCGAGCGGCGCATTCGGAACCATCGGCGCCGGGAACAGCCGCGAATAGCCGCGCGCGACCGCATCGATGCGCGGGCCGGGAATGATGTTGCCCGGGAACGGCGAACGCAGGAATCCACCCGCGGGATTCGGCACCGTCGTCGCGGGATCGAAGACATTCACGAGCCGGCCATCGGCCAGCCGCGCGTTGCTCAGGTCGCCGGTCAGATGTCGCGGATCGGGCAGCACCGAAGTGAAGATGATCCCCTGCACGAACCGTACGATCTCGGTGTTGACGAAGAAGAAGGTCTTGTTCCGGCCGTTGTAAAGTTTCGGAATCACAACGGGCCCGCCGATCGTTCCGCCGAACTGATTAAAGCGGAACGGCGCGCGCCGCGTGCCGCTGCGGTTGGCGAAGAAGTCGTTGGCGTTCAGCTTGTC
>VFZW01000382.1 GCA_016871055.1 Acidobacteriota bacterium
TTATTAAGCCGGCGACGGTGATCAGTAAAAACCGGAATGGGTCCAGGGCTCTCTGCATCCTTTGAGTCCATTATCGCGAGCCTGCAAAGCTCCGCAGCACCTGAAGATTCAAGCAGATCCGATTTTTGGACCATACGGCTTTGCCTCGACGCTCAAAGGCAAAGACTTTCGCTATGCTCTGGCCTAATCCGCTATAGATGTTGCTAACATTTTCGGTGGTGGATCCATGCAATAAAGAGAGGGCCCAGAAGAGGAATTTAAATCATCCTGGTTTGACTTTTTAAATAAAGGCACGAGTTCCATTCATCTTCTCGGAGAAAAATTCCTGTTAAAAGCTATCGTTTGGATTTCCACGATTGGTGAGTTACTGGCAGTCGCTGGCTGCTGGTTATTGCTGCCCGCCCAATGGCCACTTTGGGTTGTGTTGTGTCTTTTGGAGATACTGTGGGTGGCATTCAAAATTATCACTGTGAGTGTATCTCGGAAGTTTTTCAATTCTCAATAAGCCTTATTCTGTCAACTCTCAATCTTCCTCACCCCTCCCACCTCGTCCGTTGCTCGGCCCACGACGCTACCCGGGCAATGGTACGCAGTGCTGTTTCTGACACCGGGAACCTGCCACCCGGCGTTTTGGGAAGGCCGAGTACCTCCTGCTGTATGTCCGGCGCCAGCCAGGCCAGCATCATTACCTGGCTTATTCGTTCGCGGCTGATGCAGCCCAAGCGAGCCAGATCGGCGTAGTTGCGGATCTCGCCGCGGTCCAGCATGTCCTGAAAGTGGATCGCCAGTGCGACCACCTGAACGATCCGTGGGTAGCGGTCGAACCGGGAGCGCCCCACGGTCTCACTGGGCTGTTCGTCACTCGGCCGATTGAGCGCACGTACGCTCGGCTTCAGTTGGAATTCAATCTCGAACGTCTTTAGTTTCTGGTCCATTTTCCATCCCTCACGTCAATGCACATTTGCTGGATCCCGCCGGTCCGAAAGCCAACCGTGACCTTGCCGGTTCGGCCGTCGTAACTCACTTGCTCGACGAGCGCCTTCACGAACTTCTCCTGTTCGCGCGGGCCCATCTGCTCCCACAATCCGTCGAACTCCCGTAGCGCCTGAACGACGGCGGCGGGGTCTGCACTCTGGTTGGCCCTCTCGGCCAGTTGTTGCTGTACGCCGCGGAGTTGACCTTCCAATCCCTCGATTCGTTCCTGCAATTCGGCCATCCGGTCGGTCAGGTGTTGGCCTCCCGCCCGGAGCAGGTTTGGAATCTCCCCCGTCAGTCGGCTCAGTTCCCGCTCCATCACGCGTTTCTCCCGCTCGAGAGCCTCCCGCTGGCTGCTGGTCTGCTCGTCCAACTGCCGCAAGACGTCGGCGACGACGGAAGGATTCGCGGCGATGCCCCGGATCTGGTCAATGACGGCCCGCTCGATCTGCGGCGCCGATACCGACCGGGTTTGGCACCGATCGTAGCCGCGCTGATGCGCGTTGACGCAGACGTAGTAGCGGTAGAGCTTGTTCTCGGCCTTCTGGGTGTAGGTGTGCGCCATGCCGACGTCGCAGGTGCCGCAGCGCAGGATTCCCTTCAGCACCGCCCCGTAGCGGTTCCGAACCTCCCGCCCGCCGGTGCGCCCGTTGAACCGCAACTGTTCCTGTATGCGATGCCAGACCGCCGGGTCGACGATTCCTTCGTGCTCGCCATCGTAGATCTGGCCGCCAAAGTCGACCTTGCCGATGTACACCATGCTCGTCAACAGGTTGTACAGCCGGTTCTTGCTGAACTCCTTGCCGCCAGTCAGTTTTCCGCGGCGCGTCCCCCACTCCTTCAGCCGCCAACCCTTGTTGTTCAGGTCCCGGACCGTCGGGATCAGGGAGCCATGCTCCAGGTAAAGGCGGAAGATTTCCCGAACCCGCGCCGCCTCGTCCGCGTTCACCACAAGCGCGCCCCCCTTCTCGGCCAAGTCGTACCCTAGCGGAATGTGCCCGCCGATCCAGCGGCCCTTGCGGCGAGCCGCGCTCATCTTGTCCCGCGTGCGCTCGGAGATCATCTCGCGCTCGAACTGGGCGAAGGAGAGCAGGATGTTCAGGGTCAGGCGGCCGAGGGAACTCGTCGTATTGAACTGCTGGGTGACGGAGACGAAGCTGACGCCATGCTTGTCAAGCACCTCAACGATCCGGGAGAAATCGAGCAGCGCGCGTGTCAGCCGGTCTACCTTATAGACCATCACGCAATCGACGAGTCCGGCGCGGACATCGTCGAGCAGTTTCTTGAGCGCCGGGCGGTCCATGTTGGCGCCCGTGTAGCCGCCATCGTCGTAGCGGTCCGGTAGGGCGACCCAGCCCTCGTGGCGCTGGCTGCGAATGAACGCCTCGGCGGAATCGCGCTGTGCATCGAGCGTGTTGTACTCCTGGTCCAGGCCCTCCTCGGTCGATTTCCGAGTATAGATGGCGCAGCGAACCTCGCGCCGCCCGGTCAGCCCCAAGGCGCTGTGGTTACTTCCGGCCATTCGTCTTCTCCTTGGTGCATCCAAAAAAGAGGTAGCCATTCCACTTCGTGCCCGTGATCGCGAATGCGATCGCGCTCAGCGAGGAGAAACGGCAGCCCTCATATTGAAAGCCATCATCCAGCACCGTCACGACATGGGTGCGCCCCCGATACTGCTTAACGATCAAACCGCCCGGCAGTGGGGTGCGCGCATCGTGCGCCGGCTCGATGGTCGTGGTGCATGAATGGTCCAGGGGCTTCCCGGCGCGCTGCCGCCCCGCGTTCGTCAGTATGCGAATCCGCAATGGCGTGTCCAGGGCGATGCTCTTGGCCAACTCAAGCGCCGACGCCGGCAGTCCGCCCTCCGCTTTGGCCTGGACATGCCAGGCCAGCTTCCGGAAAAGAAACTGCCGGTGGGCGCAAGGAGTCTCCTTGCCAAAAAACGCCGCGTACCGTTTCTGCAACGCGGCTACGTCCAGCGTGGCCAGTTCCTCAATCAGTTGTATGGGGGTCTTCTTCATGCGTCAACCTCATGACCATGAAGGCTCTCCGGGCGGGAATTAGCAAGTTCTCTGTTGACGGTTTTCTCTTGCTCCAACCGGGGCGGATCCAGGCGCCGGGCATGTTCGTACTGCCGGTAGGCCTGGGCAAGAAGAGTGGCGATCTGGGCGACGGCGTCGGCCGTCTTTTGGTCGCGGAGGTTCATGTGTTGCCGGTCCTTTGGGTTTCCGGCCCACAACGGCTTCCGCTGGGCGGCCTCGCGCGTCGTCTGGCTCTATATATAGATACTCAGGCAGGTTCGAAACTGTCTAATCTGGGGCCCCAGGTTGAAAAAAGGTGTCAACAAACGCGGGTGTGTCAACGGAGAAAATGGAGAATTCTGGGGGTTGAGAGAGGCCAACGAGGCGAACCATGGAGGTACAGAACGTAGGCCGAAAAGGTAGGGTTCGAACTGGAGAATTGCGAAAAAGTGCAAATTCAGGCGAATGTTGGGGATACGAACAGGGGACGGGGAGGGGGGGGTGTCAACGAAAACGGGCAGGAAAAAGTACGTCTTTCAGAAGTTGGCTCCCCGACATGGACTCGAACCACGATTCACGGCGTCAAAGGCCGGTGTCCTACCATTGAACGATCGGGGAGCAACTAGGTCTACAAGACTATTCTACCACTCCGAATACGGCGTGCCTTCCAGACTCGTTTTCGGCGATGAACTTTTCACATCGAAGATGCCCGGCTCGGTCTGATTCGCGCTCGACGCGCCGTCTTCGATGATTGTCTTCCAAGAGGTGTTGTTGCCTACGATCGGATCAAACGGAATCTGCCGCAAGTAGCCGTCCTTGACCAAGTCCTCAAGCTGCTGGGGGGCCTTCTGTTTGTCGTAGGTGTACTCGTCGATCACGGTGCGCATCGAAAACAAGTTCTGCCGCAAGACGCTCTCTTTCGCGCGCAGCACCGCCTTGTTGTACTGCGGCACGGCGATGCCCAGCACGACAAGCACGATCGCCATCGCGACCATCAGTTCGACCAGCGTGAACCCGCGCTCACCACTCCGAATACGGCGTGCCATCGGCTGCTTTCTCCATGGTCTTCGAAAAGACATCGAACACATTCTGCCCGCCCCAGGCGGTCGATTTCGGATCGTCCTGCGTACTGCGTTTGCCCCACTCGGTCGACCCGGTAAACGGATCCTTCGGAATCCGCCGCAGGAAGCGCACCTTCTTCTCGCTGCTGTCACTCCCGGTCGAACCGCCGTTGCCCGTTCCCTGCCCTACGCCAAGATTCGCGCTCGCCGCGCCGCCTTGGCCCGCCTGCGCCTGCACCTTGACGCCTTCAACGAGCACCTCAAGCGACTCCGGATATCCATCTTTCGCGGCGTTCAACTGCCCGAGTTGCCCCGCGTCGGCCATGTCCTTGTACTTGTCGATCGCCGTCCGCATCTCGCGCAGCGCAATGCGCAACTCTTTTTCCTTCTCCCGTCTCACACGAGAGCGCGCCAATGGCAGCGCCATCGTCGACAACAACAGCAGGATCGAAAACGCGACGATCAACTCCACCAGCGTCATGCCACGCTGGCCGTATCGCCGCCGATCGGTCACAAGAAACACTACCGTATCTCCACACCCACGCTCGGCGATTGCGCCGGAACCGTCTGCAACTTCGCGTTCTGCAACGCCGAGTCGAGCACGGCGACCGTCGTATCGCCCGCCGCGACTGTCATGAACCGCAACGACAGCAGCGCACCGTTGCCGGTCAATCCCGGCGCGCCAGCCACGCGGCTCAACTGCACCGCGATCTCGCCCTTGGCCACGTTGTCGTCATGCGACGAGGTCACACGCTGGCCGTCGCTCGACAGGAACGCGCCGGGCGTTACGCCCTGCAACTTCAACTTCTTCGGATCGTATTTAAACCGCACCGGCGCCTGGAACAGATCGACTGCTTCGGCGACATGCAGCGTTACCACCACTTCCGATCCCGATCGCGTTACGACGCCCTCGGGCTGGAACGTCAAGCGCACCGGCGCAGCGGGCGGCAGTTGCGGCTTGGCGGGCGTGGGCTCGACAATCGTGGGTGTTGTCGTAACAGGCGTGGTGGGCGCGGTCGACGGCGCGGCAGCATCGCCGCCCGTTCGCGCGTAGCTCAACTTCGCCGTCTGATCGTTGCCGACAAAGATCCCGCGCAGATTTACGGGCGTGATCTCCTGCGTGCGAACGATGTGCGGCACCAACGCGATCACAAGTTCGTTCTGCGATCGCTCGATCGACTCGGTGGAGAACAACCGGCCCAGGTACGGAATGTTCATCAGCCCCGGAATGCCGGAAACGTTACGCGTGTCGAGCGTCTTCACCAAACCGCCGATCAAGTTCATCTCGCCCTCTTTGACGCGCACATCGTGCACCACTTTGCGCTGGCCGATAACGGGCTGTTTGATGCCGCCGATATCGATGCGCTCGACAACATTCGAAATTTCGATTTCGACGTGCATCGAGACTTCATCGTCGCCGTGAATGCGCGGCGTCATGTCCATCACAACGCCGACATCGAGATACTGGAACTGCGTGTTCACCAGCGGGCTAACACCCACCGTTCCGATACCCGGCTGGAAAGAACCCGACGCCGTCGGTACCTTTTCACCGATGCGCAGCGAGGCCTTCTGCCCGTCGGCCGCGCGGATCTGCGGCGTCTGACGGACCTTCGAATTGCGGTCGGTCATTACGGCTTGCAGCAGCGCACTCGGCAAATTCACCGTGTAGTCGTCGGTGCGTAGAGTCTTCAGGTTCGGGAGGCTCAGACCGCCTAGCGCCTTGCCGTCCGAACTCGTCGGCGTAATATCGAGCTTCAACCCCGGCGCGCCGGACGTCAACACACTCGCCGCCAAATCGCGCGTTCGGCCCGTCGAAGTTTCCATCACGATGATATCGACCAGAACTTCAGCCTTCGGCTTATCCAGATCGGTGAGCAACTTTTCGACCAGCGCCACCTGATCCACCGTCCCGCGCGCGATTACCGCGTTTTGTCCGTTGTAGGTGTAGAGCCGCCGGATTTCGGTCACCGACCGAACCGACGTCGCGATTTCGTTCAACTCCTGCACCGACGTGATGTTCTGCAAGTAGAAAACTTTGACGACATTGTCTTCGTAGTCGCGGCGCTTGGTGATGTTGTCGTTGGTCAGGAAAATCGTGTTCGACGACAGCGGCTTCCAGTAGGTCTTCGTCATCACCGAAAGATGGTCGAGCGCCTCTTCCAGATTGGTGTTCGTCAGGTCGACGTTGTAGTTCTTCGACGGCTGCTGATACTCCGGATCCCAGATCACGTTAACGCCCGTCAGCTTGCCCAGCGTTTCGTACAGAACCTTGACGTTCTGGTTGTTCATCTTGAGCGACGTGACTTGGCGCGACAGCGGCTTCAGTTCCGCCACGGGTTGAATCGTCGCGATCTTCTCTTCGTTCTGCCGTTTGGCCGCCT
>VFZW01000383.1 GCA_016871055.1 Acidobacteriota bacterium
GACCGCTGCGTATCCCAAAGTTCTACGATGGCCGCAACAAGACCTTTTGGACCTACGGTTTCGAAGACCTGAACATCGATCGCAATCTCAGCAACACCGCGACCGTCCCCACCAACGAAGAACGTCGCGGTGATTTCTCCGCGCTCCTCCGCGCCGGTGGGGCGCGATATCAAATCTACGACCCCTTCACCATCGTTCCCGCCGCGCAGGCTGGCCGCTTCTCCCGTCAACCGCTGCCGAATAACGTCATTCCCGCCTCCCGCATCAGCCCCATCGCCCAGCGCATGATCGCCTTCTACCCCGAAGCCAACCAGCCCGGTACCTTGGACTTCAGCCAGAACTACTTCCGCACCCGCCAGATCAAGCGCGAGAACTACACCGCCGTCAGCCGCATCGATCACCAACTCTCGGCCGCCAACCGGCTCTTCTTCCGTATCAACAACTCCCAGCACGACAACAAGACCGACACGCTGCCTGGCGCGATCTTCGAAGACATCCTCGACCGCACCGGCTGGGGCGCCGTTCTCGACGACGTACACGTCTTCTCGCCCGGCCTTCTGCTGAACGTCCGTTACAGCGTCAGCTATCAGAACGACAGGACCACCCGCGGTTCGGCCGGTTTCGACATCACCAGCCTCGGCCTGCCCGCTTCCCTCAAGAACGAAATCGCCCAGAAGCTCGACACCGACGGCCTTGTCTTCCCGCAAGCCGTTGTGTCCAACTACACCTCTCTCGGACTCGGCGGCGCGAGCCGCGCGACAACGAACTACCACACCGGCAGCGCCACGCTCACCAACATCCGCGGCAGCCACTCCATGCGCTACGGTACCGAATACCGCCTCCAGCGCGAAACC
Organism: Acidobacteriota bacterium; assembly: GCA_016871055.1. Lineage (GTDB taxonomy): Bacteria > Acidobacteriota > Terriglobia > Bryobacterales > Bryobacteraceae. The sequence goes on from VFZW01000383.1 coordinate 855, forward strand.
GGCTTGGGTTACGGCTTCGTCAACCCCCAGTTCACCTTCGGCACGGCATTTACCAATGGCCCAGTCGATAACACGCCGGCCTCGCCCAAAGGCCAGGGCTTGGCCTCCATGCTATTCGGAATCGCCACCGCCGGCGTCATCAATAACAACGCCTCCCGCGCCGAAGAGTCTAGCTACACGTCCTTCTTTGTGCAAGACGACTGGCGCATCAACCCGAAGCTCACCCTCAATATCGGCGTTCGCTACGAGTATGAAAAGGCCGTGACGGAGCGTTTCAACCGCACCATTCGAGGCTTTGATTTCTCAACCGCCAATCCCACCTCGGCCGCCGCGCTCGCCGCCTACGCGCGCAGCCCCATCCCCGAAATCGCGCCCAGCGCTTTCCGCACCACCGGCGGACTCCTATTCGCCGGCGCCAATGGCGCTCCTAGCGGCCTCTGGAATCCCGACAAGAACAACTTCGCGCCGCGCATCGGCATCGCCTATCAGCTCAACAAGAAGACTGTTGTCCGCACCGGCTACGGCATCTTCTACGACGTTAACGGCGTCGACCGCTCCGGTGTCAATCAAGGCGGCTTCAATCAGCCGACTAATCTCATCGCCTCGCTCAACAACGGCCAGACCTTCGCCGCCACACTCGCCAACCCGTTCCCCAATGGCATCGAACTCTCACAAGGCGCCGCTGGCGGCCTCAGTACTTTCCTCGGCCGCGGCGTGAGCTTTTTCAACGACGAGCCGCTGAACCCGTACATGCAGCGCTGGTCGTTCTCGGTGCAACGCGAACTCCCGGCGAAAACCGTCCTCGATCTGGCCTACGTCGGCAACCGCGGCACGAAACTCCTCGTCAATCGCAATCTCAACGCCGTGCCGCGCCAATACATGTCGACGCTTGCCACCCGTGATCAGCCCGTCATCGACTTCCTCAGCGCCCAGGTAAACAGCCCGTTCTTCGGTCTCCCCGAATACCTCGGCACCGGCCTTGCCAACCAGCGCGTCGGTCGCGCCCAACTCCTCCGGCCCTTCCCCCACTTCGGCGACATCACCGTCGATCTGCCCGCCGGCTACTCCTACTACCACTCGCTCCAACTCTCCGCCGAAAAACGCTACGCCGCCGGCCTGACGTTCCAACTCAGTTGGACCTACTCCAAGTTCATGGAAGGCATCGACTATCTCAACGACACCGATTCCTACTTGAACAAGGTTGTGTCGCCGCAGGACTTCACCCACCGCTTCGTCCTCAGCGGCATTTACGAACTCCCGTTTGGCCGTGGCAAGAAATACCTCGGCAACGTCAACCGCCTAGTCGACACCGCTCTCGGCGGCTGGCAGTTCCAGGGTTGGTTCGAAGGGCAGACCGGCGACGCGCTCGGCTTCGGCAACGCCATTTTCAACGGCGACATTAAGAACATCGCGCTCCCGCTCAGCCAGCGCTTCGCGCAGCGCTGGTTCAATACCGACGCCGGTTTCGACAAGAACCCGCAGAACAGTCTCGCCAACAACATTCGTACCTTCCCTTCGCGCTTCAACGGCATCCGCGCCGACGGCATCAACAACTTCGATCTCTCGATGTTTAAGAACTTCAGAATTACCGAAAAGGTTCGCACACAGTTCCGCTTCGAGACCTACAACTCGCTCAATCACGTGCAATTCGCCGGACCGAACACTACCCCCACCGCCACCGCCTTCGGTACCGTCGTCGACGAAAAAGGACATGGCCAGCGCCAGGTCACGTTAAGCCTGAAGCTGATTTTCTAATCGTGATACACTCATCAGTTCCAGGCGAACACGAGGCGAAGCAGGCGTGTCCAATCTCCAAGAAAAACTCGCGTTTCTCCGGCGCAAAATAGCGTCGATCGAACCGCCCGCCTTTTCGCCAATTGGCCCCGCCGCTCCGGCGGAGGAGCGCAAGTCCATCGATCAGTGGATCGATGGCGCCGTCATCGCCACCGAACGCGGTTCGCATTTCGAGTCCGAACGCGCCTGGAAGAACCACCAGCGCCACGGCAACGTCTACGTCTCCGACTTGCAGGAAGTCGAACGCAATTGGCTCGCCGCCATCTCCGACGGCGCGCTCGCGGACGTCGATCCCCGCCGCGTCGTGTTCCTCGACACCGAAACCACGGGCCTCGCCGGCGGCTCGGGAACGTACGCGTTTCTCATCGGTGTCGGCGCGCTCGACGAGCACGGCTTCAGCCTCAAGCAGTACTTTCTCCGCGACTACACCGACGAGCCGAGTCAACTCACCGCACTCGCCGCCGATCTTGAAAAATACGACGTCCTGGTCACCTACAACGGCCGCGCCTACGATCAACCCCTGCTCGAAACCCGTTTCCGAATGTCGCGCATGAAGCCGCCCTTCGCGCGCATGACCCACCTCGATCTGCTCTACGGCGCCCGCCGTCTCTACAAGTTGCAGCTCGATTCGTGCCGCCTTGTTCACCTCGAGGGCGAAATCCTAGGCGTCGAACGCATCGACGATTTGCCCGGCGCGCTCATTCCCAATCTCTACTTCGACTACCTCCGCACCGGCGCCGCGCATCGCATGGCGTCGATCTTCGAACACAACGCCTTCGACATCCTCTCGCTGGCGTGCCTGACCGGCATCATCCCGCGCGCCTTCCATGCTCCGCTCGAAGTTCCGCTCCGCCGGGGCGCGGAAATGGTCGGCCTCGCCCGCTGGCTTCGCGGCGCCGATCGCATCGACGAAGCGATCACGCTCTTCCGCCGCGGCCTCGCCGCCGGTCTCAACGACGAACTCGCGTTCCGAACCACATGGGACTGCGCGCTGCTAGAGAAGAAACGCGGCAACGAAGCGGCCTCGGTTGAGTTGTTCACCGAGTTGATCGGCACGCCCAACCCACATCGCGCCGGAGCTTTCGAGGAACTCGCCAAGTACTACGAGCACATCGAAAAAAACTACCTGCTGGCACTCGATCTCACCGAACAAGCCCTCAGCTTCGCGCCCTGCGAACCGCTCCAACGCCGCCGCTCGCGCCTCGAGAAAAAGGCTATTTCCCGCCGGTTGTTGTAGCGCGGGACATCAACTCCTTGATCGAAAGTTTCTCAAACGTCATATCCGCGCGGCTGCCCTCGTAGACAATGCCGATGTGATCGCGGTCGACGCGCGTGATGCTCGGATACCCGCGCCCCCGGCCTTCATCGAGCAGTAACCGCATCTTCTCCGGCCAAGTCGTGCCATCGTCGGTACTGATCTGCAGCGTGTGGTGCGTCCGCGCTGTCTGAGAGCGAGCGTTCGCAAACAGCAGCATATTCCGAAACGCGAACAAGCTTCCGTTCGCGGGCGGTTCGATCAGTGTGTTCGCGTTCGTCGAATGCGCCGTCCACGTGCGGCCCAAATCCTTCGTCACATACACCGCGCGATATTTCACCCCGTCATTGCGAATGTTTAGCATGATCGACCCGTCCGACAGCCTTGCCGCCTGGCACTCATTCCCGCGGCTATGCGCCGGCGCGCCAAGCGTCCACGTTTTGCCATGATCGCCGCTCACCATGATCGTCGCAAACGGCACGCCGTCCTCATCGCGCCCTTGCATCGGCATCACCAGCTTCCCATCGGGCATGTTGATGCCTTGCTGCGGCGCGGGCGCCAGCAGCCACCACGCCTCCTTCTTCAGTACCCGCGTCAGGTTCTCCGGCTTCGACCAAGTGCGCCCGTCGTCGGTCGATCGCACCATGAGCAATTGCGCCGTTTTGCCGATCTCATAGCCCGGTAGTGACCCATCGTCAAGCCATTGATGTTTGCCCGGCTGCCCGTTCATCCACACGGCGAACACGATGATTTCGCCCGTCTTCTCATCGACGATGATCCCCGGATCGCTGCAGCCGTTCTGCTCCTGCGGCAATCCGCCGTACTCGCCCATGTCCATGATCACGCGCGGCGATTCCCACGTTCGGCCGCCATCGCTCGACCGGCTCAAGCCGATGTCGATGTCTTCCTGCAAGTCGCGCGGCTTCCGCCGCCGCATGTCGTAAACGGCCAGCAGCGTACCTTTCGGCGATGTCGCCAGCGCCGGAATGCGGTAGGTATCCACGCCGTCGTCGCCGTGTTTGCGCAGAGCGACGCCGATGCGCCGCGATACCGCCGGCGTAGCGCCGCGTATCGCTGCTTCCCCGTTCGTCGTCGTCACTGAGTCGCACCAGCCCGATACGCGCCCGGATAGCGGAGCATTCGCCTTCACGCGCGCCGACAACCAAAACACGCCTTTGCCCACCGGCATGTCGCCGCGAAACATCACTGCGCGCGCGGGCTTCGCCGATGCGAAGACGCGCTTGTCCGGCATCGACACGATCTCGACCGCTTCGAGCGCCGCTTCACCGCGGAAGTGACACGTGACGGAACGCAGATTGCCGCCGCCGTTGAGCGCGAACTCCATCAGTTCGTTCTGTTCGTTGCGGATCAGCACCGGATGGACGCGGTGCACGGCGGTCTGCGCCCAGCTCGCCAAGGTGAGAAGGAAAAAGGTGAGTTTCATTTTAAAACGTGTACTTCAAAGCCAGTTGGATATTGCGGCCGCCGCTTGCGCCCGTGATCGTGCCGAACTGCGGGCTGCTCAAATTTCCGTTCGGTGAACCAAGGACTTTGTGGTTCAGAGCGTTGAACATCTCAAAGCGAAACGTCACCAGATGCCGCTCGGCGAATCGAAAACCCTTGTGCAGCGCGGCGTCGTAGGTGAACCCGGTTGGTCCGCGGAACACGTTGTAGCCGAGATTCCCATACCGCCTCTGCGCGCGCGGCGTGTTCACATCGAAAGCCGCGCGATTCAACCACACCAACGATTCGCTGTTGGCGATGTAGGGTTCGACACCGCCGACGAGGTCCGGCCGCTGTCCGCCGGGCCGCCCGTTCGGAAACGTCGCCACGCCCGAGGTGACATTCACCGTCAGACCGGATCGCCATGCCGAGATGCCCTGCAACATCCATCCGCCGAGTAGCGTCTTGGCGAAACGCGCCGAGGGCAACGCGATCGAATACGTCGTCACCCAACGATGCCGCAGATCGCCCTGCTTCGGCCCGTACGAAGCGCGCCAGTTGTACGGATCTTGCATATTGCCTTCGCCGAAAGTGATCGTCGAATCGGCGGGCCCATATGCGAGCGACTTCGACCACGTGTAATAACTATCGAACGAGACGCCTTTCGCCAACTTCTGATTCACCGAGATCTGCAACGCGTGATAGCTCACATTTGCGGCGTTGGCGAAGAACTGTACGTCGCCGACATCGGTGCGCGGTCTGCGCCCGATCGCCGGATCGACTAGGTTGAACGTCGACGGCGCGATCTGCTTCACCGTGCGGCTGCCGACATAAGCCGCCTGCACCGCCAGGCGAGCTGTCACCGCGCGTTGCACGCTCAAGTTCCATTGGCCCGCGTAGGTGTCTCGCGCGTTGAAGTCCGCCACTTGCCGCGACAGAATCAGTCCGCGCGGCAGCAACGGCGGATTCGAAGACACGCGATCGACAAACGCTTTGGGGAAGGGAAACGACACGTCGAAACCCGGTGGCAAATCGGCGATGTTGAAGTTGGCGACGAACGGCAACGCGGGATCGATGAATGCGGCGTC